>JAAUOM010000123.1 GCA_012034865.1 Acaryochloris sp. CRU_2_0 | reverse complement strand
TTAGCTAGCCCAATTTCCCATGATGTTTCATCTCCAGTTGACTCTTCAACGTTAACTCAAACCTTTGCACCTGGTTCTTAAAAGCTATATCCTGTAATATTCCTACGTACTTGTGTGTAATGGATAGCATTACGAAGTGGGGGGCGTACCACCCCATAATGTGGTGTTTGATGGCAATCTTAGTAGTTTGTCACACCCAGCGATGATCATGTCAGGAGGGTTTGATGTCACTGTCCCGGCTGATATCACTCCAGGAACCTATTCCTTCTACTGTGAACCCCATCGTGGTGCAGGTATGGTTGGCAAAATTACGATTAAAGGCTAATTCAGCCCAGTATTCCGGTGAATGCGATCGCTAAACAAAATAAACGCGCTCCCATTCACCGTTTCTAGACGCTGAGCTAGGAATAGAAAAATCTCACTTTCTCTAGGGATCAAGCCAGCGTGTTTGGGTTTGGACGTCAAACCAATGCAACTGAGGTGGAGATAAGGCCAGGGAAATTTCATCCCCTGACCAGGTTTGATCCGTTGGTAGGAGCGCCCGCAGGGTCAAATCGCAGCCTTGCACATCAAGACTCACAAGATTGCTCATGCCTAAATTTTCCACCAAGCCCACCTTCCCTGGAAACGTCAAGGTGTCAGTGGGGGTTGCTAAACTGACATGCTCAGGCCGAATACCCAAGACAATCTCCCGCGTTTCATCTACTGGAGCAGGCAAGGGAATGCGAGTATTGCCCAGGATAGCCGTTTGATTATCGCAGCGCAGAGTAAAAAGGTTCATTTGCGGACTGCCAATAAAGCCCGCCACAAATTGATTGGCGGGATGGCTATAAATGCGTTGGGGGGTATCTAGCTGCTGCAATTCACCTTGATAAAGGACCGCCACTTTGGAAGATAAGGTCATGGCTTCGGTTTGATCATGGGTGACGTACACCACAGGGGTTTGTTGTTTCTCAAACAATTTCTTTAATTCCGCTCGCACCTGCTCCCGCAAGAGGGCATCCAAGTTACTCAGGGGCTCATCCAATAAAAACACAGCCGGATTGCGAACTAAAGCGCGTCCTAGGGCAACGCGTTGGCGCTGTCCCCCAGACAGTTGGCCGGGTTTGCGGTGCATTAAATCCTCTAGGTTGAGGGTTTGGCTGGCATTGGTGACCCGTTGCTGAATGTCAGCCTTAGTCATTTTGCGTAACTTTAAACCGGAGGCCATATTGTCATAGACATTCATATGGGGATAAAGGGCATAGCTTTGGAAGACCATGGCAATATCGCGATCGCCCGCACTTTTGTGGGTAACCACCTGATCGTCAATAATCACCTCCCCCTGGGTGGGTTGCTCTAGACCAGCAATTAACCGGAGGGTGGTAGATTTGCCACAACCGGAGGGTCCCAACAAGGTCAGAAACTCCCCCTTGCCGACGGTGAAGCTGAGATCTTTAACCGGGACAACTTTAGGGGTATAGGTTTTATTCAAGTGCTGGATCTCAAGTTTAGCCATCGTCCGAGTTGGGGGAGTTAAGGTGGATAAGGCAACGGCAGACTAGCGCTGGCCCATGAAGTTCCCTGCCATGCGCAGGGCATCCGCAACATCGACATCGCCATCGTTATCGCTGTCTAAAAAATTACTCAAGACGGGATTGCTGCCTTGTTGGGGGTTCTGCTGGGAGGTTCCACTATGCAAAAGATTCAAAACCAGGGGTACTAACGTGGGTAGCAGTCCTTCAATAACATTGCTATTTAAACCCGTCCGCTGCGAGATCTCTTGGACAATCTGTTGTTGCTGAGCCGGTGGGAACAAAGCATTGACAGCATCGCTATTCGCACTTGTTCCACTGTACTGACTGACGAGGGTTTGGGCTTGCCCCAAGGACTGGGATTTCAAGGCCGATCGCACATGATTGCCGAGTAAGGACATCACCGCTTGGGTGGAGCCCTCCTTCAGGTCTGGATTGTGGCTGAGCTGTTGAACGGTATTGAGGATACCCCCTAACTGCCCGGTATTGGCTTGTAAGGCTGGATTGTCAATGGCGCTAACAATTTGATCAAAAAGTCCCATAATTAAAAACTTAAAACACTAAAGGTGAGGTTCTAGAATCGTGCAACTACCACTCCCTAGAGATTTACTAACTGTGCCTCATCCTAAAGGGTCAACAATGACGGGATCAAGATTATGGAGACATCCCTTCATTGGACTTTACGTTTTTTGACCAGATAATGCCTCACTCTCTGAGGACGTAACCTACGCCCCGAACGGTTTGAATGAGACGTTTTTCTTGATCTTCTTCCAGTTTAAGACGCAGATAGCGGATATACACTTCGATGATGTTGGAATCCCCCATGAAATCGTAGCCCCAGACTTGCTCTAAGATGCGATCGCGCGTCAACACCTGGCGCGGATGCATCATCAGGTACACCAACAGGTCAAATTCTTTGGCGGTTAATTCAATGGCGCGCTGATCTCGAAACACTTCTCGCGTGCGTTGATTTAGGGTTAAGTTAGCAAATTCCAAGAGATCAGGATCGTCTTCTTGGGTGCGGCGCAGATGGGCGCGGATCCGCGCTAGGAGTTCCTCAATGCTAAAGGGTTTGACCATATAGTCATCCGCCCCGGCATCAAGTCCTTCGACGCGATCGCTAATTTCATCCTTGGCGGTTAACAAAATCACCGGGACTTTATCCCCCGTTGTCCGTAATCGCCGACAGACCTCAATCCCAGATAATCCCGGCAGCATCCAGTCCAAGAGAATCAGATCCGGTTGGCCTGCACGGGCTGCGGTCAATCCCGTCATCCCATCATGGGCTACTGTCACCTGATACCCTTCATGGGTGAGTTCCATCTCCACAAATTGGGCCAGTTTGGTTTCATCTTCAACCAAGAGAATATGTGCTGCTGTCATGGTGTTGATTCAGGAGGTATAGGTAAGGTAACCGTAAACGTACTGCCTTCACCTGGTTGAGAGAGCACACTCACCTCTCCTCCCATGCCTTCAGTGAAGGTTTTGACTAAGGACAAGCCCAAACCCGATCCCCCCGTGGAGCGAGCCCGCGCTGCATCCAAGCGATAAAAGCGCTCAAAAATCCGCGATTGCTGTTGCAAAGGGATGCCATCGCCGCGATCGCACACCTGGATCAGGGCCGCTTTTTCTCGTTTCTCTAGTTTTACCGTCACTGGATCAGTCGGTTCTGAATATTTAATGGCATTCTCCACTAAGTTTACCAATACCTGTTGCAGGCGATCCGCATCGGCATACACCCGAATCAAAGGCGATTCAGCCTCCAACTCAATGAACCGCTGATTAAAGCGTTCCGCCATCCGCACCACCTCTGTCACCACATCATTTAAGATCAGTGACTCCAAGTGATAGGGCATGTATCCATCATCAGCACGAGCCAAAGACAGCAAATCTTGCAAGAGTCGAATCGTCAGATCAGCCTCCGCCATGGAAATCTCCAAAGCCTCGCGCTGCATTTCGGTCAAATTATCGCCTCGGCGCTGAACACTCTGTAAATAGCCCCGGACAATGGTGAGGGGTGTGCGCAACTCATGGGAAACATTACTGACAAATTCTCGTTGCCGTTCCGTGGTTTGTTGTTGCTGTAGCCAAGCAGCAGACAACCGCGACAACATATGATTAAAAGTCTCAACGAGTTCCTGAATTTCACTGGGAGCATTGTCAAGTTCGACTTTCTGCTCTGCCAAATCATCAGCTGAGATGGCTTTGGTCATTAAACCCATCTGATACAGGGGTTGCAGGGAGCGGCGCACATACCAAGCTAACACCAGGGTGATCCCAATAATCGCTACCGTACTGGCTAGGGCTAAGGTTTGCACACTGGCGACAAATTTGCGCTGATCCTCGGTGATATCTTGAGCCACAAACAGGGTGCCCAATCGCTGGTTTTTAACCATCAAGGGACTGTGACAGGCGACAAAATCTCGATCTTGAATGTGATAAACCTTCGGCAAGGGATTGACCTGGAAAATCGCCGCCAAGCTCCTAGGGCTATCAAAGCGTTGCCAGGTTAGATTGGAGAGATTAGCTGAGGCCGCTACCAGATTCCCTTGGGGATTGTTCACCCACAGTATTAAGTTGCGACTGGCTCGATTATCAATGGCTTTTTGCATACTTTGTTGAGCCGTAAACATGTCCTCCATTTCCTGGTAGAGGATCACATCCTCGGCAATGCGATCGCCAATGTCAACGATATTTTGTTTATGGCTAGAAATAAGGATCTGCTGCATTTTCCAGCTCGTCCACAGGGTTACACTGGTTAACCCCAGGGCAATCAGACCCGCAATACTGACCGTGAGCCGAAACTGCAAGGAGCCGGGATGCACGGCTTGGCGCATCTGTTTAGAAAAATTTCGCCACGGCCTACCCATGGGTGTTAATCATTCCTTACTGAACAATAACGGGATAGTCAGGCGTTGGGTTTAAAGAACAACTCAGCAGATACTTCCCTGAATGATATCCATCCAAAAGGATTAACGCTAGCACACTTGCGGACATAAAAACTTGCGATCGCATCAGATTTCCTCCTATTCAATCCATTTAAGTCCCTCTCTATCACAAGTGTAGAGCCGTCGAGATGATAGTCTCCTGACCCCAATATAAATTTTTCCTGAGAAGGCAATACTTATATTTTCGCAGCGTTTTCTAGATTGAAAACGATTATGAGCAATTTTGTGGGTGCCACTTTGTTAGGGATCAAAATACGTTTAGCGATAGAATGCTGGAGGTAGAGACCGAGGTGTCTACTCCTGTTTTACTGGCTGTTTTGCTTTGTTATCACCCGTACCCTCAATGGTCACAGACAATCCCGATCAAAGCCCGTGGGGATCAAAGCAAAGTCACAGGGAACAGATGTTTAGCAAAATCATTTTTAGTGATCAACCTTTTTAAAATGAAATCAACCATTATGTCTTTGCGTGTCAAACTTGCCTTTGTTGTTCTGAGTCTGCTGTTGTTGACCAGCAGCTTAATTAGTCCACCTGCCCTTGCAGTAACCCAGATTGAATTGTCAGATTTGTCCTATTATGAATGTCCCCCTGAAATTGGTAAGGGGACTGTGACCAGTGGCGGTCCCATTATGCGACTTGCCAACTGCTTTATTATTACGGGCACAACCACCAATAAATCTGGGAAAACCGTCATGGATGCCGATGTCTTTGGTCGCATCTATGATGTCAACAACAACTCCGCCATGGAAAATCGCGGTCGCTTGGGGGCAATTGATGTGATTGAACCGGGCACAGGTACGTTTGAGCTGAGAGTCAGTGTGCCGGAAGCCTTGGAAACCCCCTTAAAGTTGGAGCAATTCAAGGCAAGTGGATTTACCTCTAAGGTTCGCTAGAAATATACTGCTATGCCTAGACCGCTATCTTCTAAAGATTAGAACCATATTCAAAAAGTAACGCACTACGGTTCAGAGGATAGGAACTCGCACAAAACCTTCGAGGGCTTGTTGCAAAAATTGCAACAGGACAATCGCTAAAATGGATGAAAAATCTATGCCGCCTAGGGGTGGGATGATCGATCGAAAAATATTGAGATAGGGATCTGTAAGCTGACTCAAAATTGAAAAGGGCATACTGCTCCAGTCAACATTGGGAAACCAGCTCAGTAGAATTCTAATGATCAACAAAACAAAGTAGATTTGTAAAAATCTAACGAGACTGTAGGCAATTAGTCCAGTAATTTCAGTTGCTGCCATAGTGATGTATCTGTTTGAGTTAGCCGTCAGTATGAATGGATATAGATCAGTGTAGCGGATGACTTGAGATTCCGTTCGTATCTATCCTGTAACAATTCTTCCAGATCGCTATAAATCATGAAAAAACGATATTTTGTAATGGCTGGTGCGGCAATGGTAGGTGTAGCTTGGTTATGGCGTTACCTCCCTTGGAGTTCAAAGGCTGGGATAGCTACTAAGGAGTTTGAGGTTACCAAAACTGAAGCAGAGTGGCGTAAGATTTTAACCCCAGAACAGTTTTACATTCTGCGGGATCATGGAACGGAACGGGCCGGCACTAGTCCCTTGGATAAGAATTATGCCAAGGGAACCTATGGCTGTGCGGCCTGTGACTTACCCCTATTTACTTCAGAGACTAAATTTGATAGTGGTACGGGTTGGCCTAGCTTTTATGCGCCCATTGTAGGGGCGATCGCTACATCCACTGATCAGTCATTATTTATAACCCGAACTGAAGTGCATTGCCGCCGTTGCGGTGGACATTTGGGACATGTGTTTGACGATGGCCCTCAACCCACAGGTCAACGCTACTGCATGAATGGCGCTGCCCTTAAATTTATCTCAAGCTGAGGAGCCTGTCAGCCTCGCTCATAGGTCAATAAAGTGGTCAACCAGCAAAAGATGAGCCGCAGATAATGTCACAAATCAAACTCTCTGTCAATGAAGGGTCTAAGTATCAACGGAGCCTGAAAAGCTAGGAGGCTTATCTATACTGGGTTATGGCTTTCATTTCACTCTCTCAGGGTAAAGTTTCAGTCCCCTCGCGGGGAATAGGGTTTGTAACCCAGCACTGAAGATGATGCCGTTGTGGCAAGTGCAGCTAAGTTTCAGTCCCCTCGCGGGGAATAGAGTTTGTAACAAGTTAGCAAAGATATTGGTAGCTTAATATGCCCAAGTTTCAGTCCCCTCGCGGGGAATAGGGTTTGTAACTTGTGCAACTCCTGAAGCTGAACAAGGGTTTAATGTAGCGTTTCGATCCCCTCGCGGGGAATAGGGTTTGTAACAGTCTCCTGAAGGTGTATTATTACTGGGAGTTCCTTGTAAGTTTCGATCCCCTCGCGGGGAATAGGGTTTGTAACCCTTCTGTTGTAGAAGCCATAGCAGGCAAGGGTTTCAAAAGGCAAATCGACGCAGGTCATTTTTTTGGTCAAAAAGCAGCCTTTATTCGCAATTAAAGCGATTTTGCCAAGCCTGGAAGGCTTACTGGATAAGGCATCGACGCAGGTCAACGAAGTTATGCGGTTTTCAAGGTTCGGGGGAGATGGGTGATCCCCTTGTTACAAAATAGCCTAAAAGACTCGGCCGCAACTGTCAACCCCTAGATAATATAAACTTTTGGCGGTGGTTCAGGAGGGTCACTCCCCAGGGTTAGCGTTCGCCCTAGGGCATCCACAGGTATCCAATAAAACCGGACATTATCTTCGGGTAACTTTACCCGCCGCTTGATCTTTATGATGCAGTTTTTGCATCTCATTGAGGCTCAAAAAACATTCAAATACACTCTCTTGCACCCTTCTGCCATAGCCTTCTAGAAAATCCGACAGCCCGGTTCGGCGACGATCATCGGCAATGTCATAGACCACTAGCACTAGCATGATCGATCTCCTAGGTTGACCTCAAAAAAGGTTCATAGGCCGCTCTCTCTTGCAAGCAATATTTATACTGTTGCACCTGACGTTGAATGACTCGCCGATAAGACACAGGTTCTTTGCCTTCCCAATGGGTCACCTCATCGGACATCCGCTCTTCAAACTGTTTCAAGAAGACCCGACGAGCCGAGTCATGCAGATAAATGCCCCCTTCCTGGTTAGGCCAGGTGAAATCTGTGGGTTTGAGGATTTTTTTGTTAATCAGGATCACCACTAGGCTATCGACGATGGGAGAGCGAAATTCTTCCATCAGATCAAAGGCCAGGTGTGGCTCCTTGCGATCACTGCGGTGTAAATTGCCCAGGTAAGGATTCAGCTCTTTGATCGCCCACTACAACATAGGCAGCATCAGCCACCATCCCGATTAGGGTGACGGGATTGTTGGCGGCAGTGATGTAATGATCTTTGGGAACAGAATAGAGATATGGTAGTTGGCGACGGATATAGACAACCAAAACAGTTGATCTAGGCAATTGTGTGAGTAAGGTGTCGATTTGCGCTTTTGCTGCATCATCTCGCCTAGTTTCAAGCAGCGTCGTCAGCCAGTTTTCTAGATCAAGAACAACAACATCTGCCATCCTACTTTGGAGTTGCTGTAGGTCTTCGGGGAAGTGGACATCTCGAAAACCCCTGGCTTTCAGCAGTGTAAATTCCCTGGGTGGTTGAAGACTGTTGGGCAAATAGTAATTGACGATTGTATTTCCGATAACGCGCTCTCGTTGCAGGGTTCGTCGGATATTTTCGACTTCGGCTTGCACAAGGGTTGTGACATGACTATCCACCCCTTGACGGATAGACTCGCGGGCGACTTTTTTAGCATCCTCTAGATTTTTGCCGAATACAAATGCGATCACGATTGCGATCACAGTTCCCACAGCGCCAAAAACGGTCAAAACAAATTTCATGGTGTCAACAAAGGTTTTAAAGCTTTCACTAAGGTCTTTGTTAGCTTGGGAAACGACCTCTAGTTTCTTGACGAAGTCCGCACTGAGTCGAGCATTTTCGCTATTGATGAAGTCAAGTTGTTGACGAAGGAGTTCGACCTCTACGTTGCTGGCTGCCGCGATCGTGGTTTGAGCGAGATGCAAGAGGTGGTTGGGTTCAAAGTAGGAGAGCCAGTCCATATTATTTCTGATCCTTTTCCTTTATTTTTGTCTGTCCCATGCCCAAGCGAGTCTTCATCCCTGTTCCAGCAAACTGAGCATAATGGATCAGCAGATTCGCAACATTAGCTAGCAACGGATCGGCACGGGACAAAATGTTGAGCGAAACCTCTCCCGTAAATCCGGTCACTTTACCCTGATGAATCATCACTCGGCGGGTTTGGATTTTGTGCTGCGACACCGCTACAACTGCCGCAAGATAATCGATCAGGTCACTGCTACCTAGATAGACAGGAGCAAAATGGTTCCAGCGTTCTAACCAACTGTGAAACATCAGAGCTGGAACGGGCAACGGCAGACGGATTTGGTCTTGGGCAAAGGCGGTTGGGGTGATAAATGTGAGGGCAAACCAAAATGAAGATTCGGGTTCATCCGCAACCAGCGAGTGATAAAGACTTTCATAGCTGGTGGTTTCATCCACCCGATCGAGGATATGAAAACTAGCGCCGAGAAGGTCGAGGGTAGAGTCAACCAGATTGTTAATTAGATTGAAGGACGCGATCGCTTTCGATTCACTGTTTCGTAATCCACACAGAGAGAGTTGATAGTACTCATTTGGGTAAACCGTAAGGAAGTCGCCTGAGGGTGCCATGTTTCCCAAAATTCCAGAACAGGTTGTGGACGGAATCTGCTCTGATCCGATTTCGATGCCTAAACGCTGATGCACCTGCTTGATCAACTCTAATCCGTAGGAACGCGGCAATAGGGTGGGTTTAGTGACGTTTAATGTCCAAGTGGTGCGAATCAGCATGGTCACAGCACCTTCAATTTAACCCAGCCCGGAACAAATTTGATCGTGCGATCAAGACTGAGCACTGTCCGTCTAGATTTAGGTGCTTCAAATCCGGGCGCTTTATTCCCACAGGTGTCGCGGAGTTGCGATCGCAACTGCTCATTCAACAATAACCCAACTGTTGTGCCATTCATACCGCTTCCCCACCCCAACCGGAGTGCATAGGGACAAATTCTCGGTTCATAAAAATCACGAATTGCGCCAAAATCTAAATTGGGGATTTTACTGTGACGGTGCTGCTGAGGATTATTTTGCACATCTTGCCAATAATCATGCTCAGCATCCCATTGGTCTTGGGCAAAAGCTTGGCAAATTTGGAGAAGATCAGCAACAGAGTTGAACGGAATTGTCATCCCTTGCTGATGCTGCATTTTGCCTAGAAGATCGAGATCGAGGGTAATCGTAAACGTGGTCTGCACATTACGGACTAACTCAGCATAAATCGAGGCTCGGTATTTGGCTCGATAGTCTGGGTAATAACTAGAAATCAGGACTTCAGATGTTATGGGTAAGTTTTCAACTCGATTTCTGCCATTTTTCAGAGTAATCTTGCGCTTAATCAATGGCTCCGAATCACTAACTTTCACCGCTCGCATAAAATCCGTATTGGAGCCATTTTTGACATCACTCCGATCTCCCTTGATTCCAAACTCATTAAATAAGACATCCATGAATAGCGCATTATCGATAGACTTTACCTTTTGTTTCAGATTACCCATTGTCTCCTGAAGCTGAAGCTCAATCGCGCTTATCCGTTTTTGGGTTGGAACTTGATATTGATTAGCATTTTTCAGCAGATGGTAAGTGATTGCAGTCCGGATCGCGCCCTTTATTGATGAACCCGGAATATAGAGCTGACTGTAGCCATTCCGAATCATCGGTCGCAGATCGCTAATTTGCTTAGGATCCGTTTGACATAAACTACGGCTTGTCTTGGGAAATATCGGTTGACCGTTAGCACCCTTTGCCTGCGGCCAGTTTTCGCCAAAAGCTTGTTCTAGAATGGGTAAAATTGACTGCCGCTGTTGGATGGTATACAGGTAGTCCTCCAGGAGTGATGGATGGCGTTGATAGAGCGATCGGGCAAGAACTTCGGCATTGGGGTAATAGACGAATTGATCTGTTGCGATATACTCAAACGGACTCAGCTTCGGCACTTCAGAGCCAATATGCAACATTGGGCTGCTTATCTGAATTCGCCCACTTTTATAAACTTCTGGTTTAGTGAGGGCATTATTGGTTGTTGTCATACCAGTTCTCAATCTGAAGTTCAGTGAAGTTCTGGTAATCTGAAACATTACCTGTGACGAGGATCAGATGATTGGTTTGTGCGATCGCAGCAATTTGCCCATCTGCGAAAGGAGGCATTTTCCCTAACGCTGCTAACCTTGCCCGTTGATTTGCGTGCCATTTTGCCGCATCAGCAGTGTAGCCAAGAATAGGAATCGTTGGTTGAATCACATCTAATAAGTATTGCTCTATAGCTTGACACTTTTTTAAGCTAGGGAGACGATAACAGCCAAACCACAGTTCATGCCAAACTACCGTTGCAATTGCAATTTTATCTCCATCGCGTTGCAATCTATATAGCACCTGTGAGTTTGGACTAATTCGTAACGGCTCAGACACAATGTTAGTGTCTAAGAGATACCGTAGAGTCACAAACTAACCTCCCGACCGGAAGAGTTTTCACGCAAGCCTTCAAAGGTTTCAGAACTAATTTCAGCTTCTGCAAGATTGGCTTGCTGGCGAAAGGTTTGTAGCGCTTGCCAAAAGCCAGGACGATTTTCTAATATGAGACGATCGTATTCTTCACTAGCAATCAGAACCACAACACGCTTACCGGAACGAGTTAATTCAACCAAACTCCCCTGTTCGACTTCATTGAGAATTTGGGTAAAACGGGTTTGAGCTTGATCGATCGGGTATTGATAAGTCATAGGTCTGCCTCCTAAACAAACTTCATAGGATCAGTACTCTTCAACCTTAATCGGTAGACTTAGGGCAATGCCACTGCGGTAGATAGGATGGGCTTTGAAATTTTCCGGCGTCACGTCAGCTAACATCCCACCGATCAACTGTGGAAACACAGATCCCTCAGTAAACATCTGCACAGTTTGTCGACGTGCTTGCCGACCAGACATGGGCGAAAAAATCCATCCACCGCGCTCTCGCAGAGCATAGCTAGCGCCTTGTAAATATTTCGGGGCAAAAGGATGTTCCCATAGCAAACTAATCAAACTGTAGAAGTTAGACTGCTTAAAGTGAACCACGCTGTCCCACCTCTTGTCTAAATCATGCCAAGAAGCAGTAAATCGCCCAGCCCCACTCGACCGCTCTCCGCCCAGCCCCTCCTCACCCAGGAAATGCAATGCTGATTTTAGTTTAGGATCGTGGCTTAAATAAGATCCAGAATATAATGAAGCGTGATAGCCTGAGAATCCTTCCTTTATTTGTTTTTAGATGAATCCGTACCCCTACGCCATTGAACAACAAATGCAACGGCTTTATAAGTCTTTGAACGAGAAGGATCGTCGTCGTTATGCCGCCATCGAAGCTACGAAACTGGG
>JAAUOM010000252.1 GCA_012034865.1 Acaryochloris sp. CRU_2_0 | reverse complement strand
TGGTCCGTCTATCAACGCGATCAAACCTGTTGGTAAACAACTTATTTACGGTTGTTTTTGAGAGCTTAGTTTGCTCCGCTAGTTGACGCTGGGAAAGTTGTGGATCCTTCTCAGCCATTAATACAGCCAAACGGCAATACATCTTTTTCATGCCTTTATAGTACATCTAACCAGTATTGTAGGCAGATGTACTATTTAGCGACAACTTTATACCCGAAAGCTTTGACATTTGTACCAGCTTTCAGGTACAATAAACGTATACGAACAAAGGCACCGCCCCAGACTTCCAATCAGAAAGCGATGCCCCAGTTAAAACCCAAACGAGGTAATAACCATGACTACTTTAACCGAAACACCCACCACTGTTAACGAGCTTGCAAAGTGGATTGACTCTCAAGTTACCGATCCGCTACATCCCGAAATGATGATGGTTGAATTACAGATCGAGCAATACCCCGGCGTCCGTGAGGGTGGCGATTTGTTTGAAGTCGTTGCACCCGTCATCTGCAAGCCTGGTCGCCTCGGTGATCGCCTCCGGGCTTGGGTCAACAGAGAGTATGGCAATGACCACCGCCTTGCAGATTGGCGCACCGTCCCTACCACTCGCCAGATCAGAGCTGAATTTGAGTTCGACGAATTCTAGAACTGACCTGGGGCACCTCTGCCCCGCCCGCTTCAGTTTTACCCACTCGCTACATAGAGGAATCAAAATCATGGAAACCAAACTGACTAGCGCACTACATATACTCAATCGCTTAATTGATGACGGAATTGAGTTCCCCAACGCAGAAAATGCAGTTACACGCTGGTTCAGTCTGAGCGATTCTCAGGTTGTTCAACTGCGTCACTTATACGACGAACAATAGCCCCACATCCCCAATTTCCACAGCACATATACCCACTCGCTACAAAAGGGAAACAATCATGAAGAACTTACCCAAACAAGAAACAGTCACCCTCTGGCCTTGCCCTAAGATTGAGCAGAATCTAGCTAGAGAGCAATCAGAAACTGATTACATTGCCCCTTGGGTTGAAATCGGCGATGAAGAATATTGGTGGTTCTTAGAATGCGTACCCCCGCTCATGCTAGACCACCGGGGCTATGTGAATTCTGAACCCTACTCCAGCACTCCAGACGGCCAAGACATCTATGTAGGGGTGATTGAAGTCAAAGGCAAGTTTTACGCCAAGATGGTGACTTTGGCTGAATACACTCACCTCAACCTGAGCCAAGTCTCTCTACAACCTAGAGTCCTCACTAACGCCTAATCGTCCCGGTTTGGCGGTTGCCACAAAACCGCCTATTCGATACATATCGCATGAGGCAATTCATCATGACACAAACTCAATTTACCCAAGCAACCCAGAGCAATCCAGATCCTAATAATCCTTTAACCCCTGATGAAGAATGGGCTTTGGTGGCACACGTTCAAGCGCGAACCCAATTGCTCAAGGACAAAAAAGAGGGTCTAACGCTAGATGAGAAACGAATTTGTCTTCGGGGCGAACGCGCCCTTAAGGTGCTGGTGGACGAGTGCCAACGGGTTATCTGGGCACATATTTATCGCTCCAATTTTTCTCACCGCATTCCAATCGAAGAAATGTATCAGCTTGCTCTGATGTGTGTGGAGCAGGCAGCGAATAACCACAACCCTAATAAACCTGGAAAGCAAACAAGTTTCAAAAACTGGGTTTCTTTACAACTGAGGCGGCGTTTAATCGACCGCTTTGATAAAGAGTTTAGGTATCACCGTAGAGGTAAAGCTTATTGCGACCAACTGATTCACACCAACGGGGTGAGCGATGGATATACCCCTATTGAATCAGCCTGTAATCAAGGTCTAAGAGAAAAGCTCGAACGGATCATCAATGATTCATTACCTGACCACGAAGCCAAGCTGATACATGAGTATTATCTACGGGGCAATGAATCAAAACGCATCGCCGCCAGCCTCGGAATTACAGCCCCAACAGTCATGTCACATATTAGAGAGTCTCGCAAACAGCTCAGGGACAATCCACAAATCAGAGAACTGGCTGGACTGTATTGAGCCAGCAGCAATCCCTTGGCTAGGGCGGGGCCATATCCGCCCATCCATTTCAGTTTCTAGCGAGATTTTGAAAACTTAGGGGGCAACTATGGACGGCTACGAAATTCTCTGGTGCCTAATCTGGCAAACCATCTACTTCTCAATGTTTCTGTACTTCTTCATCCCATTTGCTATAGGACAAGACTAATGAAACCCATCACCAAAAACCGATTAGTTCCGCAAATCCAGTTCACCACAGCCATTGAACTAGACGACCAACAGACCGCAATCCTCAACCGCCTGGTGCTGACCAGCAAAAACCTGAGTGATGATCAAGCGCTAGATCTGTGGCGATCGCTCAATCCTTTTGTCCAGCAATTCCAACACTCTAACCCCAGAGATGTCTTTTCCAGTCTGCGGGTTGTCGCCCTGGCCCAGCCAAGCACAGATGAGCCAGATCTGCCGTACTCTACCGAGATGCTGAACTCGGTGCGATCGGATATCGAAACCGATGACCCGCGCTGCCTTTGTTGGTGACAACGAATCTGCCTATCTCTATGTAGTCCCTCCCTCATCCACACAAAACTATTCTTTGGAGAATAATCATGATTAATCTGACTGACAATGCCACTCGCAACGCTCTGATCAATGCCATCAAAGAACACATCGATCCACAGAACCCTGAGAAAGTTAACATCCGCAAGTACATCATCAAACACTACAAGCCGGAGGACCCAACTGGGCAAGACAATCTGGCGAAATTTGCCTGGGAGCTGCACCACAGCAACCGCAATATTCGCAACCGCGATCATGTTCTCGAACTGTTCGGACTATTGACTCTTGAAGCGACGGGTTTAGAACAGCGCAAAGCTAGCAGCATCAAGACTTCCCCACTTAAAGAAGCAGCGTTCAAAGTCTTCAAGCTGATTGCTGGCCAAGACATTCTGATGGTGGTTGTCTTGAACCAACTCAAGGATGAAGTGAGTTTGAAGACAATCGCCAACTGGGACCGTTTTCTAGAACAGATCACCGAGAAACGGACCGAATTGGAAGCGATCGCAGACACTGTTTACGAGCTGGCGGGTGTTTCCCTTGGTGCGTTAGATGACCTCAGTGCGGTGATTGTCCCGCTCTACAACGAAGTGAGAGG
>JAAUOM010000122.1 GCA_012034865.1 Acaryochloris sp. CRU_2_0 | reverse complement strand
TCGATATACTCAAATGTCACCGGAAAGATTTGAACACTTTTGGCAAGATTGATTTTTGCTGAAACTATTGCTATGTAATGCTCTCAGCATCTATGTGGCACCTTTTTACACGTATCTCGGCTCAACCCGATTTACATCTACATAAACCCAAATACTTTCAGGAGATAGATTTCAAGTGATCAGGGAGAATTCGTCTGATTGCTCTCATGATTGCATTTGTGTCTTATCGGAGTGAGATCTGCTTGAAAACTGGTATGTGTTCCCTACTCAGATACAACTGTTCAAAATCCGAAAAGCCCTAAATGATTGCACAGTATAGCTTTGAAGCAAGAAGTCATCGCAGGTTTTCAAAAGTTTCCATCGCCTATTTGCCGAACTGTAAATTCGGGGGCGTTGTTTAGTCGTTAATCTCAAGCTCACCTCGAAATGCTCTAGCAAGTTCCTCTACGGTTACTTCTAGCAATCCACAAAGCTTAAAGAATTGATCTGGGTCGAGATTTGGAATGGTTTTACCGTTCTCCCAATTGCTAATTGTTTGGGGCTTTATCTTTAAGACCCTTGCAACGTCCCCTTGAGAGAGACGTTTTTGGTGTCTACGTAGAGAAAACCATTCACCAAACTTAAGTTGCATGGGGGCGCTTAGTACCGACGTTAGAAGCATAGCCCCTTCCTATATATATTCATGAATAGACTTTATAAAGCAATGGTAACAAATACAATTTAAATTGACAAACTCAATTCAAATTGATACTATAGATATATGGATGAGGACAGCAACCGCCTCATCGGGAAACAAAATCCAGGGTTGCAGCCCACAAAAGATACAGACAACCGAATAAGTGAGTTCTACGAAGTGCTGGAAACTGCTGATACCGCAGCCACCGGGGATAGCCCGATGTCGAGCGAGACTGTAAATCGCAATTATCAAAAATTTCCAAAGTCAAAGCGGAAGAGATTCGATTGGAACCCGGTTCCCTTCCGCTGGCTTTTACACCTATGGAGATTTTAACTATGAAAACTGGATTATCGTCTTTTGCAGCTCTTGGCGCTGAAATTGACAGCCAAATCTCGCAGAAGCAAGACTACACCGTTCAATCTGCCGCAGTCGAAATGAATGAATCAGGCGATGGCCTCACGGTTATGACCGATTCAGATGTCCTTGAACTAGAAATCAGTGATACTGCCCATCGCCAACTCGCACAGGCTGCCGACATCCACGGCAATTACTACAGCAAACTGCGGAAGGAAGATCGTGAACTATTGGCAATCAATGTCAACCGTAGACTACAACGCCAGGGTTCCCGTACTCACGTCCTTAGAACAATGGGCAACACAGCCAGGGCATTTCTTGGCGGTGGGTACGAAATCATCGATCATGATCAAGTCCTTGAAGCGCTCTACCCTGAAATCATGAAGCTCGGTAGAGATCTAGAACTGCTCAGTACTGATGTTACAGAGCAACGCCTCTACATTAAGCTTGCGTTTCCAAAGGTTGAGGGAGAGATCAGAAAGGGCGATATCATCCGCTCTGGCGTCACGATCACGAACTCAGAGACTGGCGAGGGAGGCTTAAACGTATATCCCTCAACCTTTAGGCTTGTTTGCACCAATGGGATGACCCGCATGGAGGAGGGTGAGCGGCGGACTATTCGTCACTCTGGCTCTAGGATGCGTGAGCTAGGGCAAATTCTTGAGCGGGAGCGGGCCGCAGTCAAACTCCATCAATTCGTTGAGTATTTCTCTGAGGCTCATGACGAGGCTATTTTCCAGCGAACGCTCAATCAGATGCGCCACAGCACTGAGATGAGGATCGAGGTAACCACAGATGAGCTGATGGAACGAGCGAGACGGCATTTTGGCATGACCCAAGCCGAGCAAGTGCAAGCACTCAATCATCTGCTTATTGACGAGGATCTAACGGCCTACGGCCTGATGAATGCAATCACCCGGACAGCTCACGATTCTGATTCTTATGATCGGGCAACAGAGCTAGAATCAATGGGTTCGCAGGTGTTGAGCCTACCTCAATCCACCTGGCGAGAGATTGCGATCGCCCGGTAGTCCCTGTCCCCAGCCCTGGCGCGTCTGTCGGGGTTGGGGGTTCTGTCCTAAAGATTGCGATAAACCTCACCATCATTCCGCTTGCCAATGCGGAAGATTGAAATTGTTTCATCCTCAATTGTGTAAAGGATCCGGTATTCTCCTTGATCCACTCGAAAGCCTCCAGGATAGCCCTTGAGCGCCTTGTAGTCTTGGGGTCTGGGTTCAGCTTGCAGGGATAGCACCTTGATCATGATTTGCTTAAAATCCTTGAGGGGAAGTGACTTCAAGGATTTGACGACAGGCTTAGCAATTCTGAGGGAGTAGCGATCAGCCATCCAATTCCGCCCTAGTTATTCCTTGCTCAAGCAGAATCTCATCAGGGGAAACAAATTCATTATTGGCTTGTGCGATCGCTTGTCTAAGCAGAGCAGAGTCGATGGCATCTTGAACCGCTTCGAGATTCTGAGTGGGAAGCACGGTAACCCTGCCCCTTCCCAACTCTTCGAGGAACTCAGAGACAGACATGCCCATAGAAGCAATCAGAGTTTTAGCGTTATGCCAGCCTGTTTTGGTAACCGTCACACGATGCCCCGTCTTGGGTTCACCGTACTCTAGTGGTCGCCCTTCATGGGTCAAATTTTGCAGCGAATTTTTATGGGTTCCTCTAGGCATGTGACACCTCCTATTTACCTAATTAATAGCACATTGATCAGAAATATTTATCTAAAAAAGGCATCTAAAAGCTTGCTTTTCTATTATAGATGGACTATATTAGAAACATGAATTAAATACCGGGTGACAGCGACCTTCCCCCAACAGCTAGCAACCACCTGAAGCTGGTGATGCGACCATAAGGCGATGCCCACTAAGGCTAAAAACTAGAGACAATTCAAATTCAAAAAAACTTTCATTGATAGAGAGCCGCTGCTATTCCGACCAAGAAACCCAGCGGCTCTCACTCTGTAAACCACTTACTCACAGGAGCTACAGATGATCCCTACCTTAACTCAAGAACAGCAAGGCGATCAGCAGAATACTACTCAGCCCTCTGCTCATGAGGACTTCATGGCACAGATTTCTGATCCAGCGGGCTACCGCAAGTCGGAGTGGACAAGGATCGAGAATCCCTACGGCATCAAGCCCGACGACTTCCAGGTTGGCATGATTCGCTACAACATTTATGAGGTTCACATGGCTGGTGAAAAAGTGGGAACCCTCCACTACTGGAATGGGGAAGGAGGAAGATACACAGCTTATTTTGCCAAGGGTAAGAGTGGCCCTTATCGCATGAGCCAAGAAGCAGCATCAATTGATCTCATTACGTATCACCGCCAAAAATAGAAGCTTCCAGAAAGCCCATCAAGCGCAATACTCGACCCCCTGCCTACGAGCAGATCAGCTACCGCCCTGAACCAGAACGTTATCGGGTGGGCCGTGCGATGGCGTCGATCACCTAACCATCTGAGGCTTCTAGTACAGGGGCACCTCTGCCCCTTTGTCGTTTCAGGAAAAAATCATGCATCAGCACCAAATTGAAGCGCAAGCCCAGCTTTTATCCAATCGCCTGGGAGTGGAAGCCCAAGCGATTGTAGAGATTCTCCAAGAATACTGGTCGGATCAAATTGCCATTATTTGGCACATTATGGATGTCAAAGAGCGATCGCCCTCGCTGACGGATGACCAGGCGAGGGTAGTGCTGGCTCGTGTCATGAATACCCATGATGCGAACCATGGCATCAACTGGGAGGTTTTGGATGCCAGTATTTCAGTCTTGTATGGAGAGTGCAGTTCAGGAAATTTCAGAGGACATAATCATGTGCAAATTAGAAAAAGCGCATCAGGTTGCGGCTGAGCTTCAAGCTGGTGAAGAAGACGGCTGGGCATACGAGGTTGTTGACTGCAAAAACGGTTTGGGACGGATTGATATCTATGACGAGGAGAAAGAATTGGTCTGCTCAGGAAGCTATTTGGGCTAACCTCAGTACTCCCTCTCTTCCTTCCCCCCACCAACCAGCACCCTGGCCTTTGATGCTGGGGTGCTTTCTTCTGATACAGGAGGTATCAGTATGGACGGCTATACACTTATCTACATCTTGTTGTGGCAATCGCTCTACTTCGGGATGTTTCTGCATTTCCTCTTGCTTGATGCCTTAAGGAGTCACCCATGAAGATTTACAAGGCTAAAATCCAGGTCTGGACGGGTCGTGAGTTTCTGGTTCTTGATTTCCCGATGGCTGACAATGGCCAATCTCTCGGTTCGGTCATCCGTGAATATGTTAGCGCGATGGAGTGTAGGTTAATCTACTGGTGTAGAGTGTGATGAGGTCATCATGAACGAATCTCCAGACTTCAAGCCTGATCGCACAAAAACAATCCAGTTTCGGCGTCCGACAGACTCAGGATTTTACGCCGGACCAAATGGCAATTGGGTTTGCTGGGAAATTATCTGGGAGTGGCAGCAGCTTAAACATTTCCAGATCTGCTTTGGAAGAGATGCCCCTTCTCAAAATCTCTTTGAAGTCGCCGACCTGTTTGGAGAGAATAGTATCCTCTCCATTGGAGGATTGAGAGGCGAATTGATTGCGCCGGAAGTGAGGCTGGATCTCAAATATCCCAGCGGTCGGGCGATGGAGCGCTCCTGGCAATACATTTGGAGGCCAAATGAGATATCTCGACAGCTTGTCAACGCAGATATCAATTGTTATCAAGGTCAGCCAGAACGTTTTCTAGACAGAGATACAGCTATTTTTAAGACGCTCGTGCCGCTGAAAACCACAAAATATGGCCAGACAGAAGTGCAGGTCACCGAAATTCCCCTGAGGCGATTGCCAGGGATGGTTAGGCCGGATCTACTCTCTCTGGAGACTCGAAACAGTAGTGGTGGAGACTAAACCATGACACCTAATATTACTCAGCAAGCCATTGAGTCCTTATCCCCAGAAAAAATTACCCTATATCTTGAGAATAAAGGCTGGTGTCAAGAACAAAAGATTGATGGGCTAGCATCTGTGTGGTCTTTGATGAAGGGTGGCAGAAGAACAAGCATCCTGTTGCCACTAGACAAAGAACTCGGAGATTTTGAAATAAAAATAGAAGAATTATTGCTGGTGCTATCTCAAGTTGAGGGAAGGCAAACAGTCGAGATTCTTAAGACACTGCATTTATAAGCGATCGCCCTGGCACCCTCATCAAGGAGAAACAATTAGATTATGCCCAACATCATCAACATCATCATTGCTGCAACTGTCATCGCAGCCCTTTTCACAAGCTTTTTGCTGCCCCACATAACCCTCTCAGCAGGGCGGGCAGGGAGTCGCAAAGAGTTCTGGCGACAATATATCCAAGTATTTGCTTGGGCGTTTGTGGGGGTGATCCTTTTTGCGGCGGTGAGGCGATATTTATTCTCTTAACGAGAACATCCCCCCATCTTCCCCCTCCAAAAAACCACCTGAAATTACCCCTAGCTACAGCACAGAGGAGGACGTGCTATATCGCGTCACCAAAGAAAATCTTCATTATCTCCCACGCCATTTACAGGATGATCCTCAAGAAATCAGCGCTGTTCTCAGTGCGATACAGCACTACGCTCATAAAGTGCATCCTGAGTTTCTCTCAGGGGCAAAGATTCATGATTTAGTGCTGTTGCGTCTTGTGCCAAAAACCAAGACTGAGCGCTACGTCCAGCAACTCAACGATGAGATCTGATCCTCTAACCCTCCCCCCACCTAAAAATTCACACCTAAACCACCCCTGGCCAGCGCTGGGGGTTTGTTGTTTCAAAGGAGAAAATCAATGCCCGTATCCTTTCCCCTCCCCACCCTGAAAGGCAGATCTCAGGCCAACCTCATCAGCTACAGCACCAACCCCGTTGATCACCCCACCCTCCAAAAGCTCTCAGCCCTTGTCCCCCATCTCTCCCAAGATGAGCTTGCGGGATTGGCCATCGCGGCTCTCAACGAGGGCTTTGAGCCAAGCTCTATGTTTGTCGATTACGCCATTGAAGTCACTCACAGCTTTGAACGATGCGTTGAACTCCTTCAGAACCTTTCCCTTCCCGGCAAAGTCGCCCTGGTTCGCCGCCTTGCTGAGCTGCTGGCGGTATCTCTCGGCATCGTCCCTGACGGTGACAAGCCCACCCCACCCAGCCTGCCTCCAGTGCCCCCACCCCATCCAGAAAATGCCTGTGGGTTGTTGTCGTTGGAAGATGCGATCGCGTTTGTCAGGGCTGAACGGATGGATCCGGCAATCCTGCTATGGATCTTCTCCCTGCAATCGATTCAAGTCGTCGCACCTGATTTGTTGGTGCAGGCATTAGAGCAATTTGTTGGCCTTAAAGCAGCTTTAGAAGGAGGAAGCCCATGCAAGTGTTAACGGCCACGGTCAAATTTCCTGCGAAGGAATTTGATACCCAATACGGTCCCAGGCTGAACGCCAGAATCACTCTTCCTGATGGCGAGGAAACCAAACTATGGGGTTCACCCGGTGATGCCGCTCTGCAATCCCTACGCAAGGGTCAATCCATCCAAGTGGCCAAAGATGCCAAAGGCAAGTACAGCCTGGTAGAGCAAGCCCCAGCACCGGGTCAGCCCCCATCGGATGAGCCTCAGCCGCTGGATGCCGGGGAACTGGCCGGGGAGGTCAAAAGTGCGATCGCCAGCTACATCACCAATCGGGCTGATCTCTATGCATTCTGCTTCAAGCAGGCATCCAGGGCGCTGGGTGAAGCTGGAGCCAGCGAGGAAACGGTCAAATGTGCGGCGAGTACTTTGTTTATCTCGGCTCAGAAAAAATTTGGGATTTGATTAAGGAGGATGTTAACTATGTTTATTTATCAAGTTCCCTGTATCAGTCTCCAGCACTTAACAGAAGCGGATCTGAGCCGCTTGTACGATCCCCAGCGCGATCCGAGCGAAGTAGCCTGCATGATTGATCCGAATGATTCTCAAAATGGCATGTTCGTATGGGTGGATGAGGTTGATTCGGGTGACCCTCCAGATCCCCCAGTAGGCTATTCCCCAAACTTCAACGCTCTCTGGCATTGGGCGCAACAACGGGGGTATACCTGGATTCGGTTCGCTGAGTGGGGAGATGAAGTTGAAGGTTTAGCAGCGCCGAAAGAAGGATAGAAGATGTCAGAAAACCTGTTAGACCAAATCTTTCAAGCCCTCCAAGCCACTTCCTTGGTGGTGTCCTTTGATGGCGATCAGGGTGGCTGTGTTCTTTGCATTGGCAATGGTGTCAGTCAACTGATCATCAGCGGCAGGGATGTGGAACCTTGTGAACAAGAGGATTAGAGGAGATGAAATGCTATGAAATCAGAAAATTCAGAGTTGCAAGAATTCACCCTCTCGATCACCTGGGAGTGCGTTGGGCAGGTGAAAGTCCGTGGTGAAAACATCAATGATGCATTCGAGCGCTATATTCAATCGTTTGATGAATTGCCTCCTGGCGAATATGTTTGTGATTCCCTTCAGCATGATTATGAGGGGAGTCTGATCCTCAACGAACAAGAGGATTAGAGACATGGCCATCTATTCCGCTTCCTATTTCGAGCCAGAGAACCACCACGGATCGATGATCTCAATCTCGCGCTCCTCTCCCAAGAGTTTCCAAGTCGATTCCCACCTACCCTTCCTCGCCCCATCCCAGCAATTGCTTGAGGACTGGAAGAAAAACCAGCTCACGGAAGCAGAGTATACCGGGCGATATCGCCAGCAGCTTCAGCAGTCCTGGCTCCAGGTGAATTCCTGGCTATCCTCCCTCACTCCAGAAGCCGATTGCACTTTGCTGTGCTGGGAGAAGGCAGGCGAGTTTTGTCACCGGAACCTGGTGATGCAGATGGTTCGCAAGCATCGCCCTGAGTGCTACGGTGGCCGCGATGCGCCTGTCATTCCTGGGTTGCGGTGTCTTAAGTGTCAATCAATCCTGATTACGGGTCTAGATCAGAGCTATTGCCCTGGCTGTAGGGAGTGGTTGACTACGCCAAAGTCAGACTGATAAACCGTTTTGAAGATTATGAGGAGTTCAATTATGGAGTGCCTTGAACGATTGACAGCCTCAATCGAGATTTTGGAGCTGCGGGAAGTGGACTGCGATTCGATAAGCGATCTATTGGGTTACTTTGCTATCGGCCATTACGATCCTGTTGCTTTCGCTCAGGCTGTCAACGCGGAATATGCGCCGGATCCTCCTGTTGAAGTCCAGCAAGTCCGCCATGAGTTCTGGGTTGAGTGCCCCCTAGAACCGGGTGAGCCGGATTGTGATTGCACTTACTTTGAGCCATGCAGGGTAGGTGTGGAGGGTGCGATGGTCTACGACCGACCGGAGGTCATCGCAGTTACCTACGTTGAACTTTGAGGACAACCAGAAAGTGAATAGAAAGGGCGACCTATTACCAAGTCAGTCGCCCTGAATTAGTCAGATAAGGAGAATTTACCATGTTCAAGCACACACCTGTGCGACGACTCTACCAGCCGCGCATCGAACAGTGCTGGGATTGCGGTGATCGCAAAGCGGTGATCGCCTACCAAGCCAAAAGCTTTCACGGCCAAACCCACTATCGCTGGCTGTGCCAAGAGTGCGGGGAGCCACGCTGTATTTTCCCTAGCTTGGTACTGCTGGCTCGACTCCAAGCGCCAAAGAAAAGCTCTGGGGGCATTGTGAGGATTTCCTTAAAAGTCGGGGAGTACAATTGATCTATACCGAGAGTCGCGATCCTGAATTTGACGAGCGATGGTATAAGGATTTTCTGGAGCGCCGGGGGTATATTCCAGTTAAAGGCAGAAGGATCACTGTGAGGAAAGAGATATGAACCATGAAGACTTTGATCCTTATGCCTATGAGCGACTAGATCAACAAGACAAGCTGAAGTTGGTTGAACAAATCGCAAAAAGTCTTAAGTTACAGATGGATGAGAAGGTTTGGGATATTGAAGAATTGCAAAGCCAAATCGAAGATTTAGAATTTGATTTGGAGAATCTAAGAACTGAGCAACAGCCGTTTTTAAAGGAAAGGAGGCGGTTGCGGATTGCCTTGGGACTTGAGCCTGTCCCCGGACAAATCAACCTGTTCAGTCAACGACAATGAGGAAAAGCGAGATATGAAAAAATATGCACTTTCAATTCTGGATAGTTTTGTCCCATCCTTGATTGTTGGGCAGTTTGGGTCTGGTAACGTGGCCCTGCTGCTGTTGAATGGTGTGCTGATCGCCATCGGCTTAGCATTGTGGAGTTAACTAATATTCAACTACCCCACCCACAAGGGATGGAGTTTCTCGGAGGAAGATCATGAACAAAGAAAATGGACACAAAGATAGCATAGCATCTACCTTTTTCCGAATCCCGATCGCATTATCAGTAAGCGCAGGTGCGACAACCCTGGTAATATTCAGCCTCCTGAATGCACTGGGGATGCCCGGTTGGCCCGACCCGTATCGGAATTTGGCTTGGGTATTGGCGATCATTGTGGTTGGTGTTGTTTCTTGGGTTGTCGTTGGCAAAGTCCTTGAAAAAACGAATCTGGCAACAGCGCTCCAATGATGACTTACGGCAAGTTTTCTGGCCCCAGCCAATCCACGGAGGAAGATTTCAAAATTGCAGAAGACGATGAAAAGAGGAGTTAAACGATGAACAACCTACAGCTACAGCAAAAAACGTTAACAATCTCTGTGAGTTCACTTGATCCTCCAGGCTCGTCACCAGAAAGCATCTTCCAAAAAAGTATTTTTTCTTGGATTCGATTAAATCCAAATATTTATACAGTGAAGGTTGTAGAGGTCGTTTGCTTGTCTTTGGTTGATAGGCTCATTGCGCCATTTCAAAGATACTCTCATGTGGTTTTAATTGAGTCTGAGGGGAGAAGCGAGTTTATTTACGTCCCGAAAGGCGAGTCAGTTGCATCCGTTCTCGGCAGGATAGAGGAGTGCGCGAAATCCGCCAGAGAAGCCCTGAAATACCAACAAGATTGTGTGCGACTGGAGGAATCTCTCACATCTGGTGGCTATCAACTTTGCGAGTGGAATATCGACCCATCTCAAGCTCAAACGTTTGAGTTGATAAATGTCTTTCAAATCCTCCAAAAGGAAAGGTATACCTGTCATTTCAGGAAGACGGAATTTACCTTTTCTGGAATCTTCCAGAGAGCGTCAATGGGTTAATGGGTCTTGGCCCATTTGAAGGTAAACGCAGTACCTATGAGTGGATCGACGTTAATTCAAGGTCACCGAGTCAAAATAGTTATCAATTGAAGAATTGAAGCAAAACCGTGTGCCCTAAATCCCCAACACCACAAGATTAAAACTGCACTAGATTAGGCATAGAGATTTAGCTAATTGCAATACAAATTACAGGTGTTCTCAGGTTGGAGGTTTAGATGGATTTTGTGGGCGATCGCTTTAACCGCATGACGGGTAAAACCCAGTTTGTTGTCTGCCGCATCTTTGTGCATTTGGCAGGGAAAGAAGTTGCACCCCTGTTCGGAGTGCTTAATGGTGCTGCGCGGCAGGCCACACAAGCCGAAGGAGATATCCAGACCTTTGGAGCAGGACTGACAGAAATTTGCCAAAGCCTCTTGCAATATGACCTCTATTGGCAATCCGCCGCTAATGAGGGAGACAGATTTTGGGATGAAGGCGAAGCGGGAGACTACATTGAACAGTTGTTCACGGACTCAGCCCAACGCTACCGCAGTGGGACAGAGATGGTCGAAGCGGATGAAAATGTTCTAGCGATACCCGTGACTCAAAATCTTCTGGTGATGCTGAGTGTTGCCTACGAGGGGGAAACCCCCGAACTGGAAGCCAACCTGAGCGATAGGGATGCGCTCAAGATTGCGCTCAAAGCCCTCATCAATTTGCATTATCAAGATCGACTACGAGCCGTCCAAATCCATTTTTCGCCTGCTCAACTGGGTGATGAACTCACGGATGATCAGTTAATCCTCCACTTTCCAGAGCTAGCACCTCTTTAAGCTGTTTTAACTCTTTGATCTTTAGAACGGATTCTCAACATGAACCTACTTCGGCGTTTTCTCATCTATTCATTTGTGTTATGCCTGAGCTTGACATCTTTATCTTGCGACCTTTCTCCCCCACAGCAAGGCTCTCCCTCCCCCACCCCCTCAGCGGTCAGCAATCGTTTATCAAGTGGTCAATATCCTGTGCAGCAGGCGACCTACGATGATGCGAGTGGGGAATACCTGGTGATGTTGCTCAACACCAAACCTGGTGATTCTCCTGCTTACCGCACAACTAGCCTCCAAATGGCGCAACTGACTGAGGCAGAAGCTGCCAAGGGAGTGCAAAGCTACCTTAAGGTTGACAACGACCAGCCATCCTTACATCTGAGCAAAGAGTTCAAGATTGACTATGTACATAATGTGACCGAAGTGCAGAGCGATCCTGAAACGGGTCAAACTGAAACGGTGGTTGTTCGTCGAGAATCTAGCTTTTGGTCGCCCTTTTGCTGGGGGCGTTAGCGGGTCAGGCGTTAGGGAGTCTATTGTTTACTCCTCAATATTATGTGCCGCCGCTGTATCAGGCTGGTGGCCTAAGAGGCTATGGCGGTTATGGCAGCAAGTATAGTGATGCTGTCAGCAGCTATCGCAAACGCTACAAGGCCGTGCCTGTCGCCGTTCGTAACCGTCAGACGATTCGCACAACTGGCAATCTGAAGACGGTGAGGACGACAAAGACTAAGCGAACACTGATTCCTTCGCGCTCTAGGGATCGCTCCACAGGATCAGGTGTTGGCATTAATACCCTGCGCCGATCCAATCGCTCTCGTAGCTATAACAGGCCCTCAAACAGTGGCTTTGGTCGTTCTCGCGGCAGCAGGCGAAGGTAGAAAGGGAGCAGTGTGTAGTGGACCCCCAGCCACAAACGATCCTAAAATCCCCAGTACCAGTTGCACCTGCCGCAAGCCTCTCGCTCCCTCCGGTAGTGGCTCCGGCTCTGTGGTCTGT
Organism: Acaryochloris sp. CRU_2_0; assembly: GCA_012034865.1. Taxonomy (GTDB): domain Bacteria; phylum Cyanobacteriota; class Cyanobacteriia; order Thermosynechococcales; family Thermosynechococcaceae; genus Acaryochloris. The sequence goes on along the minus strand of JAAUOM010000122.1, from coordinate 20 downwards.
GCTGGACAATAACGTTGATA
>JAAUOM010000251.1 GCA_012034865.1 Acaryochloris sp. CRU_2_0 | reverse complement strand
TATAACGCAAGGCATGAACCCCACCTAATGGTCGGGGTTCGGCTTTTTATATCTATAATATCTTGTACAATTGGATGATATCGCCCGATTTCAGTCAATTTCAGACCCTAGCCCACAACGGAAACTTTATCCCGGTCTATCGGGAATGGATTGCGGATCTAGATACCCCTGTTTCTGCTTGGTATCGTGTTTGTGCAGGGCAACCTTACAGTTTTCTGCTAGAGTCTGTGGAAGGCGGGGAACATTTAGCCCGCTATAGCCTGTTGGGATGTGATCCGGTGTGGGTTCTGCAAACGTGGGGAGAGCAAACCACGCAAACCCATCGAGATGGCACGGTGGTATCTCACGCTGGCAATCCCTTTCAAATTCTGCAAACCTGTTTAGCCCCCTATCAGCCCGTGCATCTGCCCCAACTACCTGGAATTGGTGGCTTAGTAGGATTCTGGGGGTATGAATTAATCCAATGGATTGAACCGCGAGTGCCTATCCACCTGCCGTCTGCCTCCGATCTGCCAGATGGACTATGGATGCAGGTGGATAATCTGATGGTTTTTGACCAGGTGCAGCGCAAAATCTGGGTGCTGGCCTATGCGGATTTACGAACAACGCCAGATCTGCAAGTAGCCTATCAGCAGGCGTGCGATCGCGTAGACTATCTAGTTCAAAAACTCCAACAACCCCTCGATCTCCAAAGCCTAGAGCTAACAGGAATCACTCCCACCCAGTCGGTGACCCCCAACTTTAGCAGCAACCTCACTCAGGCTCAATTTTGCCAAAATGTCCAGAAAGCGCAAGCCTACATCAAGGCTGGCGATATCTTCCAAGTTGTTCTATCCCAGCGACTCTCTACACCCTATCAAGGCGATCCCTTTGAACTGTATCGATCCTTGCGATTGATCAACCCATCACCCTATATGGCCTATCTCCAATTTCAAGACTGGCAAATCATTGGCTCTAGTCCCGAAGTCATGGTGAAAGCTGAGCATAATCTGGAAAACACATCAACGCTGCAAGCCACAGTCCGTCCCATCGCTGGTACCCGCCGCGCGGGCATACTCCCCAAGAAGATCGAGCCTTAGCCACAGAACTTTTACAGGATCCCAAGGAAATTGCTGAACATGTCATGCTCGTCGATTTGGGTCGGAATGACTTAGGACGAGTCTGCAAAAAAGGTACCGTCCAAGTCAAATCCGAAGACCTCATGGTCATTGAACGTTACTCCCATGTCATGCACATTGTTAGTAATGTCATCGGCGAGTTAGAGTCAGGCCAATCAGCCTGGGATTTATTAAAAGCCTGCTTCCCGGCAGGAACCGTGAGCGGGGCACCCAAAATTCGTGCCATGGAAATTATTCATGAATTAGAAGGATGTCGTCGCGGCCCCTATTCTGGCGTCTATGGCTACTATGATTTTGAAGGACAATTGAATACGGCCATCTCCATTCGCACGATGATTGTTCGCCCAGGTTCAGATGGGCAGCATCAGATCAGCGTCCAAGCTGGAGCCGGCATCGTTGCCGATTCTGATCCACAAAAAGAGTATGAAGAAACTCTGAATAAAGCCAGAGGACTCCTCCAGGCAATTCAATGTGTGCAACCTTCCCACTAACCATGGCCATCTACCAAGTCCGCTTTATTAATGCTGACCAGGGTCTTGATCAAACCCTGGCCATCCCAGAAGATGTGTATATTTTAGATGCCGCCCAAGAACACCACATCCCCTTGCCTTCAGCCTGTCGGCAGGGGGATTGTTCCGTTTGTCTGGCTCGCTTGCTAAAGGGTGACGTTGATCAACAAGAACAAGCCTTCCTAAGTTCTACTGAAATAGACCAAGGGTATACCGTCACCTGTGTCGCTTATCCCCGGTCAGATTGTGTCTTAGAGACCCATCAAGAGCAAAAACTCTATGAGGGGTCTCTATACAAAAAGTTTAGGACTTAATTAAGATTGGGTTTGAGCAAATAACATTTCCTTGAGCTTCTCCAGTTCACCGGCCCACCTAGGATCCGGCTGAGTCGCTTCAGTTAGCGTATGGGCACGGGGTTTGCTCTTACTCCGGCGGGGTGCAGTATTGTTAGTCGTTTGATTGCTATTGTTGTTTTCTTTATGCTTGGGCAGGGCTTTTTCAATTTTCAAGGCATTATCTTTGAATAGGTGCCCATTCAATTGAGCAATGACCTGATCGGCTTGTTCTTCTGTTTCTACAGTGACAAAACCAAACCCACGGCACTTACCAGTCTTGCGGTCAGTAACCACCTTTGTGGAAGTGAGTTCACCCACCTCGTTGGTGAATAACGCAGCCAGCTCGTCCCGGTCTAACTCTTTGGGTAAATTACCAACGTATAGACGGATGGACATTGAGAATACCTCCAGAAGATTGATATATGAGTTAAACGGATAAAAGGACACTAGAGGGGAGCAGACAGAAAGCTCAAAACTTATTGTTCAAGTTTTCATCGCTACCATTGCGTTACCCTGCTGTTCTACCATCACTACACCTCTACAGATAAGCCTTTTAAACTGAGACGTAGCCTTGAATCTTGTAGACATCTTGCCAAGCAAGGTTCGGGAGAGTTTTCAGAAGCATAGATTGTACTTGCAATTAATCTAGCCACCTTCTGAGCTGTAATAAGGTGTTGAAAGAAGACGCTATTTACAAAGCACACCAGCTTTTAAGGTATCACGGTCTATGACCCCAAAGGAATGAAATCCAGACAAGTTCTATAAACATTGCTGATATCCTTAGAACGCAGAAGCACCAGCCGACCAAAGCTAGCCCATTCCATAGGCTATGTTGACAGAAGGAAAACCTGAGGCATGGGAGTAAGGTAGGTCAGGTCTTTGGCTGACTTTCAACATTAAGAAATGTAACGTATAATGACCTTGTCTGCAACTTTCCTTCAAATTTTTCTCTAGGAAGGAGGTTTGTTTGTTATTGTTGCTTCAAGCCAGTAATTGTGCTTCACTCCTGTATTGATGCAGTCTTATTCGCCTCCCTTACACCCCTATGGATGATCGGCACACTTCCCGTGGCGATAAACTAGAAACCCTACTCCGTTCAACGCCTTTTTTTGCCGGATTGCCTGATCAAGTCGTTGATCAAGCTGTTGCTCAAGTTGTTACCCGAGAGCACCCAGCGAATCGGGTCATCCTTTTGGAAATGATTGGGGAAGTTCTGTTTACTTCATTTTGAACGGATGGGTAA
>JAAUOM010000250.1 GCA_012034865.1 Acaryochloris sp. CRU_2_0 | reverse complement strand
GTGGTATGATTACCAAATGGTACTGGGTGCAAAACTCGTAATTTAACCTAATTTTAACCTCATAAAAGCTTCAAAATGGCAGATTGCTTTTATAGATAAAGATCAAAATCACAACTAAGTCGCCTATGCCGCCAAAAACGGATCTAATGAAACTGGGGTTTTGGCTTTAACTTTGGCGATTACACTAGGGTTGGTAGGTGGTGTGTTTTGGTGGTTGGCTAACAATTCTGGTGTGATCAATAGTTTGACGATTAATCAATCCCACCCCAATGAAGAAACTTTTACCCAAAAAGTAAATCTTCCCTCAGGATTATTTAGTTATGGGGGTAGTACCACTTGGGCCCCCATCCGCAAAGCAGTAGACCCAGAGATGCAAAAGCTTTGGCCTAAGTATCAATTACGTTACACCGATCCCACGACTGGTGCCCCTGGATCTGGTACGGGAATTAAAATGCTTTTAGATAACCAAGTTGGCTTTTTCTCAGTCATCTCGCTCCCTGAAAGATGAAGAATACCAGAAGGCACAACAACGAGGCTTTAAACTCAAAGAAATTCCTGTGGCGATTGACGGAATTGCGATCGCAGTTAATCCCAATCTCCAAATTCCGGGTTTAACGGTAGCACAGCTTAAAGATATTTACACAGGTAAGCTGACTAACTGGCAACAGGTGAATGGCCCTAATTTACCCATTACAGCATACTCGCGGCGTTTAGAGGAGGGGAGGGCACCGTCCGATTTATTTGATCAAATGTCATGGGAGGAGAAAAATTTGGTGCCAATGTCAAATTTATCCCGACTACAACTCAAGCCTTAAAAGAAGTGGGAAATAACCCAGGGGGAATTTACTATGCCTCTGCCCCAGAAATAGTTGGACAATGTACTGTTAAGCCCTTACCACTCGGACGAAAATCCGCTCAACTCATTCCACCTTACAAAAAGCCTTTTATTCCCTTGCAAAACTGCCCACAACAGCGTAACCAAATCAATGCAACCGCCTTCCAAAAAGCTGAATACCCAATCACTAGGCGGTTATTTGTAATTATTAAACAAAATGGACAAAGCGATCAGCAAGCCGGAGAAGCTTACGCTAACTGGCTGCTAACGGCTCAAGGTCAGGAATTAATTGCTAAAGCCGGATTTGTCAGAATTCGCTAATCAAATACTCGTTATCTAAACTACACTCTCAATTAACGTGAGTTCGATGCACAGGATTTGACCTCTCTCCTTCTAGGAGAGAGGCTTAAAACGCTGATTTTTCGTTACTCCTCCCTCTCCTTGCAGGAGAGGGAGGCTGGGTGGGTGAGGTCTGTCGAATTCACGTTCAATTAGTCATTACTTGTATTTAACCGACATACAGGCTCATGTGCTATGTCCCAAAAAAATGAAATACCTATTCTTGTCTTGTCTCTTGCAATCACGGCTGCGCTGATAGCTGGGGGCTTTTGGTGGTTTACCAGAAATACTAGTTTTAATCTCAATCAAAGTAGTTCTAACAACACAAATAAGCCCCAGGCTTCAACAGGAAAACCTAGCGGCAAAACTTTCGCTGCTGTACAAAATGTCCCCACAGGATTATTCAACTACGGAGGCAGCACATCTTGGGCACCAATTCGACTGACAGTTGACTCAGCAATCGTCGCAGCCAGACCAGAGTTTCGCCTGCGTTATGTAGAGCCTAGGAATGCAACTCCTGGTTCTGGTACTGGCATACAATCACTCATCGACGGTCAACTAGCCTTTGCTCAATCCTCTAGACCAATTCTGGATCAAGAGTTAAGCCGTGCCCAACAGCGTGGCTTTAGTCTCAATCAAATACCTGTGGCAATTGATGGATTAGCAGTAGCAGTTAATGCCAACCTGAATATTCCAGGGCTAACTTTAGACCAGCTTAAGTCTATTTACACAGGCAAAATCAACAATTGGAACCAAGTAGGTGGGCCTAATCTTCCCATCAAGCCTTATTCTCGCCGCATCACTGATGGCGGCACAGCAGAACTTTTTGTCCAAGACATCTTGGGTGGTCAACCTTTTGGATCGCAAGTGGAATTAGTTTCCACAACCACCCAAGCCTTACAAAAATTGGCTGGTAGTCCTGGCGGTATCTATTACGCTTCTGCCCCAGAGGTGGTTCCTCAATGCTCAATTAGACCCTTGCCGTTGGGTCGGACGCCAGGGCAATACACTGCTCCCTACCAAGAACCATTTGTACTCCCGTCTGAATGTCCTGGTAAACGAAACAAATTGAACATTGAGGCTTTCCAATCAGGAAAATACCCGATTACACGCAATCTGTTTGTGGTGGTCAAACAGACTGGTCAAATCGAGCAGCAAGCAGGTGTTGCTTATGCCAACTTACTTTTAACTGAGCAGGGGCAGGAACTGATTACCCAGGCTGGGTTCGTCAAAATTCGCTGACACCTGCTATTGATACCAGATCTGAACTTTAGCTGGCTCTATTAATCGACTCTGCTGGTAAGCAAATGAGATTGTCCCCTTGAGTCAGGATTAAGCCACGTTGACGTAACTTACCCATCAAGCGGGTCGACCGTGACACGAGTCGAACCGATCGCACTACCAATTTGGGCATGGGTCAGGGGGGAAAGGCAGACAATAGCCACGGATAACATCGGGGTCGGTGTCGCTCATTGCCGGCTCCCCATATTCCTCAATCAACAAAGTGAGAAATCCTAAGAGTCGGTCAATTGTGCGCCGTTGTCCCAAAGCACTCAGCCACAGCAACTTACGTTGGTGCTGATATCTAAAGGCATCCATAACTTCGCGACGGAAGTGAGGCCAGTTATCCAAGTCGTGCCAGTACATCCACACTACGTGAGTTTGGTCGGCGTGGGCGTAAGCTTGGAGCGTAAAGGGCGACTGAGCGACAAGTTCAAAGGGCTGACCGGCACCGACAAAGCCCAAAAAAGCTTCTTCTGTTGTCTTGCGAGTAGATGGTTTTGCCCCCGGTTTGGCCGTGGCGCTGACTTGAGCGCTGCCTACAAGGCGCACGGAGCCTTTCTGAACTAGATACAGCAGGCCCGGTCTGGCTGGAATCTTCTCGTCTTTGCTAAAAGTCCGGCAGCGGTAGTGTTCTTGCGCCCAGTCTATAATTCGCTGCCAAGTGAGAAACGGTCGATCGATAGTCTCAAAAGATGTCGGAGTTGATTGCATAAGTGAGGCTTTGGAGTGTATGTAATCAGTGAAAAAAACA
>JAAUOM010000249.1 GCA_012034865.1 Acaryochloris sp. CRU_2_0 | reverse complement strand
GGGCGGCGTTATAATCAGGCCAGTTGCGGATGCGGTATTGCTGTTTCATGAGTGTTGGGTGGTGTTTGACGATTCAAACCTAACATGGGACTAACCCATCCGTAACTCCTCTTTATGCAACAACGCCGAGGGGGAGTGGAAAGTCCGTCAACATGGGGTGAGCAAACGACGCACCTGGCGTAAATTACATGTGGGGTTGAGAGATCTGGGGAGATTTTGGCAGTTGTCGTGAGTACGAATGATTACACGGATGCAGAAGTTTTGCCAGAGCTATTGGAGCAAATTGACGACGATATTGAACAAGTTTCAGCAGATGGAGCTTACGATACGCAAGGCAGCTACCGCACAATTACTGAGCGCGGCGCAAAGCCTGTAATTCCACCACGCAAGAATGCGGTGATTGCCCAGCATGGCAATCGTAAAGTGCCTTCACTCCCCAGAGACCAAACCATCCGCTCGATTCGTAAGCAACCTGAATTCGGGATAAGAGAGGGACTAGCCAGTAAGCTAAAAGTCATCACACAATAGCTTTACAGGCCAGCCCCATGCTTAGTCTAGAAGAACTTTTCTGCTCCGTGGATGATTTCTGCAAGATTTTTGAACCCCTGTGGCACCAACAACTACTCAGCGACGGTCACAAACATCGACAACGAAATACCCAACTATCCCTGAGCGAGGTCATGACGATCCAGATCACCTTTCACCAATCCCATTACCGAAACTTCAAAGCGTTTTACCTCGAAAAAGTCTGTGTTGAATGGCTCCCAGCTTTTCCAGAACTCGTTAGCTATAACCGTTTTGTAGAGTGGATACCCTCCACCTTGATTCCCTTGAGTGTTTATCTGCACAGTTGTTTTGGACAATGTACGGGTCTCTCAGTGATGGACGCGACCAAAATACAGGTTTGTCACAATCGCCGGATCAAACGACACAAGGTTTTCAAAGGAATGGCAGCGAGAGGAAAAACCTCTGTAGACTGGTTTTTTGGCTTCAAGCTCCATCTGGTGTGCAATGACCAAGGAGAACTGCGCAATATCGCAGTGACTCCAGGCAATACGGATGACCGCAAACCTGTCTTGACTCTCCTCAAAGGCCTGTCTGGCAAAGTATTGGCAGACCGAGGCTATATCTCCCAATCGTTGTTTGAGACTTTACTAACTCAGATGGGGATTCAGTTGATCACCAAGCCCAAACGCAATATGAAGAATAAGCTCATGCCATTAATAGACAAACTACTGACCCGAAAGCGTTCCATCATTGAGACGATTATTGACCAGCTCAAAAACATCTCTCAAATTGAACATTCACGACATCGCAGCCCAGTCAATTGTCTGGTGAATATAGTCTGTGGGCTGATTGCTTATTCTCACCAACCCAAGAAACCCTCGCTCAATATCAATGAGTTCTTTCTACCTTCGGCTTAACCCGAACTCAGGTTACTTTGCTTCGGATAACCCGAACGTCAAGTGATTTGTTAGCAATATCAACTTCCAAGGCTAAATCAGGGGGCAACTCAGGTAGAGCTGTGGTCCCCTTGGCACCTAAAACACCGTAAACCAGTATCAATCTATGGCAAGCTAAGAAAGAGAACTTTATAAAGTTCATTGTTTCCAGTATTTCTTGTTGTGGTCATCCCCTCCTAACCATGCAGACTTTAACCACTCCTGTTCAAGTAACTGACCGCTCTTTGTCTCCTGTTTCTACATCCATCCTGCGCCGAAAAACCCGCCCTGTCCCAGTTGGAGATGTGATTATTGGTGGTGGACATCCCGTGGTCGTTCAATCGATGATCAATGAAGATACCCTCAATGTCGATGGCTCGGTTGCCGCCATCCGCCGTCTGCATGAGCTGGGATGTGAACTTGTGCGAGTGACCGTACCCAGCATGGCCCATGCCAAAGCCCTAGCCCAAATCAAAGAAAAGTTAGCGACAACCTATCAACCAGTGCCCTTGGTGGCAGATGTGCACCACAATGGCCTGAAAATTGCCCTAGAAGTCGCTAAGCACGTTGACAAAGTGCGGATTAATCCCGGCCTATACGTCTTTGAAAAAGCCAAGGATGATCGCAGTGAATTTTCTCAATCTGAATTTGACGAGATTGGTGACAAAATCCGTGAAACCCTAGAACCCTTAGTGATCTCCTTGCGGGATCAAAATAAAGCCATGCGGATTGGGGTCAATCATGGGTCTCTAGCCGAACGGATGCTGTTTACCTATGGCGATACCCCCGAAGGCATGGTGGAATCGGCACTGGAGTTTATTCGGATCTGCGAGTCCTTAGATTTCAACAATCTGGTAATTTCCATGAAGGCATCTCGCGTGCCCGTGATGCTAGCTGCCTACCGACTAATGGCCAAACGTATGGACGAACTCGGCATGGACTACCCTCTGCATTTGGGCGTCACTGAAGCAGGGGATGGCGAATATGGACGGATTAAATCAACGGCCGGCATCGCTACACTGCTCGCGGATGGGATTGGGGATACTATCCGGGTTTCCCTCACCGAAGCCCCCGAAAAAGAAATTCCCGTTTGCTACAGCATTCTCCAAGCTTTGGGACTCCGCAAAACAATGGTGGAGTATGTGGCCTGTCCCTCTTGTGGACGGACTTTATTTAATTTAGGAGAGGTTCTTCAGCAAGTCCGCTCCGCCACGCATCACTTGACAGGTCTGGATATTGCGGTGATGGGTTGTATCGTCAATGGCCCCGGTGAAATGGCCGATGCTGACTATGGCTATGTGGGCAAACAGCCAGGTTATATCTCCCTGTATCGAGGGAAAGAAGAAGTCAAAAAGGTGCCTGAAACCGAAGGAGTAGCTGAGTTGATTAATTTGATTAAAGCAGATGGCCGCTGGGTTGATCCTGAATAACCGCTCTATCGGCAAATATTCTCGTGGTCTGTTAAGCCTATTGTGATAGGTTGAGAAACCTCAAAGCATAATCCCTGCTAAATTTCCGGCTCATCAATTCCAAATTGACAGACCACTAGGACGTAGAAGTTAAGATATGCTTAAAATTGATAGCTACATTGCTAAGGATTGTGGCTTAAATAAGATCTAGAATCCAGCTTTCTGAGGTTTAGCCGTGTAATTCCATTTTGGGAGGTAAGCATCAAAAATAATTTCCATTGATTCCTTAAACTCCTGAGTGACTTTTCGCCCCGTTTGATACACCTTATCTAATACCGTGGTCAAGACCTTCAGACCCGTTTTAGTCTCGGCTTTACC
>JAAUOM010000121.1 GCA_012034865.1 Acaryochloris sp. CRU_2_0 | reverse complement strand
GGGCGGCGTTATAATCAGGCCAGTTGCGGATGCGGTATTGCTGTTTCATGAGTGTTGGGTGGTGTTTGACGATTCAAACCTAACATGGGACTAACCCATCCGTAACTCCTCTTTATGCAACAACGCCCCATGGAACTAACCCATCCGTAACTCCTCTTTATGCAACAACGCCCCTTATCTGCCGTTTCCTTACGCCCGTGGTTTTCCAGTAATCCTACAACCACATCAATGCCTTCTTGCTTCAGGTAATGAGCCTCCTCTAGCATCTTGTAGGTTTTCCCTACTCCAGGAGCCATGCCAATGAAGATTTTGTGCTTACCTCGATGGGAAGTGGAGTTGATAATACATGGATTCAGAATTGGCTAAAATTGGTAGCAGTTGGCAGCACATTTGAGGAATGTGAGTTTCGATATCCAGATAAACTGACTTGAAACTTCAAGTTCACTGCATCTTGTCTTCCCACCAGTGTCGTAAAGGGTGATTGCGGTGTGGCATATAGTGTCCTCTAGTTTGTATGGCAGTCAGTGCAGATGGTAAAGTAGCAGAGGAAATATCCTCTGTCTCTGACCAGTGCTTGACGATTTCTAAAGTTGATAGGATTTGCAGGTGGGGTGCTTCCCTTTCAAAAAAGGAAATTGCTTTTTTATCATCGGTAGCGATCGCCCACTCTCGGTGAACTGCAATCGCACAGGTTGCAGATTCACCATCATCCCCCAGCTCAAAAACATAGTTCACGAATGTTTCCTCCTCATTCTCAGAATTAAAATCTATAACTGAGAGTAGTCCTTTTTTGATAGCTGTTTCAAACTGATTTGCATCTTCATTATTTTCGCCTGTCAATCGTTGAAGAGTAAGTAACTCTCTTTCTCTAACGACTTCAGTAACTACAACTTGAGCTGGAACGGACTTTACAATCTCGATTAAATGCCCTGAAGCACAGAAGTTCAGGACACAACAAGCATCAAGAACTACATGGGAGTGTTTAATTTCCATAATTTATCCCCCAATGCCTTATGCCTGAAGCAAATCGAGATAAGCAGACTTTTCTACCATCCCGCTGGAGTGTCCATGTAATGCTTCTGCTATACGTCGAGATTCTAAGCGATCAACACCAAGAAAGTCTGCAAAGCATCCTTCAGTGATAAGTCCTTGTTCCAAAGCTTCAATAGCAAGGTGTTGATAATGAATAGGGAGTATGTCAGCTCGCTGATCGATTTCTTCTAAACCCAGCTCTTGCTGTATTTTTCTAACCTTCAATCCTCGATCTCGCAACCGATCCCAAGTTCCTGATGGCAGAAGTTTCATGTCTTCCAACCGATAAACAAGGGCTTCTATAGACACTCCATAATAATGAGCAAGAGTAAACAAATTAGTTGGAGTAAACTTGCCATGAGTCCGATACATATCGTTAAATCGACTCAGTAAACCACTTGTGGGCATTAGAAAATACTTCGGAAAAGCTTCGGCTAATCGTTCACTCTCTGGAATTCTTTTGTATTGCCCCTCAAAATCAACAACTGGCTTTCGTCTATGGGCAAGAAAATGGAGATAACCATGAGACATAGACCAACGCCGACGTTCCTCGTAGTGACCTAGGTTTATTGCCATACAGCCACCAAGCTGGTCATCATAGCTGTAAATTTCTGAATATTTTGCTGGCATACTTAGATAGAACACCCTAATCCCTACGCTTTGCTCTAAGGTGTCTCGCAGCATTGGGATTGGACCATCGCCCAGTCCAAGCCGCTGACGCTCTGAGATCGCAATACTTTCTGCCGCTGCTTCTATCGGCATATTGGTCACGTCATATTCCTGAGGATAGTTACGAGGAATTGGAGCATCCATTATCTTCTCAAGCTCCAAGTAGTTGCGACATAGTTCCTCAAAGCGCTCAATAATTGGGTTTATTCGTGCTTCTTCCTGATCATTTCGCTGATAAGCAGCACGGAACTGAACCTCAAATGGCTCAGTGACAGGACTTGATCGAACGAAATCACTGATAGCTCGCCCGTAAGCACGAGCCAATTTGATTAATTCATTCGGCTTGAGACGCCGCTCTCCCTTTTCAATTGCAACAATGGTAGTGCGTGCAGCGTCGATAACCTTAGCGGCATCCGCTTGGGTCATCCCACTCTTCTTTCTTGCTTGTTGCAGGAGTTCTCCTAATTTTCGTAAATCAATGTTGTCGAGAATGTTGGTAGCCATCACATTTCCCTCTTACCCTTACTAAATAGCCATTTGGAAATCCTGAGATATTGACTGAGCTTGGCAAAGTCGCCTTCCCTCGCTTCTTCAGGATTACTAATTATTTGTGCAACACGAGCCGCCATTGCTTGAGATAGCGCGATGGGGAGATCACCTTTAGCTTGGATGTCTTGCTTGAGTTTCTCTAGCACAACCCTTGCACATGCATCACTGGTTGCGGCTCCTTCGCAAAGCCACTTGTACGGTTTTTGATAAAGCCGTCTGAGTCTGCTATGGACAATATCTCCATCGGGCATGATAACCTCCGCATCTCGGAGTGCTTTGATATTCCAAAGCTAATTCACATTTCTGACATTGTCAACTATTTTTAAATTTTTTACTGCTAAATGTCAGATTAAGGCTTCGGTAAATACTCAAATGACTTGATCTAAAGGGAATGATGAGTGTGGAAATAATGTCCGTCACGATAAAGCTCTGGCTCCAGTGTTAGGCTGTATAACACGTCTCCATGTGGCAACATGTCACCTTTTTTGGTTAGTTGCCTAACTAGGGAGAGCGTCCAAAGCCAAGTTGAGCTTCAACACATTTACACCCGGTTCACCAAAGATACCTAGGGAGCGACCCTCAATGTTTTGGCCGATCAAGGTTTCTAATTGATTCGGTTGTAGACCCCGTGCCTTAGAAACCCGATCGCTTTGTGCTCTGGCAGCTTCTAGGCTGATGTGAGGGTCAAGGCTAGATCCAGAGGTGTAAAGCAAATCTGCGGTCGGTTGAATGCCTGCCTGCTGGAGGGTGGGGAATGCACCTGCGATCGCTTTTTGAGGATCGGATTTGCCTTTGATGCGATCGAGTAAAGCTGGATTACTGGGTGCTAAATTACTGGCTCCAGAGACCCCGGTTTTCAAAATTCCGGCGGTGTCATTTTGGGAATTGGTGCTGCTGTAGTTGGTGGTGCTGGGACGACTGTTGAAGTAGCGATCGCTGCTAAAAGGTTGCCCAATCAATGCTGAGCCGATCACTTCTCCTTGGGCATTTTTCAGCAAGCTACCGTTGGCTTGATAGGGGAAGGCAACTTGACCAACGACGAGGAGTGCGATCGGATAGAGGACGGCCACTAAACCCCAGAGAACCAGGGTGACTCGGATGGCTTTGATCAGGTCGCGCATTAAAATCGCTCCGGTTGAAACATAACAACGAACAGATAGATAGAATAGGCTACCGTTACAAGACCCAAAATCCCCAGAGCATAAGCTTGCAGCCGAGAGAGTTCATTCCCAGTAGCTGCTTGCACCCCTGGGGCAACAATCAGGTTTACACACAGGACAAGGAACAGGTAGCGAGGAATCTTTTTGTGGACAAGCTGAAGCCCAATTTTTTGAATGGCTTCAAGTTGAGGGGAGGAAGGGGTGAATTTCATGGTAGATGATGAAGGACAATGGAGGGGTAGGGGAGGTTTGTTTTTGGTGCAAACTATATGGAGAAAATGAGAAGGACATTAGGAAAACGGAAGGATCGAATCAATGAACTTAATGGCAATGAAGGGAGCAATGACGCCGCCTAAACCGTAGATTAGGATGTTGCGACGTAGGAGTTGATCGGCGGTGAGGGGTCGAAATTCTACGCCTTTGAGGGCTAGGGGAATGAGGGCGGGAATGATTAAGGCGTTGTAGATGAGGGCGGACAAAATTGCGGATTGGGGGCTTTTTAGTCCCATGATATTGAGAGCACCAATGCCAGCAGCGGCAAAGATCGTGGGAATAATGGCAAAGTATTTGGCGATGTCGTTGGCGATGGAAAAGGTTGTTAACGCGCCACGGGTAATCAGGAGTTGTTTACCGATGGTTACCAGGTCAATTAATTTGGTGGGATCAGAATCGAGATCGACCATATTGGCGGCTTCTTTTGCTGCTTGAGTGCCGGAGTTCATGGCTAACCCTACATTAGCTTGGGCGAGGGCGGGGGCGTCATTGGTGCCGTCTCCGGTCATGGCTACGAGTTTGCCCTGAGCTTGTTCTTGGCGAATGACCTCAATTTTGTCTTCTGGTGTAGCTTCAGCAATAAAATCATCGACTCCGGCTTCTTGAGCAATCACCGACGCGGTAATTCGGTTATCGCCTGTGAGCATAATGGTGCGCACCCCCATGCGCCGCAGTTGATCAAAGCGTTCTTTAATCCCTGTTTTGACAACATCTTTGAGGTAGATCGCTCCATAAATTTCGTTATCTTGGCAAAGGGCGAGGGGGGTGCCGCCTCGCCTAGAGATCCGTTCATAGGCAGCATCTAGCTCAGAGCTGAGGGTACCGCCACGGGAACGGACGAAGCCTTTAATGGCATCTACGGCTCCTTTGCGAATTTGTCTGCCATCCGCTAGGTTGGTGCCGCTCATGCGAGTGCGGGCCGAGAATTCAATGCCTTCAGCCGTTTCTGGCTGGAATTCCAAGGCTGCGCCCAGTTGCTGCGCTAGTTGCACGATGGATCGCCCTTCTGGGGTTTCATCAAACAGGCTGGAAGCGAGGGCAATTGTTGCCAGACTGTCCATGGAGTGGCCATCGACAGGGATAAACTCATCAGCTAGGCGGTTGCCCAATGTGATTGTGCCCGTTTTATCAAGCACGAGGGTATTCACATCTCCACAGGCTTCTACTGCCCGTCCAGAGGTGGCGACGACATTAAACTGGGCGACGCGGTCCATCCCAGCAATGCCGATCGCACTCAGTAAGCCACCAATCGTTGTCGGAATTAAGGCCACCAGTAACGAAATCAGAATCGCGATGGTTGTCGGTGTATGGGCATAATTCGCCAGGGGCGGCAGGGTTGCCACCACAATCAAAAAGACTTGAGTGAGGACAGTCAGCAACACCGTTAGGGCAATTTCATTGGGTGTTTTTTGGCGTTCTGCCCCTTCCACGAGGGCAATCATGCGATCGATAAAGCCTTGCCCTGGATCAGCGGTAATCCGAATCATTAATTCGTCGGAAATCACTCTGGTTCCCCCAGTCACAGAACTGGCAATGTCGGTGCCCGGTTGTTTGAGGACGGGGGCAGATTCTCCGGTAATGGCTGATTCATCGACGGAGGCCATCCCTGTCACCACTTCGCCATCTGCTGGAATCACTTCTCCAGCGATCACCTGTACCTGTTCTCCTCGACGGAGTGCTGTTGAAGGGACGGTTTGCGTGGAGCCATCCGGTAAGACTTTGCGCGCCATCGTGTCCGATCGTGTTGAGCGCAGAGAATCGGCTTGGGCCTTGCCGCGTCCTTCGGCAACGGCTTCGGCAAAGTTGGCGAACAGCACCGTGAAAAACAAAATCAGTGTAATCAGGCCATTCAGCAACCGTTGTTGATTCAGATCCGCCCGTACGGTGCCAAACAAGTTGGGATCTAGCGTCACCAAGGCCGTCACGATTGTACCCACCCAGACTAGAAACATGACGGGGTTGCGAACAGCAATGCGGGGATTCAACTTGGTGAAGGCATCTCGAATCGCTCGTTTGTACAGTCCAGCCGTCTTGGCTTTGGGGGTGTGTTTGCGATCTCTGCGGCGTTTCGTTTGTGTAGTCATACCCTCAGATCCCTCCTGCCAGTTGCAAGGCTTCGGCGATCGCTCCTAGTGCCAACACCGGAAAAAACGTCAATGCGCCCATAATCAAAATCACCCCAGCGGTGACCCCCGTAAATAAGCCCGTATCTGTGCGTAGAGTCCCTGTGGTCATAGGAATGACGGGCTTGCGAGAGATACCATCGGCTAGCAATAACAAAGCAGTAATGGGAATATACCGCCCCGCTAACAGACTGACGCAGGTACTCAGATTCCACCACAGACCCGTCGCCGCAGGTTGACTATCGGCCAGCCCTTCAAAGCCAGATCCATTATTGGCAGCAGCGGAAGCATATTCATACATCACTTGTGTTAGGCCATGAAAGCCGGGATTGCTGATCCCAGCGAATTGATCGGCAAATGCCAGGGCGATCGCGCCGGGAATCAAAATAAAAATCGGATGCACCAGCAAAATCAACAAACTGGTTAACACCACTTCTTGTTTCTCAATTTTGCGTCCCAAAAACTCTGGGGTGCGTCCCACCATTAAGCCCGTTACAAATACCGCCAGAATCAAATAGGCAAACAAGTAAGCCGTGCCCGTGCCCTGTCCACCCCAGACAATTTGCAAAAACAGATTGGCCAGCATCACCGCGCCACTCAGGGGCATAAAGGAATCATGCATACTGTTGACGGCCCCGCACATCGTGCCCGTCGTGGTCACCCCATAGAGGGCCGACTGTGCCCAGCCTAAGCGCACTTCTTTGCCCTCTAAGTTTGGCTGTGGACTGTCCAAGAGCGCATTCACCATCGGATTGCCCTGATACTCTGCGATCGCCGCCACCCCAATAAACACCAGATAGATTGCAAACACCATGCCATAGATTAACCAGGCTTGCTGGCGATTATTGGCAAAAATTCCAAAGGTATAAATCAGGGCCGTAGGCATCGCC
The DNA here is from genome assembly GCA_012034865.1 of Acaryochloris sp. CRU_2_0. Taxonomy (GTDB): domain Bacteria; phylum Cyanobacteriota; class Cyanobacteriia; order Thermosynechococcales; family Thermosynechococcaceae; genus Acaryochloris. Next base: position 5,521 of record JAAUOM010000121.1, on the reverse strand, counting down.
AGCATTGCCACAATTTGGATCAGGTTTGTCAACCCATTCGGATTTTCAAAGGGATGGGCAGAATTAATCGCAAAAAAGCCACCGCCGTTTTCACCCAGCTCTTTGATGATTTCAAAATGAGCAACAGGACCCAGAGCGATCGTCTGCTGCACCGTCGGATCTTCTAGCGTTGGCACGACAATTGGCGCAGATAAAGTTTCAGGGACTCCAGCCGCAATCAAAACGACTGCACCGATCAAGCTAATCGGCAAAAGGATGCGCGTAATCGCCAGGGTCAGATCGACGTAGAAATTGCCCAAAGACCTACCCGTTAAACCCCGGATAAACGCGATCGCCACCGCAATCCCTGTCGCCGCCGAGGTAAAAAACAAAAAACCCAACGCTGCCACTTGACTGAAATAACTAAATGTCGTTTCACCCGCATAATGCTGCTGATTCGTATTCGTAACAAACGAAATCGCAGTATGCAAAGCCGTATCCCAAGTCGGTGCCCCCAACCCCGTCGGATTAAGTGGTAACACCCCCTGGAACATAAAAATCACAAACACAAATACCGCCATAACCAAGTTGCTGATCAATACCGCCCGAATATATTGCCATCCAGTCATCTCATTTTTAGAAATGCCACTCAGTCGATAGATCATCCGTTCAAGCGGCATGAAGATACGATCTAGCCACATCCGCTCTCCCAGAAAAACACGGGCAATATATCCACCCAAAACAGGCGTAATCAAAATGACAATCAGCAAGGTCAACACAATTTGAATCCAGCCTTGCACCATAACTCAAAAGCACTCCTGGACAATAATGGAATTGAACTTTTAAACCAAGCTTTACTTCTGTCATGATGCACCCTGAGATCTTGGAATACCAGGTATAGACAGATATAAATTGGTCTATATCTGGTGATATAAACACTTGTATGTGCGATCGCTAAAGATTGCCGAAGCAGCATTGACATTTTGCCTTTCTGTTATGCTGTAGGCTTTACGCGCCGACGATCAGATAAAAAGGATAATTTAGGAGGGTCACCCTACTCAGAGCGCAAGCGCCAAAATGCAAGTTAAAGACCTCACCACCGATGAACTCAAAGATCTGATTAAAGAAACCGTTGCCGAAGCCCTCCAAGAACTTCTCCCTGATCCAGATGCAGAGCAAACCCTCAAACCTGAGATCAAACAACAACTACTCGACATTCAAAAACGCAGAGCCAGCGGCATCCGTGGCATCCCCGCCGCAGAAGTGCTGAAAAAGCTAGGTTAATCAATCGCAATTTCTCAATGGTTTGTTGCTGTTCACGAACCAACTGTTGCCAATATTCCACTCCTTCGCCAAGAGCAGTTGGCTTTCTATTTGTAGGGGCAGATGCGTTTCTTGAACTCATCTCTCTGTTAGATCAGATTTAGTCGCTTTTGGCAATCCCCACTAGCTGGCTTGACCAGCGGTTATTGAGAAATTGCCGATCAACTCTCTGACCATCGTCTGACCCAAGCAATTCTGGCTCAACTGTGGGAAGCATGAGGATGAGAAGGGCGATCACCTTTACCTTTGCTAAAATGATGAAAAAAGGCATAAAGGAAGCATTATTATGCTAGAAACAGCCATTTTAGAAAACCTTGAAAAACTGCCAGAATCTCTCAAAGAAACCGTTCTCCATTATGTAGAATCCCTAGTTGCTCAACAGGAAAACATAGCTTCAGACAAAGAAAAGCCAGCAAAACGAGGCGCTCTTGGAGTTTTGAAAGGGAAAATTAAGATCGCCGAGGATTTTGATGAACCATTGAAAGATTTCGAGAACTATATGTAACGATGAACTTGCTTCTAGATACCCATACTACTCTTTGGTATTTGCAAGACAGTCCCAACCTCAGTTCATCAATGGGAGAAATCCTTGAAGAAACAGAGCATAAATTATACTTGAGTATTGCCAGTCTTTGGGAAATTGCGATTAAATGCGGGCTAGGTAAGTTAGATCTGGACTATTCATTTCAGGACTTTCCCGATCTTTTAATGCATTTTGATATCAAAATCTTGCCAATAACATTTGAAGACACCAGATGTTATCTTACTTTGCCGCTACATCATCGAGATCCATTTGATCGAATGCTTATTGCCCAAGCAATTCACCGCTCCTACCTTTTAGTTAGCCAAGATGTCATGCTTGATGCCTATCCAATTCAGCGTTTATGGAAATGAACTTTGCTGCGGAACTGTTGTATGTGCGATCGCTAGAAATTCTGTTACAAAGGCTGGGACAAGAACATCCCAATACCCAAGCAGGTATAACAACTTTGTGACTTGTTTGCAAAATGGCATTGCCGCTAATCAAGGCGATCAATTTTCTGACCATTGTCTATAGGATTAAGGTGATCCCACAAGTCTTGCATCACCCAAAATGAATCCTAGTCATGTGTTTCAAAACACTCCGTTGTCTAAAGCTTTATTGAGTTGGTTCTGGATGGTGGTAGGAGCAATTCTAGTCGTTTTTGCCTTAGAGTTTTCTACACCCTCTGAGTTTATTTTTGGATATCTTTACACGGCTCCCATTTTGTTAGCCAGCGCTCGATTACAACGCCATAGAACCCTTCAAGTTACAGCAATTACCATCTTTCTGACGTTACTCAATGTCTGGATTCCTCACCCCACTGCTACGAACCTAGCCACGATCGCCAATCGGATCATTGCGGCGATCTCCCTCTTGGTGACAGGCGTTTTGAGCGATCGCAACCGCTACTACCAAGCAGCCCTCAGCCAACAGCGGGCTCAAATCCAGGCTAAGGAAAAACTGATGCATTTGCGAGAAGACTTTACCGCTACGCTCACCCATGACCTTAAAACCCCGCTTTTAGGCGCGATTGAGACCTTGAACGCTTTCCAGTCAGAGCGCTTTGGGACCATCTCTACGGCTCAGTGTCAGGTGATTGCAACAATGACTCGCAGCCATCAAAACAGTTTGCAACTACTAGAAACGTTACTGGATATTTATCGCAATGATGCAGAGGGCTTGGTCTTAAACTTAGTTCCAGTAGACTTAACGAGTCTAGTAGAGGAAGCGGCGAGTGCGCTATTGGAATTAGCCTCTAGTCGCCGAGTTTATTTATCGTTTAATTATGGCGACTCCCAAATTCGCCGGTCCCTATGGGTGAAGGGCGATACGCTCCAACTGCGACGCGTGCTAACAAACTTACTGATGAATGCCATTAATCACTCTCATCGGGGCGATCGCATTGAAATTGTCTTGGAATCTCAAGCTTCCTATCAGGTGGTCAAAATTTTAGATACAGGTTCAGGCATCCAACCCGATGCACTTTCTCATCTGTTTGAGCGGTTTTACCAAGGGAACAGCGATCGACAGGCAAAGGGGACAGGTTTGGGACTGTACCTGTCGCGCCAAATTATTGCAGCCCACGGCGGTACAATTTGGGCAGAGAACCGTTCGTCTACAGGTGCTCTGTTCGGTTTCAAGTTGCCGATTGCCGCTCCTGATCTGATCTCTTATGCCTGCTAACCCCTTGCAAATTCTCCTGGTTGAAGATGATGAACTGTTCCGTTTGGGACTGCGGGTGCGGTTGCAGCAAGAGCCTGATCTAGAGATTGTCGCCGAAGCAGACGATGGCGAAACAGCCATTGAACTTGTAGAAACCCATCCGATAGACATCATTTTGCTAGATGTGGGACTCCCTGGGATTGGCGGCATTCAAACCTGCTGCCAACTCAAGCAACGCCATCCTCACCTGCCGATCTTGGTATTAACCTCCCACGCTCAACCCGCTCTCATTGCTCGCCTAGTGACGGCGGGTGCCCAGGGTTACTGCCTCAAAGGGGTTGCCGCAGAAACGCTGATATTAGCATTGCGATCCGTAGCTGCTGGGGCTTCTTGGTGGGATGCCACCGCCACCCAAACTATCCGCCAAGGCTTGGGACAGGCAGCTTTATCTGACCCTGCCCTCAAGCCACCTCAAGACGCCCACGGACTGACGCAACGGGAACAGGAGGTGCTGTCCCTGATTGCAGCGGGTAAAAGTAATCCCGAAATTGCCAAAATTCTCTACATTACGCCCGGTACAGTTCGGGTTCATGTACACGCGATTTTGCACAAACTGGGGGTACGCGATCGCACCCAAGCCGTCATTGTTGCCCTCCAAAACCAATCAGTAGCTCAGCCGGATATTCCAGGACTTTAACGGGTTATGTGTCTTTTTCCTTGGTAATGTAAACGTGGGCAAAGAATTGAACGCTGTTTCCTACACCTTCATCAATGGCGCGCGCACCTTATTTAAAGGCATCGACATCACACCCTTGTCATTGACTAGAAACGCACAAGTTGGAGTACTGCGTTCAGGAATAATTGCCTGCAATTCTGGATGGGTGGGCATATAGTCATTGTAGTCAATCCAGTGGTAAGCGTTGTTGGTTTCAGAGCGAATCACTTCACCCACGTAGGCACCACTATACAAGACGGTCGTCTGCCACTCTTGATCACTGAGCTGCATCTGCTGCTGGTGCAAGTAAGATAAATAGATATCGACCTGTTTCAAACTCCCCAGACTTAAGTCGAGAGCTTCTCGTCGCAGTTTATGGGGAAAGCCAATCGGTTTAGCGTCGCCGACTGCTCCAGTGAAAGCAGCGGCAAAATCATGGAAAATGTCGTCAATCTTAGCCATAGCAGTTCTGACGAATCATTGATTTTTAAGTGAGAGCGATGAAATTCTGGGCAAAAGTTCTGGGTACGGCCATCATACCCCCAATCATTTTTGTGGCTCTCAATTTATGGCAGATATTTGCTGAGTTTAAAGGGGTTTGTCGGATCGACGAAGGGGCAGAGTACCCCTGCTCGTTCCCAGAATCCTTAAGGGTCGGTTGGGATGGCGTGTTTTGGACCCTGGCGATTCCTTTTATTTGCCTACTTTGGATCCTGCCAGTGCTCTCTTGTGGGATTTGTACCTTTGCCTATAACCATAGGGTAGCCGTGGTCAATGCGGTTCTGCTGGCAGTCATTCCGGAAGTCATCGTCGGTGTAGGGTTGATTATGGATTATGCAACTCGGTTCGGATGGGATTTAGGGTTCGCCACTTCAACGATTGTCCCTTTAGGTTTGCTGTGGCTGATTGGGGCTAGCTTTAGCAGTTTCTTCGTTAAAAAGCGAACGTTCAGGTGAAACGGAGATTAAGCAAGACTGGCAGCTTTACGCCCACAGCGCAAGCTATTGACGATCCTTTAGTCCCATCCCCCTATTGAGAGGACGATTGTAGACTTTTGCGGTTGGCCATAATTCGTTCATTCAGGACGGCTAAGGCTTTGGCATATTGCGGATCAGCTAATGTGCCAATTTTGTTTCGATTTTGAGAGAGAACTTCCCGTTGCTTATCCGTTAACTGAACTTTGATATCTGGCTCAATGCCTTTTTTATTGATATCTCGGCCTTTAGGGGTAAAGTATTTGGCCACCGTCACCGCCAGACCCGATCCATCCTGCAAAGGATGAACCGATTGCACCAGACCTTTACCAAAGGTCTTGCTCC
>JAAUOM010000025.1 GCA_012034865.1 Acaryochloris sp. CRU_2_0 | reverse complement strand
AACCCTTTTAGGATTTTCAAGGGTAGGGACGAGTTTTACAGAGGCTACTGGTCGAAGGCAAAAATCAGCCGGATTTTTGCGGCCATACACCACTCCAAAACGGTTTTCCAGGTATTGATTTCATCCATGACCTCGGCAAAACCGTGAAAATGGGGAACGCTCGATCGCCCTCCCACAAAAATTAAGATATCGGGGTGCGATCGCGGGTTCAAGGCATAGTCCCGATGGCAGCGGGTATCAACCTGATCGCGGCAGACCACAGGCAAATTCTCTCGTTTACCCAAGCGCAAATCATCATTGATAGAGAGATGATCCAGGGGATATCCAGACTCATAGAGTTTTGTGATCAGATGTGAACCCACTTGCCCACAGCCGCCCATGACACAGATCCGCTGAGCGTGTAGGGTTTGTATTCTGGAACGATGGGGATCATTCAGGGTCTTGTGGACATACCAATTGTAGATATCCTGGGCGGAAAGGCTGAAAGACTCTAGTTTTGGTCGTGACATGGAACAATGGGGAGATAGCACGGAACAAGCTTGACGAACCCTCTGACAATAAACAACTGACCTTAGCAATGTCTATGCTCAGGAGTGTAACGCATCCACCAAGCCAAGTTTGATATCAATCCCCCTATCCCTTACGTTCACCCGTAACAGCAGCGTTATATCAGCCTTTTGAGTGAAAATTCCGTACACTAAATATTAAGCAAAGCGGAAGCAGCTTGCATTAATCTGCATTCATTACAGACAACACTTCCAGTTCCCTTTTTATGAATAAAACGCTACGTAAGGTTCTTAAATTTGTTTTGATTGTGGGTTGCGTTGCGATCGCCATCTGGCTGATCTATCACTACGGGGTGGAGAGACTGCGCGCTCAGGTTGAACATATGGGGGTTTGGGCCCCACTGGGCCTTTTTACCTTGCGCTTTATCAGTGTCATCATCCCTGCCTTGCCCAGTACGGTTTGGTCTTTAGTGGCTGGGAGTCTATTGGCTAACTTCTGGATAGCTTTAGCTACGGTGTTTTTGGCAGATTTATTCGCCTGTAGTCTGGCATTTTATTTGGCCAAACAGTTTGGTCGTGACTTGGTGACAAAACTAGTGGGCACTCAATTCATGGCCAGAGTCGATAACCTCAGTCAACGCCATTTAGAAAGTAATTTCTTTTTATTAACAGGATTTTTAATGACGGGACTGTTCGATTTTGTCAGCTACGGGGCAGGATTAACGACCACCCAATGGAAGCAATTTTTCCCTGCCCTCTGCCTGGGGCTGATGATCTCTCACCCTCCCATTGTTGCTATTGGGGCGGGTATGTTTGCTAAGGGCAATGGCCAACTGCTGATGATCCTTGCCGTTTTGGGAATCTTCTCCCTGGCGATTCTGACGGGGTGGTTACAGCGACGAACATCTCCCTCGACATCGTCTAAATCCGAGGAAACGCTATGACTGCTTTTACCATTGACCTCAGTTCAATCACGATTCTCTCTAATGATCAATTCGATCGCCTCTGTGCAGACAACCCTGAGCTGAAGTTTGAGCGCACCCCCGCCGGAGAACTTGTAATTATGCCCCCTACAGGCGGCGAAACTGGAAAACAAAATGTTGAACTCGCAACAGATTTCGTCAACTGGAATCGAAAGACCCATCTCGGAGTAGTCTTTGATTCCTCCACCTGCTTCAGGCTACCAGGCGGGGGAGATCGCTCTCCTGATGTGGCCTGGGTGGAGCGATCTCGCTGGGATGCCCTCTCAACCGAACAAAAGCGGAAATACCCACCCATTTGTCCTGATTTTGTGCTGGAATTGCTCTCGCCAACAGATAATCTAAAAACAACCCAAGCAAAAATGCAGGAATACCTAAACAGTGGGATTCGGTTGGGTTGGCTCATTAACCCACAAGATCAGCATGTGGAGATTTATCGGCCAGGATCCGCAGTTGAAGTCTTACAAGCACCTGCCCTCCTATCTGGAGAATCCGTTTTGCCAGAATTCACGCTTAATCTGGAGTGGATCTGGACTTGACGCTGTCAAGTTTAATGTAACGATTGCTCATCTAAGTCCTCTAATTAGGACTAGAAGGTGTCGGGGTAGGAACAGGAATCAAAACGGGTGAGGGTAAGGGTGTCGGTGCTGGACTAGGTTCCAAGGTAGGCTCATCTGGCTCTACAGGCGTTGGTGTACTGCTGGGAGTAGGCGTAGGGGTTGGCTCTAGAGTAGGCTTTGGTGATTCAGATGCTGTCGGCGTCGGTGGGGGAGAAGGCCGTTCTAACTCGGCAATTTTGCGTTTAGCGGCAAAATAGAGGGGATTAGCTCGCTGATTCCAGTAAGGATTTTGGGGGAGTTGGAAGGCTAAATCGCGGGCCGTGTGCCAGCGCCCTTCATCGAAGGCTGCTTTAGCCCGTTTGTATAGATCTTGTTGCCGCTGCCATTGAGTTTGCCATTGTTGAATTTGGGTTTGGGCTGCTTCTGCACTGTCACTCCGGCTGGAGACTTTTTCAGCAAGGGCGATCGCATTCTCTAAATTGCCTGTTCGGCGTGCCTCTTCTCTAGCTTGCGCGAGAAGAGTAGCCCCATTATCCGCCGGAGTAACTTTGGGGGTGAGGAAAGGAAACAGATTCTCCGTCAGCCCGAAATAGCTGAGGCCCACCAGTCCCAACCCTAGAACGAGGGTCATCGCCCCCAAACCCGCAAACCAAGAGGCACAACCAGAGCGTTTGGGCGCTGTCGCTACCGGAGAAGCAGGTTGAGGGGATCTTGCTGCGGGTGGAGAAACCACAACCTGTGTAGGGAAAAAAGTCGAAGGTGGAGGGTTGGCCGATACAGGCTGGGAACCCTCCAGCGATTTTGCCGCCAGGGTTGGCGACTGCGATACTGATGAGGTTGCTGGGGTCGCACCATCCATGCCATGGAGCGCTTGCAATGCTTCTTGGGCGGTTGGGTAGCGTAATTTGAAATAGGGTCGCACCATCTTAGTTAAGATCTGAGCGAAGGCATCACTGATATTGGCTTGATCTCGCCAGATCAGTTCCCCATCAATATCTTCCTTAAATTGAGCAGGTGAAATACCTGTTACCGCTTGAATGCCAATAATCCCCAGGGAATAGAGATCACTACTGGCGCGCGGTTTCCCCTGACTTTGCTCACTCGCCATATAACCCGGTGTACCGACGACAACCGTGAAGCTAGTAGAGCCATCTGTGACTAAGGATTGGTCCCTCACCTGTTTGACGGAGCCAAAATCCACCAAGACCAGCTTGCGATCGCCGTGACGGCGGATAATATTGTCGGGTTTAATGTCTCGATGAATCACCCCTTGGCCATGAATGAACATCAGGAGTTCCAATACCTCTGAGACGAGCGATCGCGCCCGCGACTCCGACCAACGCTGTCCTCGTCCTAGCTCATCTGTTAACGGCACCCCATCGATCAGTTCTTGCACCAAGTAAAAATCTTTGTCCTGCTCAAAAAAAGCTAATAACCGGGGAATTCGAGGATGATGTCCCAATTTTTCTAAGGTGTCTGCCTCATTCTGAAATAAACGGCGAGCCACTTCTAGAAATTGTGGATCACTGCTGGCTGGGTGCAGGACTTTGACAACACACCATGGATGACCCGGTCTGCGGGTATCTTCAGCAATATAGGTTTGCCCAAACCCTCCTGTTCCCAAGGGGCGCACAACCTGATAGCGTCCGTCTAGTGTCTGGCCAATCATGCCTTCAGTGATACCTTTGCCATCCATCGTCGGCATACGTAGGCGTAAAAATATGGGAATGAAATAGTTCTACGAGAAGTTCCATAGAGTCTACCAGACGAGAGCCAGGTCGATGAACCCACCCAAATATCCCCTAACCCCAATGCCGTCAAAATTTCCGTGGCACTGGGAATTAAGGAAAACACACGCCAATCTGGGGCAACCATGGGAAATGACTTATTCAATCGTGATCGATTGCGGGCCACTGCCGTTGTGGGTGGGATCCTTGGGCTGGGATGAGGAAACATCATCCTCCGATCCGCGCTTTTGCTCCAGCCAACTCTTAACAGGATCCTCTGCTAGATTTAGACGCAGCAAACCTGAGGCAAAGCCTCCCATAAAGGCAATGGGCTTGCTGACCAATTCTTGAAACAGTGGAGATAATTCATTCAAAAACATTTATGTGTCCCACGCTTATCACTACTGCTATGGTAGCGTGACACTCCAGATTATCTCTGACACAATTGCCGTGTTATAGCGCAGCTATCCCTTGCTGCGCAGCTCGATAGGCTTGGCAATAGGAGGTGATCAACGGCATCCCATAGGCAAATAGAGCCTGTACCGTTTGCTGATGAGAATGCAACTGAGATTGGACATAAGGACTTTGAGCCATTAAAGCACAAGCGCGTTCTGGTGATTCACCATGGAGAAGGGCTTCTGCTAAAACCCCTCGATCAAGGGTCTGTCCCATATCGGGATACAGGGCGATGATGGCATAGTACTCATCGTAGGTGGTGCCCAAATAAGGGTAATCGAGATCCTGATGGGCAGCTTGAGCCAGTTCCATGTAGCGATCGCGAATCACAGTACAAGAATCGGCCTGAGCATTGAAAACGGACGCCTCTTCAATTACACTTTGCAATTTGGTCTTCATACGGTGCAGCTCACCTTCAGTGTAGGGGTGGAAAAGGATCTTCAAAACGGGAAAAGAAGGATAGTTACCCTTAAGGCAAGATAACTATCCTTGAGTGCAAGTTAGACTACCGTTACAAGTGCAAGTGAGGTTCACTGAAAGATAGCCATAGGTTTATAGTCGCAATTCAGACCTTAATCGGGCAGAGTAAAACTACTGAATTGCGTACAAAATCAACCCCAGACCCTACGTCCATGCCAAGGGTTGACCAGAGAGATTTAGGAATATCCGTGGAAATACAGTTGTTGTCCGATGGTTTTAGATGGATGAATGAGGGATGTCTTACGACTCATCCATGACATCCATCTGTGGTGGTCCTTGCTGAGATGCTTCATCCAGCCCTAATCGCCTTTCCCGCAGTTTCAGAAGTATTTCAGCATGAACTTCCGGTGTGATCGGATAGAAATAGGCTAAGACCAACCCGACTAAGAGAATAATGGTGGGCAAAGGACCAATCGCAACTTGAATGGCAAGTCTCGCTGATTCTGGTGGATCCAAAGGCTGAAAACCTGTTTTCTCTAAAACTAAACCCACAATAAAGATAGCTAAAGCTAAACTCATTTTCTGTAATAAGGTCATAAAGGCATAAAAGGTGCCTTCACGGCGTTTACCTGTGGTTAGCTCATCTAGTTCAATTACATCGGGCAACATGGACCAGGGAATCAGATAGGCTGTAGCGACGCCTACACCAGCCATCATACTGAGCAGATACATCAAGCGCACTTGACCGGGCTGGAGAAAAAATAAACCTGCTTGGGCAATAATCCATACCGACATGCCCATAAAGTAGACCATCCGCTTGCCAATCCGTTTGCTGATAGCACTCCAGACAAACAACATAATGAAAGCAACCATCTGTACAATCAGGGCAACATCAAAGTAGGAATCTCCTCGCTCCATCCTGTATTTGACAAAGTAGGGAATGATTGTAATGGTTAACTGAAACGCGAGCCAGGAACATAAATAAATGCCCATCACGTATAGAAAAGGACGATTGGAAAGGGCAATTTTGATTTGTTTGAGGATGGGGATAGACTCAGCTGTTGTGGATGTTGTATATCGTTCTTGCGTTCCCCAAACACACCAATAGGTTGATAAAATTGACAAAATTCCACCCCCCAAGCCCAATAACCAATATCGCTGGGTGGGGCTAGCAATCATCTTGTCAGCAAAGAATCCGCCGACAAGGATGAGAATACTACCACTGATCGAAAAGGCAAACCGGAAGCTATTCAGGCTGGTGCGTTCGTTATAGTCTTGAGTTAACTCAGGGGTGAGGGCGGTGTAAGGAAGATTAACGGCTGTAAAGGCGATATTAAACAAGACACCGATTGCAACATAGTACCAAAATAAGGCCCATTGATTGAGATGGGGATCGGCACTGAAACGGGGAATAATCCACTGCAAAAAGAAAAAGAAGCCAAAAGGAATAGCACCCATCAGCATCCAAGAATGGCGGCGACCCCAGCGCGATTGGGTGCGATCGCTCATCACACCAATAATTGGATCGTTAATGGCATCACTAATTTTGCCAATTAAAAGAACAGTCCCTGCCAAAAGTGGACTTAAACCTGCCACGTTAGTGAAAAAGAATTGGAGTGAGAGACCCAGAAGCGTAGCAGTCAGCCCTGCACCCAGATCGCCAGCACCATAGGCCAGCTTGGTACTCAGGCTCAGTTTTTCAGATTTGGGTAGCAGGGGGTCAGTCATAGTTTTAGGTGACGATGCTATGACCTCCAATTGTCCCTCACTCTTTGCACATTGCTATTATCTCTGGCAAAACTAAAGATCTAATCTAGATCTTTAGTTTTGCCTCCCTCATAATGCGGCGCGAACAATAGCTACACCTCACCGCTTAGGGATGTTTGCAAAGCGCTAAATGCTTTTGATCGCTTACAATTCTTACTTTGAGACCAACGTGACAGTTGAAGTTTCTGGGAATGCAGGGGTAGCAATACCCCCGATCAACCACGCTAGACCACAAAACGCGAAAATACCAAGAATTGACAGCGAGAAGATCAGATTCATCTCCTTCGAGAAGATTCCCTTGTCTGGTGACAAAGTTTGGTGATTCTGTGAAGACAATTGTTGTTTGCTCATTGTCTCGCCCCTTGTATGAATGATTCCTAATACTTATCCTCCTTCAGACGTTCTTAGAGTGCTGTGATAGTTAACAACTAAAAGCTGTGATCTAATGCACAGGTGACAACAATCCCTGAGAGAACGCTGAAGAGACCCCTTGGTAAACAGCGTAGAAAATCTTGTCCTATAACCTTGATACTTAAGTAGAGGGATGATGAGATCGCACCTCACGATGGAGTCCTTTCGCTGAAAATTAGATAAGCTGCACCTACCAGCAACAGTCCAGCAAACCAGTAGTTGCGGGTAATCGGCACTTTCATATGAGCCATACTAAATCCTGCAAACACCAGCATTGTGATAATTTCCTGCAATACCTTGAGTTGCGGCAGGCTCAGATATTGAATCCCTATCCGATTTGCTGGAACCTGAAAGCAGTATTCAAAAAAGGCAATTGACCAACTTAGGAGAATTGCCATCCAAAGAGGAGCAGCTTTTAAGTCTTTTAAATGACCATACCAAGCAAAAGTCATGAAAACGTTGGAAACCAGTAAGAGAATAGCTGTTTTGACCATGGTAAGCTAGGTAAAATTTCGCTCCAAAGAGTAGCATCTTAAAAATATGCAGTTCCAGGCAAGGTACTTTCGTAAGCTCCACCGCAAAATAGCCCCTGTCTTATTTTTGCCGCTTTTACTCTCAGCCGTGACAGGTGTTCTATTTCGCTTGGGAAGGAACTGGTGGGGACTTCCCAATGAAGTGACAGGATGGATGATGGCCATCCACCAGGGTGAATACTTGGGAAGTCCTCTTGTCCCAATTTACGTGTTGCTAGTGGGATTGGGGTTACTGGGATTGGTAGTCAGTGGGTTGTCGATGCTTAAGGTGAAGCGTCAACTGACCCAGCATCCTTCTAAACCGAACCTACGCTGGATTCACCATAGTGTGGCTGCGATCGCATTTCTACCCCTACTGGTCAGTGCCACAACCGGGATCGCCTATCGTTTAGGGCAAACCTGGTTTGGTCTACCATTAGAGCAAACGGCTATCCTGTTGCAACTTCATCAGGGTTCCTATTTGGGTGAACAACTGAAAGTCTTCTATGTCCTTCTGGTTGGCTTGGGGCTTGTGACTCTCCTAATCACAGGGATACAAATGACGGGAATATTCCGTAGATCTACTTAAGAGAAGGTCTATATAAGGTATTGTCACAATTCGGAGATTCAGCAGAGCAACCCTTATGCGTTTAAAGATTCTGCATGGAAGCGCAGATGATCACCCATAAAAGTGGCAATGAAATAGTAGCTATGATCATACCCGAGTTGCATACGCAGATGCAGGGAACGACCAGCCTGTTCACAGGCTTCTTGCAGCGCCTGCGGCAGTAATTGCTCCGCTAGAAAGGCATCGGCTGTGCCTTGATCCACTAACAGGGGGCGCTGATCTTGATATTGATGCACTAATTCACAAGCGTCATATTGTTTCCAAGTGGCAGGATCATCACCCAGATAGTGGGAGAAGACTTTTTGACCCCAAGGACACCGGGTAGGGGCGGCAATGGGAGCCAAAGCAGAGATGGATCGATAGCGATCGCAATTTCTCAATCCACACACAAGCGCCCCATGTCCTCCCATCGAGTGGCCACAAATTCCTTGGCGATTCAGATTAGCCGGAAAATGATCAGCAATCACCTGCGGCAGTTCTTCTACAACATAATCGTACATTTGATAATGCTGAACCCAAGGCTCGACTGTAGCATTCACATAAAATCCAGCCCCTGTCCCTAAATCCCAGTCTGCTTCTGCACCGGGCGTTTCTCCATCACGCGGGCTAGTATCCGGGGCTACCAACATCAGTCCATGTTGGGCTGCATAGCGCTGGGCACCCGCTTTGATCATGAAATTCTCTTCTGTACAAGTTAGTCCTGAGAGAAAATAAAGCACCGGAACATGACCCGATTGGGCTTGAGGCGGTTGATAAACCGCAAACTTCATGGGAGTTTTACAGGTTTTGGAAGTATGGCTATAGAACCCCATCTTGCCATCGAAGCAGATGGTTTCCTGGAGGCAAGTGAACGCATCAGACATCGGTGTCACCTACAACAACACTTGTTCAGTTAATACTGATTGATACAGGAGTGGCGATCGCACGTTCTCCTCTCAACAGCCTCAGCCCTCGAATTCCCTCATCACCCCACCTGCCATGATTCAAATAGGGCTATATTACTCAGCTTTCGTTTCTAAACCCAGATCAAACATGACTTCTCTGACCCCTGGTACGGCTTTGATTTGGGTGACCACTTCACGAGCCACATCAATATTGGGCACATTCCCAAACACTTGGACTGAACCACTCGCTACGGCCACCACAATGTTGCTATTAATATCAGATTTAATGGTGGATTTAATCTGGACATCACTGAGTCGCTCATCTTCGGCTTGAAACTGAACATACTCCAAGCCTCGATAGCGAAGTTTAGTGGGATCCAATTTTAGCTTTTCATCTAAAATCCGTTGCCGTTGATCCAATGCATTATCAATGGCTCCCATCGCTGCGAGTTGAGGGGCGCGATCGCAACCAAACTATTGCCACAAACGATACTGATGAGGCTAACCAGAATGACTAGGCGCAAAAGGGATTGTAGCTTCCCTAAGTAGAACTTGATCAGGGTAACCATTATCTTTGAGAAGGAGAAAAGGGCAAGGAACATGAGGATAGACCTGCTGTATTCATAAAAGTTTGACTACCATGCAATTGGCCGCATTACACCGTAACATTTTTTACCTTTGTCCACCCACAGCCGAGATCAACCCTACATCCAATTTCTCCAGTCCATTGACTCGAAAGAGAGTTATTGAACCTGGCCCATACCTCTAACGGTGAAGTGTAGCGGCGGCAGATAACCTTGAACTCAGCACCAGCAGCTTTCGCCCGTCCGCTGCCACGCAGTGTTAGATGCCATGCCGACCCGCTTCAATCAAAAGAATGATAAACACTTCACAACTCTTCGGTTAAGATACTACTCAGTGTTAGCAACCATTGATAACAAGGCTCATCTATTGGAGCGATGTCTCTACGTAGCTGTGCCAGAGACTCTGCGTAAGCTGTAATCCAAGCTACAGCTAGTTCCTGGTCTGAAGCAGCTTCTTCTGTGGATGCGCGTTCAAACTGCTCTTCAACCCACTCTGCAAAAGTCAAAATTTCTAAAGATATTCCATAAATCTCTTCAATTTCTTCACATCTAGGCTCTAATTCATCAAGCCTTTCTGGTTCAAGGCTTGTGACGAAGCTAGCTCGCCTAATAGCGGAATGCACCTCCAATTTTTCTGATAATTCTTCAATTTCATCTCTTAAATATGACTTGCCATATTTAGCATCCCAAGCTTCTACAATTTGTCTATCCTCTAAAAGCTCAATATCACCAACATTCCCATGCTTTTTATTAGCTGAACGCATTTGTGAAAGCGGTTTCAAACTACTATTAGGGAAAACTTGGTAATCTTGCATGGCTTGCATTAAGCTATGCATAGCAATTTCCATTAAGCGAGCAGCATAATCAGATTGGTTAATATGGCGGAGAATAAAGTTTAATGCAATTTCTTGATTGATAACTGTTGCTTCAAAAAACGTATTCAGTTCCTCAATCGTCTGGGAAGCAAGTATCCTGAAATTTTGTGCTTGATTTAATAACTGCGAAAGAAGGTATTTTAATGCAATATCAGGAGATAATTCGCTTTTCTCTGTAGCCTCAACGATGCTTATCCATTCAGAACGCGCTCCTCGCAGATTTGCCTTGTATACAGTTGAATATGGGTAGTTTTCTGCCAAACTCCGAGTCATCATGAAACCGTCAGCATTTAGCCTGAGTAATTCATATTCTCGCAATACAGGTGTAATGTACTTCTTATCAAGAGAGCGCATAGAGATTCCGTCATGCCACGAAAAATCTCTTGTACTTGCACTACCTTTATGTAATCTAATATTTTGCTCTGGCTCGATTGACTTAACACACAACTGTAATATTGTAAGTCCAACTAATGCTCTACCAACTTCACTAGTTACTGACTGAATTAATTGATCTAAAAGCAACCTATGCGTTTGAGTTAAATTTGAAAAGTCGAGATTTGAGGATCTATCTCTACAAGCTAAAATCTGTCTTTTTAAATAACCGTTAGAAAGTTCTGCTACTATTCTGGCATACCTCGCTTTTGCTGCTTGGCTCATGCCTCCTTCATAAAATGTTTGAACCGTACCGTCAGCAAGAATTAATTCGCTTCTATTGGAATAAACTCTTAAATGTAATTCACTCATGATGAAGCTATAGAACTTTGCGAAGTTGAACACTTTTGGGATTAAGTGTAGGAAAAGCGTAGGGAATCAGATACTCATCCAAAGGAATTTGAGGATTCGTATTATGGCTTCTAACTTCATAGCCAATAGCTCTCAAAGACTTTAGGTAAGAAACAACATCTTCTTCATTCACACACCAACACTCTGCAAACTCTTTTGCTTTAAGTTGAGCAGAAGTAGCTATACATCTAGTTACACATTGAACAACTCGCCAAAATAAATCAACTTTTTCTTCACCATAAAAATTCATGATTCCGCTGATACGAGCATTATATTGATAGTACCCAGATAACTGCACTAAATCTGCTTTTCCTGTCGCTTCATTCAATTTTTCTTCAAAAGCTTTCCAGAGTGACGTAAAGACTCGTGTGTCTAACTGTTTGGCGCATAGTTTCACTGAGTTTGTGCATAAAACCCAGTCGTCATAACCACATGATGGGTAAACAGCAATGGAAAATTGATCTGGCTCCTCCCAATTGTTATTGTTGCTTGCTTTGATTATCCAGGATGAAGAGTCCAATATACAACTAAGATAAATTTTGACACTATTAGCAACTAGTTCCTCTGTCCACGAAAAGTCATCAATGGATAAAAACCTGACAAACTCTCGTTTCTCCTTATAAATAGAGGCATCTAAACCTTTGATTTTTCCTTGTTTAGATAGTTCGATAATTGCAGCTTCAGCTTTTTGAAGGTAGATTTTCGTTAACTTTCTCTTGCGTTGTCTGAAGCCTAATTGCTTGTCTTGAGGTAAATAAGCAAGATCAAAGGTAAATCAACATCCATAACCTGATCCAAGATGCTAAGGGCTAAAACTCTACCTAGTTGGGGAGGAACCGAGTTACCTATTTGCTCAATAGCAACTTGTCTATTGCCAGCTACTTCATAGTCATCAGGAATAGTCTGTAGTCGTTTTAATTCAGAAATAGAAAATCTACGATTTTCCCAACTAAATGGACCAGTGTATTGCCCACCTTGAGCCTTGATTGTTCGCACTGGCGTATCCGGATCTGCTTTATAAAGGAAGTCAGAAAATTTAGATCTCCAACTAAAAATAGGATTTGGATAACCCATTTCTTTCGTATAGAAGCTGTAGTTGAGACCAGGAGGAATATCATTAAGCAAGTGACCAAATCTTCCACCCAATCCTGCTTCTATATTGGAAGTCTCCGAACCTTCAACAGCTTGAGCTGCGGAGTAGTATGGCTGTTGATCAAGGGAATCACAGCCATGAGTAGGATAAGGGAATAAGTATTTTCCCTGTTTAACTCCAACTATAAATAAGCGTTCCCTATGCTGAGGAACACCGTAATCAGCAGCATCTAAAATTCGGAAGTAAATACTATAACCAACTTCTTTAAATGCTTCTTGAATTTCTTGCCATGCTTCACCTTTGTTCGCACCAGTAATTCCATATACATTCTCAAATAAAAACCCTTTAGGTTGAAGTAACTTTAAGATACGAACGTATTCCTGAAAGAGCGTCCCTCTCCTGTCAGTTGTTCCAGCCACCCCTGCTGCCCTACGTCCAGCCGCAGAAAAAGTTTGGCATGGTGGACCTCCAATGATGAAATCCACCTCAAGATCCGGAGAAGGAATATAATTTCTAATGTCCATACATACTGGTTTAGAACCATCTAGCCACTTTCCCTGTTGAGAATTTTTTGCAGTGTTTGAACGTATTTAGCTTCCAGCTCAACCATTTCAATTATCTCAGAACCAGCGTCATGGAACGCAATATCTAAACCCCCTCCACCAGAAAACAAACTAAGAGTTTTAACTGGGGTAATCTCCTTTTGCTGCAATTTCTGACGGAGAGACTTACCAAAATTGTCAGTCCAAGCAGCTTCCTGTCTTACGTCGAGAATTGATAGGATCTGTTGAAACCACTGTGGATTGACTGGCTCGGAGTCAAATAGTTCAAGGGCAAGGGACAACTGTTGCATTACGTTTATTTGCCGGGGTATCGAAGACAAGGGTACTCTTAGAGCGAAGAAAGATCAAGCTTATCATTCACATCCCAAATAGTACAAAAGAACCAATACGTCTCGATAGTGAACGGGCATCTAACGGCTTAGGCTTCAGCGGACAGCGTTTCACCTTGCAGCAAACCCTTGGCATATCGCCCTGTTCCGCTGCAAGCCTTGGTTAGACTTTACACAACTTGAGGATACTGCTGTTCATATTTCACTAGAGAGGAGTTCACTATTACTTTGTAGCCAGTATGCTAGTTTCTTTATACTTTCCTCTTGTGTCTCAACACTGGCAGCTAAATCCAGGAAAAAGCTCACTGCACCAATCTCAGAGGCTGTCAGCTCAATTCCATTGACTGATAAAAATGTATAAACGGTAATAAGAGCAATCCTCTTATTACCGTCTACAAAACAATGATTTTTTACAAGCCCATAACCGTAAGATGCTGCCAATTTATATAAAGTGACATCATCACCATAGTGATATAAGTTTATTGGCTTGCTTAAAGTTGACTCAAGAGTACCTTCATTTAGTATGCCTGAGGCTCCCCCTGACTCTGCAATAATTTCACCATGCATGGCACAGACATCATGAATGTCTAACCAACAAGGCTCCATCATTTAGCCAGCTCAACCAACGCATTCCGATATTTCTTCATGCCTCGTCGAGCGGCTTCAATCTTTTTCACAAAGTTAGGGTCGTATGCTGAGATTTCATACCCCGAAGGAGTCTTCGTTGCAAAAAGGCTATCTCCATCTTCAACATTTAGACTAGTCGCCATTTCTTTGGGAACAATGACACTTAGTGAATTACCTCGTTTTTTAACGCTTAGAAGCATGACCGTCTCCTTAAGTGAATCGCTTCTTAATCCTTATGATTCTCGATGTTACCACAAATGTTGCAACATACAAGCCTTTCTTTATAAAGATTCTCTAGCCTACATACAGCCAATCTGGCGATCTGAAGTCTAACTGTTGATTAATTGCTCAAGGGCTGGATCGGTAAAATCTTGGATACAGTATTCAGCTCCGGCTTGTTGTAATTCATCAGCAGTGTGGGTGGTTAAGACGCCCCAGCATCTCATGGCGGCGTCACGGGCTGCTTGGACGCCTGCGATCGCATCTTCAAATACCAAACACTGCTCAGGAACAACACCTAAACGCTCAGCTACCAGCAGATAACATTGGGGATCGGGTTTGCCACGTTCCACATCCGTTTCAATCACTTGTGCCGAAAAGAAGTCTCGCAATTGATCCTGGCTCAGCAACAAATCCACATTTTCCCAGCAGGCAGAGGTTCCCAAGCCCAGCCGCAAACCCACAGATTGAGCCTGTTGCAAAAAGGGAATTAGACCGGGTAGCCATTGAATATCATCTCGAATCAAGGATCGATAAACCGCTTCCTTTTCCGAACTCCAGCGCTGAAGATCGGCGGCTGCAACTGGATGCCCTAGCAATTCGGGCAACAGCTCCTGATTGCGCTTGCCACCCATTTTTTCTAATTGCTTGCGGCTGGCTCCTGCTAATGCGGGAATCGTCGCACTATAGTCCAACCAGGCTTGGAGATGATAGGGCATGGTATTGCAAAGCACCCCATCCATATCAAAGATTAATGCTTGTAACTGCCCATCTGCAAGGGTCTGATCGAAGCGATCACCGGAATTCTGTCTCATTAAGGGAATATCCATTGCTGAAGACATCATTGAAAATATGCTAACTTTTATAAAGTTTATTTAAGCATCCTTCCTGCCCTCCGCCCTATGAGTTCCTCAAAACTCCTGTACTGGATTTATACGTTCATCCATCCAGTCATGATGTGGGTGCTGTTTGGCGTCTGTATCTATGCGTTGATCTTGGGGCTGAAGATTCGCACCACCCGCACCACCACGGACAAAGATCTCAGAAAATCCCTGATTAAACAACGGTTTAACATTAAGCACCACCAAATTGGGGCGTTGTTACTCTCCGTGATGGTTTTAGGAGCCATTGGCGGTATGGGGGTTACCTATATTAACAATGGCAAGTTGTTTGTGGGGGCTCATTTAATCGCTGGTTTAGGCATGACGGGTTTAGTGGCCATGGCTGCCAGCCTCACCCCCTTGATGCAACGCGGTAGTCAAACGGCACGCAATATCCATTTAGGATTTAGTTTGCTGATTTTGGGCCTCTTTGGTTGGGAAGCGATCACCGGGATGCAAATTGTGCAACGGATTATCGAACAAGGCTAAAATCCACTGCTACAGCGTAATATTGTTAACGTAAAGTCTTCCAAACACCGCAAATATGACAACCTCAGCAAGTTCTAATCGTTGGTTAACCCTGCTTTTCCAGCCCACCTCTGACACCACCACTGGCTTTCAAGTCGCCTTGACCATCCTGCGGGTGGTCGTCAGTTCTTTGATGATTCACAACGGTTTGGATAAGCTTGCCGATGTCCAAGGGTTTGCGACGAATGTGGTGGCCAATGGCATGGGATTACCCTTTCCAGTGTTCCTCACCTATTGCTCGGCCTATGCTGAAATTGTGGGGTCAATTCTCCTGATTTTGGGTTTACTCAGCCGTCCAGCGTCCTTGGCTTTGGTCTTTACGATGGGAATGGCGATTTACTTTCACGTCCACGTGGATGGGTTAAAGATTCGTTCCTTTGAGACGGCCACCTTGTATGGTTGTTCGTTTCTGTTTTTTCTGGTCAATGGGGGCGGTCAATATTCCTTGGATGCCTTCATTAGCCGCCAACTGGGTGGTTCCCAAGAATGACCTTAGCGGGTGGGCAAATTGGGGATGCGATGACCTACGGTCGGCCTAAGTCCTGTGGACAGGAAGCAACAGCCATCGCTCCTCGCACCCTAGAAACCTAGAGGTTCTGTTGTCAGGCTGTGAGCTTCAGATCATGCCCTCTGGTTTGGCCAAATTAAAAAAGCGGGTCAGCTTGGGTTCAAAAAGCAGCTTAACCGTCCCCACTGGGCCATTCCGGTGTTTTGCAATATTGAGTTCACAGATGCCGCGTTCTGGACTATCAGGATTGTAGTAATCATCCCGATAGAGGAGAACAATTAAATCCGCATCTTGCTCAATGGAGCCGGATTCTCTTAAATCTGACATGAGGGGGCGTTTATTAGTCCGCGATTCTACACCGCGACTGAGCTGAGAGAGGGCAAGAACGGGGACATTGAGTTCACGGGCTAACCCTTTGAGCGCGCGTGTAATTTTCGAGATTTCTTGCACCCGGCCATCGGTGGCGTCTCCACCCCCCATAAGCTGTAGATAGTCCAAGAGGATCATCCCCAAGCCTTCGGGATGTTCTGATTGCAAGCGGCGGGCATTGGAGCGCAACTCAGTCATCGTAGGATTGGGAGAGTCATCAATGTAAATGGATAACTGCGATAACTTGCCAATGGCTCGACTCAGGGGTTCCCATTGGGCTTGGTTAATCCGTCCAGCCCGTAGATAGTTGCTGTCGATCCCGGCTTCCCCCGCTAGCATTCGCTGCACCAACTGCTCTTTTGACATTTCTAAGCTAAAAATAGCTACGCCCAAGTTGTGGATTTCACAAATTTGGCGGGCAATTTGCAGCGCCAGCGCCGTTTTGCCCATAGAGGGACGTCCAGCCACAATCACTAAATCCGATCGCTGGAAGCCTTGGGTCATGGCATCGAGATCATAGAAGTTACACGATAACCCCGGTAAAACTTGACCGAGGGATCGCTGTTCTAACTCCGCAAAAGTACTCGCCAAAATGTCTTCGGTGGCGACCAACCCCTGGCGCACCCGGTCTTGAGTCACATTAAAAATCTGCTGTTCAGACTCATCTAGAACCGTTTCCAAGGTTTTGGAGGTGTCGTAGGCCAATTGGGTAACGGCATTGGCCCCTTTGATTAATTGTCGGCGCAGGTATTTGTCTTTAATGAGGGCCGCATATTGATCGATATTAATGGCGCTAACGGTATGATCCACCAGATGAGCCAGCTTACTTTGCCCACCTACTTTGTCGAGTAAGTCCCGATCTTGCAGCCAAGCCGTGACACACATCAAATCCGTGGGGCTGCCTTGGGCATGGAGGTTGAGGGCAGCACGGTAGATCTCTTGATGGGCACTCAGATAAAAGGTTTCAGGTCGCAATAAGTCGGCGATGCGGCCAATGGCGTCTGAGTCGAGCAGAATGCCGCCTAGAATGGATTCTTCGGCTTCAACGTTTTGTGGGGGGATGCGATCGCTAGCAGGCTGAAAATCTAGCTGATAAACCATAGACATGCCAATAGGTCTCCCTTAAGGGAGAAGGGGTAATTTCTAAAGCGTTATTAGTACCCTAGTATTATTCAGGTACTACTTCTACTTTAACAACTGCGATCACTTCGGGATGCAGTTTAATCTCCACATTGTAGGTTCCCAACTTACGAATGTCAGGAATATCAATGCCCCGTTTATCAATTTCAAAACCGCTGACGCTGGCAATCACTTCGGCAATATCAGGGGCAGTAACCCGCCCAAACAGCGTGTCTTCTTCGCCTGCTTTTTGCTCAATGCGGAAGGTTCCAATCGTTTGCAACGCGACCTTCTGTTTTTCAGCATCCTGCTTAATAGCTTCTAGACGTTTCAATTCCTCTGCCTTACGATGCTCAATTTGCTTGAGGACGCCGGGGGTAGCCCGATAGGCCATCCCCTTGGGAATTAAATAATTGCGGGCGTACCCAGGCGCAACTTCCACCAGGTCTCCAGAACGACCCAGTTTTCTAACATCCTCGTTTAAAACGAGCTGAATGCGATTTCCCATAGCCCTACGTGCGTCAATAAAGTAAAATTGCAGAGTGAAAGCACTTGATCATACCTAAATTAGTGCGGTTTTGGCAACGTCAGATCCCAGAGAATTCAGTAACGTCTTCGATCAGACCCTAGGATTGAGATAACCCCCTGGATGAGTCACTGAAGGGATTGCGTTTGAGCGATTCAGATATGTTAGAATTCTGAACTGTTGACTAATGTAAGGGTCGGTGCCCGAGTGGTTAATGGGGGCGGACTGTAAATCCGCTGGCTATGCCTACGCTGGTTCAAATCCAGCCCGGCCCATGTCGTCAACTTGCCCGTGTGGCTCAGTGGTAGAGCACACCCTTGGTAAGGGTGAGGTCACCAGTTCAATCCTGGTCACGGGCTTTTGCAAGGGAAGCTTTACTAGCAAAGTTTTCAGGAGTTCCAGGCATCTCCCGACAGTCCCTTTGTCATATAGCCTATGGATCCACTGCAAACCCTGTATAAGTCATTCTTATGCAGCAAAATTGTACACTGGTGTCTCAATAAAACGAACTGGATTCTTTTGGTCTAGAACAATCTGCTGTAAACACTCAACAGTTAATGGAGAAAAAAGCTGCTCACCTGTCTCTACATTAACCCGTGCAGGCACGTTTTCAATCAGAAAGAACGCACCATTCATCTCTAATGAGTAAGTCACTGTTTGTTCTACAAGTGTTTCATTCCAGCTATTGGTAGTCATTTTTCCTCCTTCTGGTAAAACTATCACTCCATTGGTTTGTATCAGGCTCGTACACAGTAATTATCTTGATCAGTGGCCGAGTGGGATAACTACATTGAATGTGAATGTATCGGTTTTCTTGAGTGGAACCACTGGCACTGCACAGCTAAAGCGTGATGAACTTAAACCCTTTGGCCACTTGGCGCGGACAGCTTTGTTGAAGTCGTGGGTTGTGGCAAAGGTGCCCTCAAACCCAGGATTGCTAGAGGCGTTGGCTGCTGATAAGACAATGGACTTGAGTGTAGCGATGGTGCATACAACTGTAGACAT
The DNA here is from genome assembly GCA_012034865.1 of Acaryochloris sp. CRU_2_0. Classification (GTDB taxonomy): domain Bacteria; phylum Cyanobacteriota; class Cyanobacteriia; order Thermosynechococcales; family Thermosynechococcaceae; genus Acaryochloris. Next base: position 28,094 of record JAAUOM010000025.1, on the reverse strand, counting down.
TGTTTTTTCTCCTGTGTAGCGATGGAGGAATAAAGATTGTAGGGACTGCAACCGGACAGTTTGAAGGTTATCGGTTGCATGAATCCATATTACCCGCTAGATTGGGAAGTGTCCACACACCCAAAAAGTGTATGCCTAAAAAGAAAGGGACTCCAGGTGGAAACCCTAATCCAGTTCAAACCCCAGCGTTTATCGCTTGCCAGCACAAAGCTCAAGATGGTTTCCAAGGGAAATTGTCAAAAAGACCTTTGTCGGTGATGGTTCCAGTAGAAATTGATGCAGCCGTGCGATCGCTACCCCAAAAAGCAGCATGGTTACGCCGGGTCATTACTGAAGCAGCTAAAAGGGAATTGATAGATCGGGGAGTCCAGTCGTAGATGCCAACCTTAGAGCAAGCCCTGCAATCTGTGCAGGTATGCCACTGGCTCTCAAACTGTTACTTGGACATCCGCTTGTTTCGGTACGACAGTAAACGGCAAGAAATTTTCATCCTAGTGGGTGAGAATATTGGCATTTCTATCTTTACTAACGGCTCATGGGAGTTTGGCAGTGACCCAGAAACCTAACTTAAATCAGATGACGCGCCAAGCGCTAAGAGCATACGTCTTGTCCCATCGTGACGATCAAGAAGCGTTGCATCTCTACATGGATAGGCTCCGCACTGAACCAGGTGTAAATAGGCATACCGGAGCGTTTGACCCAGAGGGAGCAGCACACTTGGAAAGCCTGATTCAACAGCAGGCAAATCCATGAGGACAGAACCGACCGATCTACAAGCGAGGAGTCTTTACCATCTCTGTCATACCCTCTGCTTGAATAGTCGGCCATAGACCCTAACCTTGCCCCATTTACCCCGAAATCTACCCCGCTTGTTTATTGATAATGCTCAAAAGCTTTACTATATATACTCCCTAGTTATCCATGTCCATCCTTGGTAAGGGTGAGGTCACCAGTTCAATCTTGGTCACGGGCTTTTGTGAGGGAAGCGTTACTAGCAAAGCTTTTAGAGGCTATTTATAAAGTAAATCTTTAGGCCGCTAAACGCTTGAGGATAATTCGGGTCATTACAGCATAGATAGCCGCTTCACTCATCTCTGTTAAACGCTCATAATCCTTGCTCAACCGACGATACCAATTGAGCCAACCAAAGGTTCGCTCGACCACCCACCGCTTTGGTAAAATCTCAAATCCTGCGCCACTGCGCGAAATCACCTCAACCCTTGCTTGAATCATCAACCAGATGGCTAAGGCAAACTTATCTCCACTGTAGCCACCATCGACCCACAGCACTTTAACCCGCTCTAAACAACCTTGATACTCATCGAGCAGTTCCATCAAGGCATAGGCACTTGCCAAGCGTTCGCTGGTATTAGCTGCTGTAACGACGACCTTCGACAATAAACCCAAACTATCCACAATCGCATGACGTCTTCTACCTTTTACCTGCTTGCCACCATCAAACCCATAGACATCCCCCTTTTTTCTGTCGTTTTGACCGACTGGCTATCTGTGGCGAGGGCGCTGGGGTGGGCGGATTTGCCTAGCTTCTGGCGCACTGCCTCACGCAGGGTATGATTCATTTTTTCCCACTGCCCCCGACGCTGCCATTTTCGATAGTAGAAGTATACCGTCGAGCTGGGTGGAAAATCATGGGGTAGGAGATGCCATTGACAGCCTGTTTTGAGGTGATAGTAGATGGCATTACACACTGCACGCATATCAACTGCACGAGGACGACCACCGGGCTTTGCTTTAGGAAGGAGGGGTTCGAGAATCGCCCATTCTGCGTCAGTTAAATTGGTGGCGTATGGTTTAGATGACATCGATAAAGTCCCAAGCAACATGCAATATCAGGCTAAAACCCTTGGGATAAAGGTTATGCGCATTTTGTCTTTACTTTATAAACGACATCTAAGGATTCATGCCGACGATAGGATGACTGTAACTCGACCAATCTACAAGCGCTTACCGAATGTTATTGATACAGGGCACTGATTTCTGAGTGTAGCGTTAGTGGAGTTAAACTCAATTGTCTAGTCTTACGCAGGCGAGTTTTTGGCACAATCAAAGCGTTATGAACAATTTGTTCTGGATAGTTAGGCTGTGTATTGGATTTATTCTCAAATTTTGTCAAGGGCATCTCTGCCCAACAATGGGGGCAGAACCAGTTGATTTGCCCAAAACGAACTTGTCGTAGCAATGTATTTGAACAGCAAGGACAATTACTCATAAGCCTCTTGGAAATGAATTCCTGATATACATTTCAATAACAAGTTTGATAATTACAAGCTTGGTAAGGTAGGTGTAGTTATAGATCCTAATGTTGAAGAAACTGTGAGGATTTGTGATTTTTAACGTCAATAAAAACTATTTACAGAGAGTATTATTCTGTTTGTTTACATGGTGAAGAATTAGGTATAAAGGCTGATCGCATTTGCAAAGGTTTTATACCTCATGAGAGATTTCTCGATAGGTATGTAATAATCATCGCAACCTGGATCCTGCAAGCCTATGCGGCGTTGGCTCAAAACCCTCTACGACAAGCAATATTTCCCTGCGATCGCCCCCCTCATTGACACCCCCCAAGATCGTCAGATCTCCGCGCAGTGGGCAGCTTGGATGAAGCAGCAATGGCAGGATCATGGTCTCAAAGATCTCAAGCAACAGCGCAATTTGATGACGGAGGTACGACAGGCTCTGAAGCGGCAATTGGGGGAAAACCATATTGCCTTGCAGGCGATGAACTTCACGCGGGACGAATGGATTGAGATCAATCTATCTATTAGTGATACGGTGGCCACTCGCAATGAACAGCAAAGTCTGATCGAACAACCCAACGCCATTGTTGATCGCGCCAAAATGCTCCTGGATAGTCGAGACTGGGCGGAAGTTGCAGCGGGACTAGCGGTCGTGACGGGTCGCCGGTGTACGGAACTGCTGCAAACCGCTGAATTCATTTATGAATCTCCCTATACTGTCTGGTTCACAGGGGCGCTCAAACGCCGTCAAGAAGAAAGGACGCTTCGGTTTGAAATTCCCACCCTAGCCCCTGCTCAGCAAGTCATTGCCGCCCTCAGTAAACTGCGGCGAACCGTCAATACCGTGGGTTTAGATCTAGAAACCATTAACCGCAAGTTCAGTCCACCCGTGGCCAAAGCCTGCGATCTCCACTTTGCTGAACTCGTTCCCCAGCGGGCAGGACGGGGCAATCTCTATACCCACCTGTTTCGGACGATCTATGCTCGGATTGCCACCCATTGGTATGCCCCACCAACCGTGGCCGATATTGAATATATGGCCGCCATTCAAGGTCATTTTTTAATTCAAAATGAGCAGGATCCCACCCTACGTCGCTCCTTAGCCTCCACCCGCCACTACAATGACTACAAAATCGGCGATGGCCGGGGCAACATCAATGGTCGCCAAGGGGTACGTCTGAACGATCCAGGTGTACAGATCCTGAAGATCTTTCAACAGGGTGTTCCAGGACTTGAGCCTGAACCCTTGATGCCAGAGGAAGAATCACCGATGCTTCCACCTAGTAAACGTCAATTGTCCCCAAAACGCGACCGCTCTACCCTCTGGCTGTATCGAGATGAGCGCGATCGCTGGCTTCAGCTCTTGCAGCCCTTTGCCCCCAAGGCCAGCCAACCCGATCAAATGTCTGCACTCTTAGCCTGGATTGAACAATCCCTTCCCGAAAACCGCCCCTCCTTCACTCCCCAGATCCCCCACCCCTCTATTCCTCGACCCCCGACCCCGGCAAAAACCTTAGAGCAATCAGCCAACGCCTTCATTACCACCTTGCTGCCCCTCCGCGATCCAGAAGCAATTCGCAGCCTCTGTCAGCAGGAGCTTGCTGAGCTGGAGCAAACTTATGATTCGCAAGATTATCTACCGATCTATGAAGGGGCGATCGCAACGGCCATCCGCAGTGGACAGCTCCCCTTAATTGATCAGCAAACGGCTGAGCGCCTGAGTTATACCAAGCAAGGCGTTAGCTATGTACAACGTACCCACTATGCCTTACGCTTCCTAGCAGATCCAGAACATGAGATTGAGTTGACAACCGCTCCGGTTTCTACCCCTACCCCTATCTCGAAACCGATTACTCCGCAAAGGGATACCCTTCAAACAGACCCAGCGCCAACCCTGACCGTTCAACCTCAAATTGCAGTAACCCCTCAGTCAGACCAACCGTCTTCCTCTAGCCCAACAACTCATACCCTAGATCATAAATTAGAGGTCTTAACCCATGCCCTCTCCCAACTGGTGCAATTGATCCAGACAGAACGAACCATTGCTCAGCAGTTCCCAGTTCCTGCGCCCAGCAATGGACAGACTCAACCCGGCTCCATCCAGCCTGAATCCCTCGATACTCAGGAAGCCACTTCTGAGCAATCAGCGAAAACCCCGCCATCCTCAACGGTAAAGCTGCAGAGGCGCAGTCGTGGCACCTCTGCAGAAGCAGAGGCCAGAATCATCAAGGCTATCGATGCAATGATGGCCTACAACAATGCTCCCCATCGCACACACATACAGAAATGGGAGATTAGCTTATCCGCCCTCAAACGCCTCACCAAGTCCTATCAGGGGGTCATTCAGAGGGTCTTAGACGCCCATGAGGCCGAGATCCAGGAACACCATCAACTGCATGGCCTAAAGTCGCGCCACAATGTTCGGCATGGTCATGCAGGGGTAAATATTGAGCAGGTCATTCAATGGGAACCCGATTAATTGCCATTGGCAAGGAATTTGATTTTTCAGACATTTTAGACTCATCACAAAATTTTTACGAGTTTGATGTCAAAAAAACACGAAAATCTTCATCGGCGTGGCTCAACTGTGTCCACTCTGCGCCCATTGCGGTCAATTTTTCGACTAGACGAGCGCAGGCAGGGCGTTCTGTTGCATAGTGGCCTGCATCAATGAGGATGAGATTGCGATCGCGGCTCTCTTGAAATTGATGAAACTTACAATCTGAGGTTAAGTAGACTTGCGCTCCTGTCTGGCTGACTGCCGCAATATAGCTAGCGCCAGAACCCCCTAAAACCGCTACTCGCTCAATCTGCTGTTGGCGATCCGCCGTGGGAGAGACTAGTAAATCAGGAGGCTGGAGAGCCAACTGAATCTTATCTAGGAGTTGTTGCAACGTCAGAACTGGGTTCAAATGGCCGACGCGACCATATCCCAAGCCATCCTGGGTTGGTTCAACGGGTTGAGCGTCTTGTAAATCTAGCAATTGTGCTAATACATCCGCTGTGCCATCGGTGACTTGATCAAAATTGGTATGGGCACTATAGACCCCAATTTGGTGCATAAACGACAGTCGCACCATATCGCCAATGGCATTCCCTGTTTGCACCGATTTCAGCGATCCAAAGATCAAAGGATGGTGGGCAAAGATCAAATTCACTGGTGTGCCTTGCTCTTGGAGTGCGATCGCTTCTGCCATTACTGCCAGCGTCGGCGTTAAACACACTAAAACCTGGGCTGTCTGCTCCAAAATCCCGGGTTCGATCTGCCAACCACAGTTATCCCATTTCTCCTGCCAGACTGGGTTAGCCCAGCGCTCAAACTCATCAATCAGCTCGCCAATTTTCATTGTTATCCATATACTGCGCTTGTTTTTAGCATAACCTTTCGGTTTTAATGCCAATATTTTGAATGATAGTCCCAGTCCATTGATTAGGGCTGACTACCACTGCTTAGCAACTGATTTTGTCAAACGCCAGAAAAAACAGTCTAAGTTCAACAATCAGAATCCTTACCAGCAAACCTGATCAGCCTATGCCTAAAACACAGGTATTTTCCGTGAACCAGGGAATGTCTACAATGAGAATTTGGCTCATAAAGATTGTGATCCTTACCATCGTCTAGATCTACATACCATTCTATTTGAGGTATACATGGCTACTGACAGTCCCACGAATTCTGAGAAGGAAAAAGCGCTGGGGGTCGTACTCAATCAAATTGAACGCACCTTTGGCAAAGGGTCAATCATGCGCTTAGGAGATGCGACGCGCATGAAAATTGAGACCATTTCTAGTGGGGCCTTAACGCTAGATTTAGCCTTGGGTGGGGGGTTACCCAAGGGCAGAGTCATTGAAATCTATGGTCCAGAAAGTTCAGGAAAGACGACTTTAGCCTTGCATGCGATCGCAGAAATCCAGAAATTGGGTGGCATTGCCGCCTTTGTGGATGCTGAACATGCCCTTGATCCAACCTATGCCGCTGCTGTTGGTGTTGATACCGAGAACCTCCTTGTGGCTCAACCCGATACAGGTGAATCAGCCTTAGAAATTGTCGATCAACTGGTGCGTTCCACCGCCGTGGATATCGTCGTCATTGATTCGGTAGCCGCCCTCGTTCCCCGCGCCGAAATCGAAGGAGAGATGGGAGATTCCCATATGGGCTTACAGGCTCGACTCATGAGTCAGGCTCTCCGCAAAATCACAGGAAATATTGGCCGGACTGGCTGTACTGTTGTGTTTCTCAATCAACTGCGCCAAAAAATTGGGGTCACCTACGGCAATCCAGAAGTAACCACGGGTGGTAATGCCCTCAAATTTTATGCCTCTGTCCGACTGGATATTCGTCGTATTCAAACCCTGAAAAAAGGCACCGAAGAATTTGGCATCCGCGCCAAAGTCAAAGTCGTCAAAAATAAAATTGCTCCCCCCTTCCGCATTGGTGAATTTGACATTATTTTCGGCGAAGGTATCTCTACCCTTGGCTGCCTATTAGATATAGCAGAAGAGACCGGATTTCTTGTTCGTAAAGGAGCCTGGTACAGCTATAATGGCGAAAATATTGGCCAGGGTCGTGATAATACAGTCCGATACATGCAAGATAACCCCGAATTTACAGAAACCTTAACTCAGCAAGTTCGCCAAAAGCTGGATATGGGTGTTGAGGTATCTGCCAACACCATTGTTTCCTCCAAAAAAAGCGGAAAAAGTAAGCAAGAAGACGCTGAATAGAAACGAAGCGTGAACCCTGCCCCCCATCCCCCCTCTTGATTTATAAAAGAACCCTCTATCCTAGATAAAGAAGGGTAAAGGAGTAATGTCAGTATGGCTGTGACAATCCAGCAGTTGCGACAGTGGAAACAACAAGGCCATCCTATAACCGTGCTCACGGCTTGGGATTATGCGTTAGCCACCATCCTCGATCAGGCAGGGGTCGATGTCTTGCTGGTGGGTGATTCTCTGGCAATGGTGGCTCTTGGCTATACCACCACCCTTTCCTTAACATTAGATGAAATGCTCTATCATGCCCAAGCTGTTAGGCGCGGGGTCAAACACGCGCTTTTGGTCTGTGACTTACCCTTCTTGAGCTATCAAGAAAGCCCTCAGCAAGCCTTAAGAAATGCCGGGAAATTATTGCAGGCTGCAGAGGTGGCAGCGGTAAAGCTGGAAGGGGGTTATCCTGATATGGTGATAACGGTGCGCTATTTAGTCGAGCGCGGCATTCCGGTAATGGGGCATGTGGGCTTAACCCCGCAATCGCTGCATCAACTCAGTGGTTATCATCGCCAAGGCACCTCAAAACCAGAAGCAGATCGTATTCTCCAAGAAGCAAAAGCCTTAGAAGAGGCCGGAGCATTTGCTATTGTCTTAGAACATATCCCGGCAACTTTGGCTGCCACCATTACGCACGCGCTCTCAATCCCGACAATTGGCATTGGCGCAGGTTCCCACTGCGATGGTCAAGTCTTAGTCACCGCAGATGTTTTAGGACTCTCGGACTGGCAACCGCCTTTCGCCAAGCCCTACATTGATCTGCGTCAATCCATACAGGAGGCCGTCCAGCAATTTTGTGAGGATGTTCGCACCCAAAAATTTCCAAAATAATCTGGAAGAGCCTCTGTTAAAATGCGCTTAATAACGAAAACCCGCTATTTTCGATAATATACGGTTAAAGATTATTGAGTATTAACGGAACCGATAACAACGATTAATGTTTCCAGAGCAGGTCAATATATAAAGCAGATGCTGCCTTCTGGGATTCCTAGGAGCAACTTCAACTTAAGCACGGGGGAGAGACACTTCAATAGCCAAACGATAACCTAAGCCCTCTAGAATAGCGCGAATAGTCGATAGACGAGGATCATCTGGCTGTGCAAGTAGGGCTTCGGAGAGAGTCTCACAGTTTCTTGACCTTTTATCAGTCCCATTAGCTGGGCCAATCGTTGCATCTGCCACATTCTGAAGTGCCAGCAAGAAAACTTGCTCGTTGCCATCTGCAAGAGCTGCATTCAAGTAGGCAGCAGCCTCTTCTGGATCTTGCAGCGATTTTAATAGATCTTCTTGATAGCTTCTACTTCTAGGCATCATCCCGATTCCTATAATCTTGCCAATACTCTTTTGCTAGTTTGATGTCTTTGACTTGAGTGCTTTTATCTCCGCCACAGAGCAAAATAACAAGTGTCTCACCCTCTAGACCAAAGTAGACGCGATATCCAGGCCCGTAGGAAATTCTGAGTTCATTGACTCCATCACCCACAGACTTTGTGTCTCCAAAAAGTCCCAATTGTAGTCGGTTGATTCGAGTCCGAACGATGGCACGACCTTTACGATCGCGGAATACCTCTAGTTATGCATTGCAAGGAACTCGGCCATCGCTGGTTTCGTAGGTGCGGATCGTTCGATCCTTTGCTTCCATCAATAAAATTGTAATCTTTAGCAATCTTGAATAGTTATTAGATGTAGGGTTACCACAACTTTGTTTGGAGAGCTTAGAGGCCAGTACCGCCACCAGCTATTAGACTTAGCCAAATTGGTCGTAGTGACCCCCTATTGCAAAGATGTAAATATAGTCACTATCAAACTTATAAATAACCCGATCTTTCTGTGACAACCTCCGAGACCAAAGACCAGAAAGATTATGTTTAAGAGGTTCAGGCTTTCCCAGTCCTGAGGCTGGATCTCCTCTTAGCATTTCTTTGAGAATTCTACAAAGATTATTGTGCAGTTTTTGATCTTTCTCTCTCAATTTTTCGTATTTACTCCAGGTGTTTCCTTCAAAGACTAGAGATCTCATGGATCTCCTCATCTGTTGGTGTATAGCCCTGTCTTTGCATATGAGTGGTCATTGAATCAGAAATTTGCTTCATTAAGTTACTGCTTTGCAGCACATACAATGTTTCTTGCTCTCGCTCCCAATCCTCGGCACTGACCACAACAAAGTCCTTTCCATTTCGGCGAGTAACTTTAAGAGGATTATGCTGGCTGATCACTCTTTCAACGCAGTCTTTTAAAGTATCTCGGAACTTGTTTACACTGACGGTATCCATTGGTAGTCCCTATAATGTACGGTGTTACCGTACATTATAGGCGATGGTTTGCCTGTCTAACACATGCTTTGCGGTGGACAGTCAATAGGAAACCTGGAAATACCATTTGTACAGGTCATTCAGCTACTCAAGAAGAAGCCTCTGATGAGCAGATTGACGTTGAGAAGAAGCAGATAAAAAGCGCAGAGACTGTTGTGTAGCAAAGCCTAACAATCTGGTTGTACAGCGACTGTATCAATTCTCTTCATTGAGTTAGAGAGGTTACTTGGATGGGTGAACAAGATCGTTATCTTAGCTCCAAAATCAGCAAAGAAATACGAGGGAGACAAAGACGCTAGGATAAGATGAGCAGATCAGATGCTGTAGTGGCTAAGGATAGGGAGTGATTGTATGCCTGCGATCGCTGTAATTGACTACGATATGGGCAATCTCCATTCAGCCTGTAAAGGCTTGCAAAAAGCAGGTGCCCAAACGGTGGTGAGTGATCGCCCTGAGGATCTGGTGTCCGCCGATGCGGTGGTTTTACCAGGGGTGGGGGCTTTTGACCCAGCGATGCAGCATTTGCGATCGCGCCATCTCGTCCCCGTGATTCAAGACATCCTTGCCAGCGGTAAGCCTTTTCTAGGGATTTGTTTGGGCCTGCAAATTTTGTTTGAGGGTAGTGAAGAAGGGACTGAACCGGGACTAGGGATCCTGCCTGGTACCGTCAAACGTTTCCAATCTGAACCAGGACTCACGATTCCCCATATGGGTTGGAACCAACTGCAATATCAGCAACCCCACCTCCCCTTGTGGCAACATTCTCCTGTCCATCCCTGGGTTTATTTTGTCCATTCCTATTATGTGGATCCCGTTGATCCAGCTACGATCGCGGCAACGGTCACCCACGGCAGTCAGACCATTACGGCTGCGATCGCCCGCGACAATCTGATGGCCGTTCAGTTTCACCCGGAAAAGTCTTCCACCTTTGGGCTGCAAATCTTAGCAAATTTTGTCGAGCAGGTTCATTCAACCCTGGTCACCCCTGCGCTTTAAGTCCTCATGCATTATTTAATTGCTGTCTTACCCGATCGCATCCAAGCCGAAGCTGCCTATACTGCTTTGGAACGAAAGGGTCTGCCCTTAACCCAAATTTCAATTTTGGGACGGGGCTATAAAAGTGCGGATGAATTTGGCTTCATTGACCCTAAACAACCCGCTCAAGAGCAAGCGCAACGCCTGATGGCCTTTTCTATCCCCCTGGGGCTGATCTGTGGCGCTACGTTTGAGCTATATACGGGGATCCGTCTGTTTCCTGGGGTGGGTACGGTAATCAATGTAGTCTTAGGAGGGGTGCTGGGAGCTGCCTTGGGTAGCCTGGGCGGTCTACTCTCTGGGAGCGTTGTCGGTTTATCCGTCGGCAGTGGCGATGCCCTGATTTATCGAAATCGCTTGAGTGCCGGTAAATATTTAATTGTCGTTCAAGGCTCCGAACCCCTAACCCGCCAAGCTACGGATATCCTGCGTCGGTATGATCCTGAAAAGATGCAGGGCTACATCGAACCGACGGATTAATGGTGAGAATTTACGGCAATCGTTCCCTAAAAACCCTGGCTGGCTTGAGTACACGGCCAACCGCCGCACGGGTGCGCGAAGCGGTCTTCCATCGTTGGCGACACCAATTGAGCGGATGTCATTGGTTAGATTTATGTGCTGGTAGTGGTTCCATGGGGGCAGAGGCTCTTTGTCGAGACGCTGCGATCGTCTGTGGAATTGAACAGTCTGGCAAGGCTTGCCAAGTGATTCGCCAAAATTGGCAGCCGCTGACTAGGTCAGGGCAGCAATTGCAAATTATCCGGGGAGATGTCGTCAAAATGATCGCCAAACTCCAAGGTCAGTCCTTTGATCTGATTTACTTTGACCCTCCCTATGGAAGTGAGTTATATGAATCTGTTTTGGGGGCGATCGCAACCCATCAGCTCCTCAAACCCACAGGAGAACTGGCTGTAGAGCATAACCCTAAACAAGGCTTTACCCTAACGCCTCCTACCTTAGAGGTTTGTCACACTCAAACCTATGGCAATACTGCTCTCACTTTCTTTCAGCTTGCATGTGGTCTATAAAAAGAGAATCAGCAAGTAAAGCACATAACTCTTGGATGCTGCATCTTTAGCAAAGTCTATTTTTGAACTAGAGCGAGAGCCAGTTAGAAAGTGAACTCAACCCACAGCCTTAGCTGACCTCTTCACCTCGTTTATATTGTTGCCATGCAGCTACAAGTAATCCGGCTATAGTAACTGGCACCAGCCCCAGGACAATACCAGCCAAAAGAGGTTCTACCACAGTGATAACTCCTTATATCTAAGCGTCAAAATAGCGTCTGTAGGGTTTATTCATTACTCTAGTCACCTTTGGGAGCAATGACAAGAGACAACAGATTATTTTGTAATCTTGCAAAGTGAATGACTGACTCTAGTGGAATGGATTGTTATCATAAAGTAAAGGAATGAGGGTTAACCATCCTCAAACTGAAACAACCCTATTTTTGCTTCGTCTTGACAGTAGAATCGTTTCAGTGAAATGCTGCCATCCTAGACGGGTGATTTTGCCTATCCTGACTCGTGAATTTTAGCGCCAACACCTTCTTATGACTCTTTCTCAACCTTTGCAACAGCCCGCCATGGTCGCCATGATCGCTTCTGGTGTTGCCCATGGTGTTCTCCTGACGGGATTTGCTTTAGCACCTGCCTCAGGTAAGCAACCCACTAAAAAACCGTTGCGGGTCATCAGTCTTTTACAACCCTCCGCCACTCAACCCTCTCAGCCTAATCAGGTCGTTGATCCAAATGCACCTCCGCCTGCCCCTGGGGTAGCAGGCTTACCCCTCAATATCACGACACCTGGGAGTTTGGCTGAACTGCCTATCACAAGTTCTCCCAACCCAGCTTTTGATCCCTTTTCTTCCTCGATTGTGGAATTACCTTCTTCTCTTCAAAATCGTTCCTCACTTCCCCAGCCAAGCGTTGTTGCTAGGAATCCTCGCCAACCCACTAACCTGTCTTCTGCAAATGCTATTACGCCCTCTGCTTCCAAAGGATCTGGACTCAGCGATCAAGATTTTAGAGATTGGTTGAATGGCAAAGCAGAATTGCCCAATCTGCCCACGGATCCAGGTTCTTCTAAACCCCTAGCCCCTCCCTCAGTTCCTACAAACCCTGTAGCGAATAATGTCGTTCCCCCCAAAGATACTAGTATTGGCGGTGTGGACAGTGCGGCAGCAGCGGATCCTGGCAATTTGCCCCCCGCTCAAACCATCAAGCGTTTTGTCGCTTATGACTATCCCAAAACAGCCTGTCCTGAGCGCTTAGAAGGCCAAGGCGAATATCGAATTTGGGTGAGTGCCCAAGCAACACCCGTTGTCTCTGACATTACTAAATCCACGAATTCCGATCTTTTAGATCGGGTTGTTAAAAGTGAGGCGAAAAAATATAAAATCACGGCAGCAGACGCCAATAAGTTGGTTGTTCTCCCGTTTGATTTCAAATATTCCAAGAAAGTCTGTGAGGCCAAGAGTAACCCTGCTACACCAGCAAAGCCCAATACTGAGTCCTCCCCTCCTGCAATCGATAAAGACACTCCTACTCTCAAACCAGCCAAACCAACTGGGGAATTAGATCCAGATCCAAAAGATACCCTTCTAGACCAGGATAAATCCTCTAAAGATGGATCTACTCCTTCTCCTAGTCTGGTAGTACCGCAACCCCAAGATCAGCCCCAGCCCCTGGGTACCCCTATCCCCAATTCTATTAACCAATCCCCTGCAAACGTTGCCCCTCAACCCGGCGCAGATCCAGATCAGCCTTCAGCGGTGCCGTTGCTCAAGCCCTCTAGTGATTTAGGAACCCCCCAATCGCCAACAACGCCTACCGAGGGTCTCAACCCCCAACCTGAGCCTGCTAGTCCTTCAGACTCTGGCGCTGACGCACCGACGGATACAACCACCCCGTAAAACCACCCCACCCTGCGGGTACCCCTCTTAGAAGGGGATTATGGAGCGATAATTGCGAGAAATGAGCTAAATTGGCAAAACTTGCCAATTATCCTGCTATTTCAATGGTGCCGACCATGCCAGCTTCGGTATGCCCAGGGACTGTACACCGCAGAGAATAGGTGCCAGACCGCAAAGGAATAAAGACCCAATCGGCTTGCGTGTGGGATCTTAGCTCTAGTTCGTGAATCGCCCCTTTAATTTCAACATTGCCAGCATCTACCTTCTGTGACCAAATTCCATCGGCGAAGTCTTTGGCGGTGAAATAGTGTTTTTGGTTACTGGGATTATTTAGGTGCAAGTTATAGCGGCGACCGGGTTCAAATTGCAGATGGGCAGGGAAAAACTGGAGATCGCCTGCTTCATTCCCTAGGGTGACATTCACATCCATAGCAGGCTGTTTGGCCAAATTAGAGGCGGCTAAAGCCCCATTGGGTTGGGTCAGGATGCCACTGATGACCACAGTGACGATCACAGCTACATGCAGAATCACTCGACGCAGTTGTATATTCATAACTGAGACTCCTAACATCCTTTCGGCATCATTTGCCCTTAGAAACGCTTTCTAAATCCTATCAATCTATGTCTTAAGGTGTGATGTTGATATGGTTACAGATTGCCGTTTTTTGGATGAGTCCATGAGCAGCTTGAGCCTCTTGGATAAAGGCTCTACTGTATGTTTAATTACGCTCTATTTCTAGAAGCTGATCTTGGGCGATCGCAAACCACAATTGCTGTGCCCGCTTGCCTTGCAGGTTCACATTCTCATACATCGGCAAATATTTCACCAATTGTTCATCCACCCGCCGATAGAAGCGACGTCGGTTTACCTGCTTCTCTTGCAACTGGTCTTCCAACCGTTGTTGATCCAGACGTTGATACTGACCGATGCGATCGCGCGCCACTGGATCTAACTTGCCCATCGCCTCTAAAACTTGTAACCCCACTTCGTCCCACTGTTCTCGCAAGAGAGCATCTGCCTGACTTTGGCTGAGGGAGCGACCTTGATACTCAGGATACTGGAGGAAAAAGGCTTCGTTGGTGAGCTGGTTAAAGTAGGGAATGGAGACTTCTAACACATCAATGCGATCAAACAAGCGGTCTTTGCGGGCTGACTCTTCCCGCGAAAGAGGTGGATCGGGGGCGTTCTTTGGGGAGGTGGAAGGTGAAGGAGCGGGGGAGATGCCAGCCGTCTCTAGACGTTCTCGCAGAGCCGACACTACACCGCCGAGGAGAGTTGCGATCGCAGCCAACACCAGCAGGCGCTGCAATTGTTTGATCATCCACTGGCGAACACGGATCTTTACCTGAGTCACTCTATCGGGTGGTGCAGGGGCAGTGGATTCCACTACCACTGTATGCTGCGTTATTTCCGGGGCAAATCCCCCCGAATCGGTTTGGGCAGAAGCCACCGAATTGGATGCTACTGTCTTGGCCTCTAAGTCAACCTCCTGAGACAGAGTAGGAATGTCAGCCGTCGTAGCAGCCTGTTTGGATCGCAAGAGATCGAGTTTTTCTAAATCCCTGAAGGCTCGTTGCGCTGAAGGATAACGAGCATGGGCTTGTGTGGCTACCAGTGTATCCAAGATCCTGGCAAAGGCAGGATCAACCTCAACCTGGTGTCGCCATTGAAAGGCGCGCAGGTTGGCATCATAGAACTCCTGGGGTTCCTGACCGATCAGCATCACTAGGGCGGTGACCCCCAGGGCATAGAGATCACTATGCTCAAAGACTTTCCCTAGGCGAATCTGTTCTTCTGGCGCATAGCCTGGTTTCCCCAAAATGGTCGCTTCCCCAAACTGGCGATCGGGATGATCAGGATCAACAAATTTGCCAAAACTGGCCGTAATTTGTTTGACACCGCCAAAATCAATCAAGATGGGCAAGCCATCGCGCTGCCTTTGAATCAGATTATCGGGGGAAATATCCCGATGAATCAACCCTTGGCGATGGATATAGTCCAGGACGGGGAGCAGTCGGAGCAAAAAGGTATACACTTCTGCTGTTGAGAAGGTTTCTCCTCGATGAACCCGCTCTCGCAACAATGCCTGATAGGTGGTGCCTTCCACATAATCTTGAACCAAGCAGAGGGAGCGATCTTGATGTCCCATAAACCATTCCCGAAACCGGGGAATTTGGGCATGATCCAGCTTGTAAAGGACAGCCGCTTCGCGCACAAATAATTCTTTAGCCTTCGTGAGTAATAGCTCACTGCTCTCATTGGCGGGGGCAAACTCTTTAAGGACACACCACTCATTAAACCGATGAACATCTTCCACTAAATAAGTACAACCAAATCCCCCTTTACCCAATTCACGGACAATGCGATAGCGGTTGGCAATCATTGTTGCCGGGGAATGATAGGGCTGAGTTGGCATCCGGTGTACTCCAGATCAGTAACAGAGCTGAAAAAAGACAGAGCAAGTCCAGACTAGAACCCGTAAGCACTATCCAAGACTTGGCTGTAGGGAATGCATCTTGACATCAATGAGTAATCCCGATGTTGGGGTGATGCACCAATATCAATGAGAACAAATGAGAACACACCGCTTCTTTGGCATCTTAGCAAAGACGAATAGGTTAATACGACAGGTCTTCAGGGGTTACACGTCTTTACAAAGGCTAACAAATGCTCCTTGGCTTTTGTTTCAGCTCTATTTCTACTTTTCTGTAGGCTCTAACGCAGTCCCTGCAACTAAATCAGGCGTTTGCTACAAATTCTTCAGTTCTTTATTCTGACGGATTGAGGTTGAATTCTGGTGGATTAATGCCGATTGTTCCTCCCAAAAGATGCCAATTTGGTTTCCCTCGTATACGATGTAGCCAACAGAATACTGGTTGTGAATACGGTTTATGGTTCGAGTACAGCGCAAACAAGCCCTCACCCCTGTGATTGGTACGGTTAAAGGGCCTGGTGAGAGTGGGAATCAATATGTTTTTATTACAGCCGATACCCAACACATCAAAATTGGTGAATTTGTTTCCTATCGCCTTACCCATGCTGACAATATTCCCCTAGAAATCCTGGGGAATATTTCGGCTTGTACTCTAGTGGATCACTTGCCGGATCGAATTTTTGCAGATACTGAGATTGACCCTAGTGCGATCGCAGCCCTAGTTGGCTTCAAATATTCCAGTCCCGAAATTTATGAAGTCGCCGTCGATGTGATCGGCTACTTCCATCCCAATCTAGGTTTTATGAACCCCCGTCAGCCCCCGGCACCGGGGGCTAAAGTTTATAGAGCGGATGACTCGACTCTACAGCGCATCCTCAACAAAAAGCAAAAGGGAGAGGTGGGTTCAGCCACGATTGGGTCGTTATTGTTGCGCGATCTTGATGCCGTTCCCATTAGTCTTGATGTTAAAGCGCTAGTCAGTACCCATATGGCGATTTTGGCGGGGACAGGCTCAGGCAAATCCTACACGGCTGGCGTCCTCATTGAAGAATTGCTGCGTCCCTACAATCGGGCGGCGGTCTTAATCTTTGACCCCCACGGGGAGTATGGCACCCTCGAAGCCCTGCGTGGCCATCCGGCCTTTACCGATGAAGATGGCTATGCTCCCCAAGTGCAAGTCCTCAATCCTGAGCAGATCACTATCCGCGTTTCGTCTTTGAACTATGCCGATATCAAGATGCTGCTACCGGAAATGAGTGAGCGTCAACAAGCCATTCTCCACAAAGCCTTTAATAATCTGCAAGCCAAACAGCGCAAAAACGCCCGCTGGGATATCAATGACTTAATTTTTGAAGTCAATGCAGCGGATATTATCCAAGACAAAAACGGTGGTGATCAACCTGGCTCCTCTGCTTCAGCTCTGGAATGGAAACTAGAAAAACTGGCTAACTCTCCCTATTTTCATGCCTTTGAGCATCTTTCCCCTCGCGATTTATTTGAACCGGGCCAGGTCACGGTTCTGCAAATGAACGAAATTAGCCAAGAAGAACAGCAGGTCATCTGTGCAGCGATTCTGCGACAAGCCAATCAAGCGCGCATGAATACCCTCAAAGAAAAAATCACGGCTGAAGATGAAAACTATCTGCCCTATCCCATCTTTGTTTTGCTAGAAGAAGCTCATCGCTTTGCCCCCGCCCATGAACCCTCCTGCTGTAAATCGGTGATTCGCACCATCCTCAGTGAAG
The DNA here is from genome assembly GCA_012034865.1 of Acaryochloris sp. CRU_2_0. Lineage (GTDB taxonomy): Bacteria > Cyanobacteriota > Cyanobacteriia > Thermosynechococcales > Thermosynechococcaceae > Acaryochloris. Next base: position 10,628 of record JAAUOM010000025.1, on the reverse strand, counting down.
GTCGTAAATTTGGCTTGGGCGTCGGACTGATTACCCAACGTCCCGGTAAGCTCGACTCGGATGTGTTGTCACAATGCATGAGCCAGTTCATCATGCGGATTGTCAATCCCGTCGATCAAGACAGCCTCAAATATGGCGTCGAAGCAGCAGGCCGCGACTTGCTGAAGGAATTACCCGCTTTAACGAAGGGACAAGTGATCATATCTGGGATGTGTGTGAATACGCCTGTATTGTGTCAAGTTCGCCAACGCTTAACGGCTCACGGTGGCGAGACCCTAGATGCTCCCTCCCTCTGGCAAGCCCATTTCCAATCCCATCGCCTGCGAGAACGGGCAGCGGCGCGTGCTCCTGTAGCTGGACGACGACAAGCTGCCACCGTGCGAGGTATATCTATTGAGTAGAACAATAGCTTAAAACCCTCACCTCAGCTTGCTTTGAGAATAATTAAAAACTTACGACTCGGATCGATTATCTTGCAACCAATCCACCAAGTCTGCGGGTTCTCAGAAGTCGAGCAATGCTTTACCGAGGGCTTCGAGTTGGTCGAGGGACAAAGCTTGGATCTGAGATTGCAGATCTAAATATCACCAATACGGCGAGTGAGCTGGCGGAATGTGAGCCTTGCTTCACCTTCTTGCAAGGCTTCCTGGTAAACTTTGGTTTGCTTGAGTTCACTTAAGCCCAACATACACTAGGAATAGGAGACGGCTAAAGAGGGACTGCCATTTTGAGCAGAAACATCCATCTCTTCTTCATCGGGCAAACCAAACACTTGGCGGAACACCTTGCTAACCCTGTAGCCAGAATCAATCGATTCTAACGGATCTTTGCGGAGGCGATGACGCAGACAGAGGGTGATCACTCGCCGAATGTCCTGCTCTGTTACTTCTGTTCGCCCCTCGAAGGCGGCCAGAGCCCTGGCTGCTCGATTGCTAACAATATCCCCCCGCAGCCCGTCTACATCCAATTCAGAGCAGACTTGGGAAATATTGACCCGCAGTTCATGATCGATGTTCACCTGAGGGAGATTCTTTTGGGCATTGACAATCTGTGCTTGCAACGCCTGTTGATCGACCTGGTGGTTGTCTAGATAGGATTGAGGGTCTTGATCAAATTGCGATCGCTCTTCCACAATTTGGACGCGCAAGGTTGGATCCTTGACGGTATGAATTTCAGCATGCATACCAAAGCGATCCAACAATTGGGGTCGCAGTTCACCTTCTTCGGGGTTGCCCGAGCCCACCAATACAAAGCGGGCAGGATGGCGAATGGAAATGCCTTCGCGCTCCACCGTATTCCAACCTGACGCTGCAGAATCCAACAGCACATCCACCAGGTGATCATCGAGAAGATTGACTTCATCCACATAGAGGATGCCGCGATTGGCTTTGGCCAGCAATCCGGGTTCAAAAGCCTTGACCCCTTCTGCTAGGGCTTTCTCAATGTCGATGGTGCCGCAGACTCGGTCTTCCGTTGCCCCCAAGGGTAAATCCACCATTGGGACTTGCATTTGGGTAATCTCAGGCGTCTGACCTTTGGTTACTAAGGCTTTAACCTCATCACTCATTAATTCTGGATCTTCCGGATCACTATTGAACGGATCGTTGAAAACCACATTGATCTGGGGGAGTAGATCGGCTAAAGCCCGAATGGTTGTGGTTTTACCCGTGCCTCGATCGCCCATAATCATCACACCGCCAATTCTGGGGTCGATCGTGTTGAGGATCAATGCCAGCTTCATTTCTTCTTGGCCGACAATGGCTGTAAACGGGAATACAGCACGGGCGGGAGCTTGGGTAGCAGTAGGACTCACAAAAATACCTGATCGAGATAGCGTAGGCGTGTTTCCCATTGTGCCATATGGACGCCGCTCTAGGTCGCAACATCCCTTTAATTCAACGGACTGCCAATCCAGTTGAGGTGATCTAAAGGCCAGAAGCAGAGATTGGCGCGGCCAATAATATTCGCGCGAGGCAGAAATCCCCATAAATGAGAGTCGTTACTGTTATTGCGGTTATCTCCCATGACAAAGAGGGTTCCGTCGGGGACAAGGATGGGTTTTAGGTCATAGTGGGGAGCCTCAGCGATGTAGGGTTCTGTGAGGGGTTGGCCATCGATATAAACCTGACCCCCTTGAACCGCAACAACTTGACCAGGAATACCGATCACCCGCTTAATAAAGGCTTGTTGAGGTGCATAGCCAATCGCTTGTAAGGGTAAAGGGGTATGGAACACAACAATGTCTCCGTTTTGGGGGGTTCGCCACCGATAGGAGAGCTTCTCAACGACAATGCGATCGCCCGGAGAAAGGGTGGGTTCCATAGAAACTGAAGGAATATAGCGGGACTCCGCCACAAAACCCCGAATCAGCAAGGCCAAAATCAGGGCGATCGCCAGGGTAAGAAAGTTGTCTTTTTGGGCTTGCCAACGCCGACGCCAAACCGGAATTGAGCTTACCTCCGGCCTAGGCTGCTCCTCTGAGGTCATAGATGCCTATCTCTCACGAATGTCTAACCAAAAGAAAAAGACCGAACTACGATCTAGACCACTAGGATACCCCTCAGTAGAGTCTTTTGAGGATATATTCTGTCAAATCGATTAACGCTTGTCGAGCATCAGAGGCCGTCAGAGAACCCAGATGATCCACAGCTTGATGGGCAAATTGCTCAGCCAGTGCCCGTGATTTGGGAATCCCCTGACTATCATGCACTAAGGCAATCGCTTCTTCTAGGTCTTCTGTTTTTTCGAGGCGGCGTTCGATCAAAACTTTGAGGTAGGGTTTTTGGGCGATCGCAAACAAAACAGGAGCCGTCAAATTGCCACTCCGCAAGTCGGCACACGCCGGTTTACCCAGGGCAGTAGTAGACCCCGTAAAATCCAAAATATCATCCACAATTTGGAAGGCAAGACCCACACAACGGCCATAGGCATAGAGATCTTCAGTCACTGGCGCAGAGCTGCCACTCAAGACCCCAGCCGCTTTAGCGCTATTGGCCATTAAAGAAGCCGTCTTGTAATAGGACTTTTGCAAATAAGCATCTAGGGTCAACTGTGTATCAAAGCTATTAATCCCTTGCTGAATTTCTCCCTCGGCAAAGTCCTTAATCACTTCAGAGAGTAGCTTCACCACTTCCAAATTATCTAGATTAGCCAAATACCAAGAAGCTTGAGCAAACAGGAAATCACCCGCTTGAATCGCAATCCGATTGCCAAACAAACTGTGAACCGTCGGCACCCCTCGCCGGACTTCCGAATCATCAACCACATCATCGTGGAGCAGACTGGCCGTATGGATCATCTCCGTGATTTCAGCTAAGCGACGATGGCGAGGTGTAATGTCTTGATCAGGACACAACGCCCTAGAAAGGAGGAGAACAATCGCCGGACGCATCCGCTTCCCTCCCGCTTGAAACAGATGTTCAGCCGCTGCATAAAGAACTGGATGTTGTGCACGAACCAGATCCTTGAGATTCTCGACCAGTATGGCTAAATCTGCTTCCACTGGATCAAAAAGGGATGTTACTGAGGTCATTGATTTGCTTATCTCTGACGGTTTTGAAATAAAGATTACAAAATTTTACATATGCTTATCACATTGTAACTCCCTTCGTTTCCAAGAAGGTTCTGAACTGATCATGAATTCACGACGCTGGGAGTTGACTACCAAAAATCCTCTACGGGAGATAATCCTAAACTCATAATGACTACAGCAAGGCTGGATTTCATTGTAAAAGCAAGGATGGCAAAGTAGAACCCATCAACCCTACCTAAATCGGTTAGAGTAATGATTAAAGCTTTATCTATATAGACAATTTTCGCTACAACCCCCTCACAAGAATGGCTACTGGATATGTCTAAGTCTCCATCCACGCGGAAATCCAACCTAGCTAGCCCTGTCAAAACACTCAGTGGCGCACTTTTAGCAGGTTTGATCGCCCTACCCTTGGCTAAGATGTCCACATTAATTGCCCAATCCTTCGCTGAGCATCCTTTTATCTCTGACAATCAATTTGCCCTGAAAATTTCAGTTGCCCTAAGAACCTTGGTTGTTGGTCTGATGACTTTGGCCACTGGGATTTTTTGTGTTGCCGCTTTGGGGTTAGTGGCTTTGTCGATTCAGATCCTCTGGCAAAATCTGAGGGCTACCCCTACCCAACATGAAGTTGAGCCAACGGATTCATTATGAGAGCCTGACCTAAGTAAGTTTGCTTACCTTTTTGGTACATTGAAATTACGTCTAGAAATTTCTCCTGCTCAAACCCATACCAAGGGATCAAAGTCATCGGGGATAGGGTTGATGATTGCTCTACTGACAAAAACCGCTATCCATAGAGGACAAACGCCTAGTAATATCTAAAGGGAGCAGTTTGATGCTCTATCTGTGCGAACCCCGTCTCATTCGGGTTGGTGCCTGGGGTTAGTTGCTGTTGAGATAGGACTTATAAAGGAAATCGTAGTTATGACCACTAAACCAGATCGTGTTGTTCTAATCGGCGTTGCCGGAGACTCTGGATGCGGTAAATCTACTTTCCTGCGCCGACTGGAGGATCTGTTTGGGGAGCAATTCATCACGGTTATTTGCCTGGATGATTACCACAGCCTGGATCGTTTCCAACGGAAGGAAACGGGTATTACTGCTTTAGACCCCAGAGCTAATAACTTTGATTTGATGTATGAACAAATCAAAGCGCTTAAAAGTGGTCAATCCATTGATAAGCCCATTTACAATCATGAAACGGGTTTGATCGATCCACCCGAACGTATTGACCCCAACCACGTTATCGTGATTGAAGGTCTCCATCCCCTGTATGATCAACGGGTGCGTGGGCTTATCGACTTTAGCGTTTATTTAGATATCAGCGATGAGGTAAAAATTGCCTGGAAAATCCAGCGGGATATGGCTGAGCGTGGTCATACCTATGAGGATGTGTTGGCTTCTATTAATGCGCGTCGGCCTGACTTTGAAGCCTATATCGATCCTCAAAAACAGTATGCAGATGTTGTCATTCAAATTCTGCCCACTGAACTGCTCAAAGAAGAGAAGCCAGGTAATATTCTGCGAGTTCGGCTGATTCAAAAAGATGGTGTGCCTGATTTTGATCCGGTGTATCTGTTTGATGAGGGTTCAACCATTAATTGGATTCCCTGCGGTCGCAAATTGACCTGTTCTTACCCCGGCATTCGGATGGCTTATGGTCCTGATGACTATTACGGCAATAGCGTGTCGGTTTTGGAGGTAGATGGACAATTGGAGCGGTTGGATGAGGTCATTTATATTGAAGGTCATCTCAGTAACACCTCTACAAAATTTGAAGGTGAGATGACTGAATTATTGCTGAAACATAGAAATTATCCGGGTTCTAATAATGGATCCGGTTTGTTTCAAGTGATTGCTGGCTTAAAAATGCGAGCGACTTACGAACGCTTAACTGCGCCTAAAGCGTCTGAGGCTGTGCGTGTATAACAATCACTAATCCTGCGATCGCCTTGATTTATCCAAACTTCAGAGTGTTGTGATCAAATCAACACTCTGGATCTTGTTTAAATATCTATTTCCCTGCATGAAAGGGCACGGTACTTCGCCCATGTTCTAGGGGGTAAAGCACCTCGGATAACGAATGAATCCGTGAAGTATGGTTATGGACATTAACCTGATAGACCATCTGTGAGGAAATCTCTAGGGCTGTTAACCAGCCACTCCTGGGATGGTATGCTCCCGTATCAATGCCTAACCAACCCGCTCCTTGGACAATTTGACCGGGTTCTACACCAGAGAAGGTAAAGGTCATCGTGTGGCCTGTGATAATCACTTTATTGCCAAAGTAGGGTTCAGCCATATTGTGAAATTCACGACGAATCCAACAAAATTCTTGGATAGTTTGCGTGTCTAGGGATAAGCCTGGATTGACACCCGCATGGACTAACCAATAGTCCCCTAAATCTAGATAATAAGGTAAGGTCTTAATCCACTCTAAATCTTCCCTAAGATGTTGCTTGGAGCTGTAACTTTGCAGGGTTTCTCGTCCACCCGCTTGTAGCCAAATGGGTAAGACCTCAGAGTTCCAAGATAGGTTGGTGAGGGCAGCGAACATCATCTGTTCATGGTTACCCATTAAACAGGTATAGGCATGCTGTTTCACCAGGCTCACAACTCTAGCGCTATCGGGTCCGCGATCGATGAGATCACCCAGGAAATAGACTTTATCTAAATCGTTGAGATTGAGCAGGGACAGTAAATCTAGCAATCCTTGGTAATAACCATGAACATCTCCAATGACAAATCGTCGCAGTGATTGAGTAGTCATTTGCAAATGCAGGGCAAGGGGTAGAGGCAAGCTCAGGATAGGAAGGGTTGACTAGGGAAATTCTGCAAACATGAGAAGCACCAAAAGCTAAACCTATGATTTCCTTGTACTTTAAGTATGACTGATTTGAGGTGTAATCTAAGAGTAAATTTGTGGCTTGGCGCAAAACAGATGCCTTTTAAGCAGACGCAAGCTCAGCTCTACCGATGCAGCGGCTTGGATGACTAGGAGTGATGATGGATTGCATACATTTAACTGGGATAAATACCTATGGCTACACGGGCTTATTACCAGAGGAACAGGTATTAGGACAATGGTTTGAGGTTGATTTGAAGTTGTGGAGTAATCTGGCAATTGCGGGTCGCAGCGATCGCATTGACGATACCTTAGATTATCGCCAGGTTATCAGCCTGGTCAAAAACCTGGTTAAAAATGCAAGATTCTCTTTACTAGAGCGATTGGCTGCCGAGATTGCCGATCAATTGCTGAATTATCCGCAAATAGAAAAGGTTCAGGTTAGATTAACCAAATTAGCTCCTCCCATCCCTGATTTCTCTGGCCAAATTACTATTGAGATTATGAGATCGCGGTCTCAATCAAATCCGTAATCCCACAGCAAGACTCTGTTTTGCGAGGGGCTTTACAAAATAACCTATACTTAATATAAAGTTACATATTAATATCTACGGAGTCTGTCGTCATGAAGTCAACAAATTCGATGTGGGGCTTTACTGATTTTGCGGAAAATCTGGGTGGTCGCTTAGCAATGCTTGGTTTTTTCCTGGGTTTTGTCACAGAACTCATCTCTGGTGAGGGGATGTTGGCGCAAATCCTTTCGTTGTTTAGTTATTAAGGCGTAATTTCGCTATATTTTCTTAGACTTGGCTATAGCCAATTGCCCACGAGTACAAATGCAGACCAATGGGCAGGATGGCGAAAATTAGCGTCGGCAATGAGCTTGCGTTGAGCCTGCTGGAGTGCCTTGGCTTTTGAAGTATTCTGCTGATTGAGATTCTGATAAAACTGGCCAATCAGGGTTGCTGTAGATTGATCATCCACATTCCACAACGATGCCAAAGTACTGCGTGCCCCGGCGCGAACGGAAACTCCCGCTAGTCCCAAAGCTGCGCGGCGATCGCCAGCAGCAGTTTCACAGGCGCTTAAAACCAACAGTTCAATCGGATTCTGTCGGACTTGCTCACTACTCCGAAGTAAATCGTTGAGTTGGTGGACACCTATTTCTTGATCCCACGCTAACACAAAGGTGTTTTCGGCATTAGAGCTGAATTTACCGTGGGTTGCCAAATGAACGACGGGATAAGGCAATTCCTGGATCTGCTTCTGCAATGCTGTGCTGGTGAACTGTTCGTTGCGTAATATCTCACTGGGGGCTAAAGCGCTAATTTCCTGGAGTTCCTTGTCTACATACACTAACGCCGGATAATCTTTACGGGCTTCACTGATCCCGGCAGCGATGATTTGTAGCTTCCGACTCCGCAGAGGCTGAGTATTAATCAGTTGCATCCCTGGTGCTATGGCCAACGCATATTGCTCAATTAAATAGTCTTGACCATCATAAAGAGCCGCTAAGGGCACGTTACGAAGAGAGCCATCCAATACAAACACTAAGGTATCGGCTTGACTTTGATCGATAGATGCTTTGAGGGGGCGAATTAGCCAATCATATAAATCTTTACCGAGCTGTTTACCTTCTGGTGCCGTAAACGGTTTTTCGATGAAGTCCCGAAACTGAGTCACCGTTTCTTCCACATCTGCTTCAGCAATGGGTATGGTTTTGTGCTCAAGCGCTGGCTGTTGGGGCAAGCTGAGAATGAGTTCGATGCGATCGCGCAACAAAATCGGATAAATCACAGCAGCAGCCTGTTGATCAATCTTGTCAATACTGATCACTTGTCCATCTAAACAAGCAGAGCGGAAGAAATTATCCAGTTCCGTCAGTTGCAACGATTCCATTACTTCCCTAGCCTGTTTGAGGTTCTCCTGACTAGGTGTACTAGCGGCAGTTGGACTTAGGAGTAAATCCACCAGTTCTCGATAAACAGGTTCCACACTATCTCGAAAAGAGAATTGGGCTTCGGGATTAGTAGCCACTAAATCTTTACGCAGATGCTCTAAGGTTTGAAATGCACCCGTGTAGGCTACTGTTGCAGTATCTACATCTTTCTGGGATTTTAAGATCCGCCCTAATTGCCATTGCCACTGATAGCTGATTTCACTGGCATTATTGGCCTGGGCAATCAGGAGTGCTTGCTCCGTTAGCTTTTTAGCCTCGGCCCATTGTTGATCCAGTTCATAGAGATGCCCCAAGCTACCTAGGGCGTAGGCTTTTGCCTGTTGATCATTAATACTATTGGCTTGCTGGACGGCATGAACCGCAACTTCGGCAATGTCCCAAATTGAGGGGGTATTGCCCGCCGAACCCTGGTGCAACTTTACCAAGCTCTTGACCAAATTAACCTGACTATACACATTCCGACGGCTAGCGGGCTGATCGGCCAGTTGGGTTTGTAAAGATGGCCAGAGTTGCTGGGCTTGGAGCCAGTTTTCCTGTTCAATCAATACACTCAAACGATTGAGCTGAGCTTGCAATTGGGTCGACGGTACTGGCGATTGGGCGGCCTGCTGATAATAGGTAAGGGCATCGGCATAGTCATTACGTGCTCGTGCAGTATTTCCTAAACTGAGTTGGGTGACACTCACCTCTTGCGGTGAAGACAGAGATGCCGCATTGTCCAAGCTCAGCTTCAAAAACTTTTCAGCTTCTTTAAGATCGCCCACTAAGCGCAAGACATTCCCCAAACTCCGGTATCCAGTAGCCCGAATCTCTGGATCGGTTTGTTTTTGTAGGCTTTCTGCAACTCCTTCTAAGGTTTTCCGAGATTGCAGATAGAGTCCCAAGACTTGCTGCGCCTGCGCTCGATTAATTAAACTACCCAGGCGACCAGTCTCATCCTTAATTTGAGTATAAATTTCAGTGGTTTTCTCCCAAGTAGCCAAGGCTTTAGTAGCATTGCCTTGCGCCAGTTGCAGACTCCCCTGAGCATTGAGGGCTTGGGCATAAATCGGCAGCTTATCTGGAGTAGGGGCTGACCCAATAATCTCTAAGCTATGGCTAATGCTCTCTTGGGCTTGCTGCCATTGCCCTAATTCTTGCTGAGCTAGGGTCAACTGATTGAGGGCAATGGCTAAACTTAAATCTTGTCTCTGAGCTTGATAGAGTTCAGTCGCTTGGCTCCAGGCATCAGCGGCAGCAGCAAATTGTCCAACTTGAAACAAGGTCTTTCCTTGTTGTAGCCATTCCTCAGGAGAACGGGCAATCTGCTGGCGCGGCAGGGAAACGGTATCTCTGTTAGCAATGAGGTTGCTAATGGGTGAACGAGCAAGAGAAGGTAAGGTCGTTGAGGGGTAAGCAGTACTTTGCCCCAGTCCTAACCCCAGGCACAAACAGGCACTGCACAGCGCCATCCCCACCCAACGTAAGGTTTTTCGGCTAAATGGTTGTAATTTCTGAGCCATAAGCTGACCCATCCCTATATTGACTGACAAAATTCTGTTGCTCTCACCCCAAACCCCTCTCTCAGCGCGCGCTACCGTGTACACACAAATCTACAGGGACTCGTTCATCCCTGCATTAGCCCCCCCAACCCCCCAAAATTGGGGGGAGATCCATTCTATTCGAGTGACACTGACCATAAATCGTTGCTAAGACAGCCTCTAGATTAGTTTCGACAGCTTCATTGCTGAAGCGGATGACGGTATAACCATAGTTCTGCAAGTGCTCCGTTCTAGCACAGTCATACTCTTGCTGCTGGTAATGAATCTCCCCATCGACTTCTACAATTAATCGACAGGACGGACAGTAAAAATCGACGATGAATCGACCCATAGGATGTTGACAGCGCCAGCGGAGACCGCCCAATTGTCGGTTTTTCAAAGCCTGCCATAATGTTGCCTCCGCAAGAGTCAGCCGATGACGCAGGTGACGGGCTGCACGTTCAATTTCAGGCGTGGTGCCGCGAATTCGGTTATGAGTTTTATCCATGAGGGATTGAGTTAACCAACTATCCAGCATCTCATCATTCTCCCCCCAGAATTGGGGGGCTATCCATTACACACAAGTCGGCAGACTGTAGACAGGGCTTAGGTCTTAGAAACAAGTTGTGCTCCTTCGAGTAAATGGTGCAATACCCCAATCCCTCTCCAAAGAGTTTTCAATCCAGGCTCACCATCCCCTTTACGGGCAAGGAATCCCCCCAATTGAGCAATCCAGCGCACGGCTTGATGAAGGGTGGGTGGTTTTTG
>JAAUOM010000024.1 GCA_012034865.1 Acaryochloris sp. CRU_2_0 | reverse complement strand
CCCAAAATTATCCTCATGATCATAGCTGGCTCTCAGTTTAGTTTATCGGTAATGTCTGCTTTCACTTCAGCGCCATAGCGAGTCTGCCCCGGCACAAAGCTGGTTGTAGCATTATTAGAAAAACCCACATCGGCTCTTTTCCAATAAGCTCGGCCATGAATTTTTTTGAACAGTGTACCTTCCAACTCCACGCGATAGGCATTGCCACTGACTGCCTCAGCAAAATCTAGAGAATTCTTGGAGTGGGCATATTCGGCAACCAGACGGCTATCGGTACCAAAGGATACCAGCGCATCGGCACCATAGAGTTCAAACCCTTGGCTACCCCGATCTTCCCGCAAGTAGGTGGCTCCAATCCAACTCTGACGGTCAAGATCGCGAGAGAACGTATATTGGACACGGCCCCCAATCACATCGGTGTCGACGTTTTCACCTTCAAATTGGTAAGTGGCAACAATCCGACGCACTAAAATCCGACCCTGATCATCGAGGTCAGTTCGTAGAATAGGACGCTGAAACTTTAAGGTACCTCGATCATAGTCAATCTGATAGTCGACTCCCTGATTGAGACGTTCTCGCTTCCAAACCGTACCGGGACGATTCAACTCTTCTAATTCTAGGAAGACTTGTTCACTGCCAGACACCAAAGACCGACGAGATAAGAAATAGAAACCACTGGTACCATCGGGAACCAGGGTATCGCGTTGAAACCCCTCTGTATTGTTACCGTAGACAGCTGTCAGTTGTAAATTACCCAAGTTGTAATTCCCTTTAAAGCCATGGAGAGAACGGCTGGTGGCTGTAAATAACTGGGAAGGTCGAGACAATTCATCAGTGTGGTAATCCCCCCACATGAAATAGTCGCTGCCAGCACCGGGGACAGGTGAAGTACGCTCTAAGCGAACAAACAAATTATCCGTCGAAGGAGCCGTGACATCAGTGGTGGAGTTGTCCCCGTAGGTGGGGTAATTATTATAGTCACAGTCTGAACCAGAGGCTTTAAAAAGACTGGTTTCCCCATTACAGTTTTCATTTAAGGGGCGGGCACTATTAAAGGCTCCCGTTAACAGCCAATCTCCAATGGAAGTAATGCCAAAGGCCTGAGCGCGAGCATCAATCTCATAACCGTTCTTGCCATCTATAGGCAAAAACTCCCGGAAGCTATCGTAAAATTGGTGCCTCGGCGACCCACACGCACATCGACAACCCCGGTTAGCAACGGAGAGGGTCGGACGGGGGTGGCAAACTGAAACTGATGAAACCCTTCTAATTCTCCAGAACTCGCTCGAATCCTGACTAAGCCCGCTTGGATACCAGATTGCAAGCTGGCTTGAAATTGACCATCAATCGCTTCCACCTGAAACCCAGGAATATCCGGTTTTTGGTCAGTACCCACAAATTTTCCTTCCGTTGCCTCTAAGGTGACAACTGCATCCCAGTTAGACTGATTCCCTTGTTCATCCAAGAGTTGACCCGACACCTGAGCAGTAGAGCGGCCATCGGCTGGAATCATGCTTTCCGCTGTGCGAACTTTGAGGCGAGTGGGTTGTCCAGGAACTTCAACCTGGATCGTTGTGGCAGGTTGAGCTTTCCCTACTTCCTGAACACTAATCCGATTGGTTCCTGATTCTAGAATGACGCCATACCAGATTTGACGAACCCGTTTCGTCGCGGAGTTCCTTTCTGTCCGACCAATTTGGGCTTTATCAATGACTCGATCATTGACGCGCAGTTCCACCTGTTGATCAAGGCTAAATTCAATAATGACCGTTGTAGCAGGCTTGTTAATCACACTGCCCTGGCTTGGGGTCAAAATCGAGATGCCAGAGGGAGTGGGAGTGGCTGGCATTTCAGTCGCAGTCGGTTCAGGCGTTACCGTCTGATCTTGCGTCGTCTTAACGTTGGTTTTGGCGGGTTGAGGTGTTGCTATTTCCTCTTTTGTTTGGACAGTTGCTTTGGTCGGTTGAGGCGTTGCCGCTTCATCTTGGGTCTTCACCTCCGCTTGAGTCAATTGCGGTTCAGCGGGAAGTACCGAGGAGGGGTGTTGAGCCGCTTCTTGTAACTGAACGGCTTGAACCCCAGGCTTGGGTAGAGTTGGCGTTGCTTCCTGCACCACTGTTAAACCTTGGGTGGAATCTGCGGGTTGCACCGGGTCAACGTTACTAGGTGTTGTGGCCATCGTAGAGCCTAAAGCAGGCGTTTGAGTGGTCTGAGTCATCTCCGTTTGTTGCTCAACCAGAGACTGGGCATTGGCAACCGTTGGTGCCAGTGCCATACTGGTGCTGACCATGGCTCCCAGGAGGCTCACCCGAACCCATTGATGATATGGCTGCCGTTTCATTATTTAGACTCCTTTTCAGCGGTGGGGGTGACCCCAAAGTTCATTCGTACTGTCCCACCGGGCGATAACCTAACGAGGCGCGACGGGCTATTGCGTTCGATAAAGCGCAGATTGGGCGCTAAGGTATAACCGGGGAGTGTGGTCAAATCGAGTGCCCCTGTTCGAGCACCGGGGAGAACACAAGTAACATGAAATAATCCATTTTCATCGGTGGTGATGCGGTTGCCATCGTCCATCCAGACCACCGCGTTGGCTACACCGGGTTCGCCGGGTTGCTGTTCCCCATCAAAGTTTTTATCTACAAATACCCGACCCAGAATATTGCCACAATCACTGAGGATGCCGGGGTTGACGCGGATGCGATAAATCGCGGGTCCATCTCGCACTTCTAGGTCATTGTCAGTCCGTAGAGCATTGACATTGGCCAGGTTTCTGCCATCTCCTCGCAGCGCATCAGGGGTTAGTTGAGCCGCGTAGGCAACGATGATTGCCCCTTCACGCGGCAGTGCTGTATTGGTGTTGAAGCGAATATTTCTGCCATTGGCATTGGCCGTTATCGGGATGAGTTGTCCATTTAACTCAGCCTTCACTGAATTGGGCAGGAACCTAAAGCCCACGGGTAAGATATCGCTAATGGACAGGGTATCTAACGTGCCATCGGAGATATTACGAATCGTTAGTCGATAAACAACGGTATCTCCAGGAGCAGCATTGGCGCGATCGCCCGACTTACTAATTTGAATTTGATTAACCTGGCACAGGAAGCTTTTGAAGTTAATCCCCAGTAACTGCAAGGAAACCCGATCTGCATCACCAACGGTGGCCACACTATCTTCAAACTGGGTGTTTTTCCCAGCGGTGATCGGTAATCCATCCAGGGAAGTAGCTCGATAGCTCACCAAACTGCGATTGCCCTGGGGTGTCACAGCAGTGATTTGAATTTTGATGCGCCGTTGCGTATAAATCGATCCTGCAGGGGGGTTAACAACCAAAAGATAAGTTCGCCCAACTGCTAGTTGCCCTCGCTTGGGATCTAAAAGAAAGCTGTATCGACCTTCTTCACTATTGCTAAGTTGATAAGGGTTCCTATTAGTGGTATTCGGAGAGATCCCTAGGGGAATGGTATTATCAGGTTGATCCGGCACCTCAGTTCGCGTTAATGCCACTAAGCGACCGAGTTCAGTACCAGTAGGATCACTCGGATTGGGTTCATAAAGCCCTACAAAAAAACCCGTATAATCGTCAAGGCGTTTTCCACCACAACTCAGGATCTGACCCCTCGGATCAGTCAAAGAAGGCCCAATGGGATTCTGCACCCCATTAGTCGAACCTCCAACACGATCCCTGGTCTCACCGTCGGTGTAGGAATAACTAGCAGTATTGTTGACGATGGATTCAGAAGTCTGGAGGGTAGAGGACGTCTGAGCCGATAGCGGTGTAGCGAGGACACTGCTGAAAAGTAGGGTAGTACTCCAAGTCCGTAGCCATTTGGAAGCTTGTTTTGTAGAGATAGGGAACTGAGAATATCTCATGAAAGGACGTTCCTCTAGGTTAGTCAGATGAAGTGAAGATGGGTCAGGGGATGGCGATCGCACACTCTATAAATCGGGCCAAGGCTGAGAAATCAAAGCATCGCAAAAGCAACTTTTTTGGCCGCACAATTCCTATCAGGTCGCATTCAAAACCTGGTAAAAGCTTTTAGATACTTGTAAAAAGATGATCTGGCAGCAGATTAAGAACAGATGCAACAGATGAGTTTTAAGGCACTCACCGATCCCTCATCTGTGACATCCGTTATTCATCCGTTGCCTAGTTCACAGTCACTTGATAGACCGCCTGAACAGCAGCCATGGGTTGGATCGACTCGCTATAATCCCACCGGACATGGGTATAGGCTTCAGCCGGAGCGGGCTGCATCTCAACAGTGCCATCGGGTTTAGTCACCTTGACCATAGGCTTAGCCGTAAAGGTTTGACCCCCATCAATGCTGTAGGTCAACTTGGCTCCATTGGCTTGGGAGGATGCCAGGATATAGGTGGTTTTGGCTGGAATGGGCTGAGTCACTTTCAGCTCAGAAGCAGCCTTGTCTCCTGTATTCTCACTGACGAGGGTATACCGAAGAACATCACCGGGCTGAACCGTCACTTCTCCTGCTAAAGCTTGCCAGGTCTTCTCGGGCTGACCTTTAGCATTAGTGATGACAACCTGCTTTTGGGCAGACAGGACTAGTTTCACCTGAGGCTGGAAAATCTTTTTGACCAGGGTTTCTCCTGCTTGTTGTAGGTTGGCAAGAACAGGGGTGCCTCCGACCAAAGGAACAGCCACTGCAACAGCTAAAATGCTGAGACCAATGGATAGACGACGTTTCATGGTTAGTAAACCTTTAGTAAATTCAAAAATTGCAAGGAATAAATGAAGGGCAAAGCTTCTAGAGGTCATGGATCGAGTCAAGAAACCAATCCATGAACCCGATGCCAGACGTTAGCGGATGCGACGACGGAACTGGAACTGACCCGATTGAGTCGGATCAACTTGACCGACAACGTTCTCGTACTTATCGACTGTGGTGCCACTGGCTGGATCAGAAGTCGTAAGTGGAGTAGTATCAGCGCTATCGGTGAAGTAGTTGATCGTGCCTTGAGCCGCACTGGTGTTTTTCTGGTGGCTAGTGGAAGTTGCCCAGTTGTTGGTGCCTGCATTACCATCTTCAACAACCTTGAATTCGTAGGCGGTTAGACCCACACTGCCAGAGCCACTCACAGGCTTGGAGATGTTGTTATAGGTAATCCGATACTCAATCAAGTAGTCAGGCCGAACCTCAACCGCACTCAAGGTGGCTTGATTGGACGTCCATGCCTGTACTACCTGGCCACTGGCATTCAGAATCTGAGCCTCTTTGGTGAGTTGCATGAAGCCGGTATACAAGCGGTCAATGGTGATATTGTTGGTGGTCTCACCGGTATACCCAGGGGTGCCTGCCGGATCATCATCCGGGAAGGCAATAATGGGAATCGGAATTTCATCCAACGGACTCACACCCGCAGGTAAATCAACGGCAACGCTGTAGTTGACGGTCTGACCTGCTGCGAGATCGCCAACATTGATGGGGGTAGGCGTGCCATCTCCACTTCCACCTGTGGTGCTGCTAGTGAGAGTAAAAATGGTGCCGTTGAAGGTGTAGGTGGCGGTGCGAATATCAGAGCCAGGGCTACCAGGGGTCGGATCGTAGGTGATCGTCACGGTTGTTCCGGTGGGAATATCCGCGTTTGCTCCATACAGACCTGCTAAAGCACTGTTATCAGCCGCGTCAGCCTGGGTGGGGGAAATCGGCTGGAGTGTAACATTAGAGATAAAACCGCTACCCGCTGGATTGGAAATGGTGTTGGTAAAGGTCACCGCAGCCGGATCAAACGTCCCTGTGGGACCAACACCGGCTGGAACTGTGGTGGATTTGTTGGTGAAGTCATCATTATCGCCATTCGGTCCTGTTGCAGTAGGGGTGCCATTGGGACCATTGAGAATGTCATCGCTGCCAGCCGCAGCCCCCAAATTAACGACATTGGCTTCACCCGCAGAGCCTTGACCCGTATTGTTATTGCCCGTGTCAGTGCCCTGGGTTACGGGGTTAGCCACCCCACTATCTGTCGCTGGATTAAAGTTGGTACCTGTGTTATCAGGGGGGGTTTGATTATCGTTGAAGTTGTTGGGTTGGCTGTCCCCAGATTCATCGTAGACAATCTCGTTGGTGGCATCACCGACGGTTTCACCAAACGCTTGCGCGACGTTGGCGACTTGACCTCCCGTCGCAGGGACACCATTGCTCTCCACTGTGAACCGGAAAGGGCTAACCGTGGTGTTTCGAGCCAGGGTTGCACCCCCAGTATAGATGAAACCGATGCGGGTTGCCGCCGATAAGCCGCCACCTGGTACGGTCGTGGTCCAAGCTGCATTAACCGCAGCAGTGGTGGTGGCCGTGGTGGTATAAACGACTTGCCAGTTCGAGGGAACCGTACCGACAGAAGAAAGCTGGGTACCCACAGGAATCGCATCCGAAACCAAGATGCGTTGGACACTGCTACCATCGACGCTGATAGTGGTACCTTCTAAATCGGCAGGGGTAAACGCTGCGTTGGGGGAAGTATTTTCAACCGTCAAGCCCAAGTCATAGGTAATCAAGTCATCATTGGCATTCCCTGTAGCACCGGGAGCCAAGCTGGAAGCAATCTTGGTGACCGTTGCTAAGGCTAAGGGTCTGACCGAGCTGGCAAAGGGAATGCTTTGGGTGGCACTGGCTTCCCGCTCACCATTGACGGGATTGTCAGTGGTGACTGCTGGGGTGGGATCAACGGTACGGATCTCATTGGCCAAAGCAGTATCGTCTGCATCGGGCTGGTTCTGAGTACTGGCACTGTTGTTGTTGGGACCCGTATTACCCAGAGTGACCCCGACAGGATTCCCAGCAAGGGTGCCCACGGCGGGCGTACCCACCACTTTAACTTTAATGACGGCATCTGGGGCTACGCCGGAAACAATGCCACCTGGGAAGGTACTCAGGAGGGCATAGGAGGCACCACCATTGGTGGAAACCAATACTTGAGAGGGGGTAAAGTTCTGGCTGGTCAGGTTACCGATGGCAGGGACATGGATGTTGGTGGTGTCATTGCCGACGTTGGTGACATCAAAGATAAATTCTAGGGTGTCGCCTGCTTCTACTGCACCGCCATCTAGGTCGTTAAATCCAGCAGGGGTTGCTGTCAAACCCGCGACTTCAGCAACGGTAATCGTCACAGTGTTGGACGTAGCATTGATGTCGGGCGTTGTCCCTGAATCGGTATCGTCATCATAGGTGGCTGTGGCGGTGTTGCTGATCGACGTGCCTGCGACGGTGCCTGCGGCGAGAGCGGGTAACAAGGGTTGGAAGATACTGCCTGCAAGAAGGGCTGCAATGGCAAGGGGTCGCAGCTTTCGTGGAGGTCTTTTGGACTTTGGTGTATCGTGGGTCATAGATGTCGTCTTTAGTTTTTGTGTAGTGAGCAGAAAGGAAGATAGACATCCTTCGGCAGAGATGGGTAGTGGTTAACCCGCCGTCGGTTGAGTCTGACTTGGTGTTGTCTAAGGTTTTGAGCTGGATCCTCCAAACCTTAGGTTCATTGCTCAGTCTCTGCCTTCTTCATCTATAGAAAATGAGGTGAGGAGGATTGTAATCATGAGCTGGGAACTTAAGTAATAGCTATCAGTGGGTCGAGGTTTTGGTTGTACCGCCAGAAACATAGTCTTTATAGGAGTGACAAGAGCACATCGCTTTGATAACTTCTATAGTCTAGAGTGAGTATGCCCACCAGTAACTCCGAAATGACACTGAAACTTTGACTGAAAATAAAAAAATTTCAGTGAGTATTTTACCAAATGTAAAAATTGAACAATCGATAACCGCAAAATTTAAATTTTTTTTCACTTTTTAATCAAAATTTAACCCTGCATACAGCTATGATCATCTTCAGGTAACAATTTCGGAGAATCAAACTATTTATAATAATTAATTGATTTAGTGAACTTTTATAGACTCAAAAACCATCTTAATAGACTCAAAAACTATGCTTTATAAATCCAAAAAACCATCTTAATAAACTCAAAAACTATGCTTTATAGACCCAAAACTATCAGTTGCTCTCACATTAAAGACAAAATATAAGTAGAATTACATACAAAGCTACGCTTAGGAAAAGTTAGCTCTGTCATCTCAATATTCTGTACTAGCAAAAAAACACGGAATCCTCAGTGTAATTGCTGAAGAGTGGCTTTGGCATTGCTCAAATCTGGGTAGACCCACCCCGCCCTGCGGGCACCCCTTCCAAGAGGGGATTGGGGGCTTCTGTAGGTTTCAAAGACGATTGCAACCTATTTGCTGCTTATTTAATCCATGCCATGCTCCTTAGGATGGGGCGATCTCCCCCAATAGGCCAGCAGGAAGAAGCATTTTAGCCATGAACTGAGTGCTGTTGAAATCTTTGCCCATGCATTGGACAAAGCGCTTGATGATTTTAATCCATATCCTCTTGGTGCGCCGTTTATCCCCGATTGGCGACGGATTGAAGTGGCCATCAATGGCATCATGGAAGAGTTAGCCGCAGCTTTGGAAAATGACGCCGAATGGACATTCATACAACATCTTACTGCGTCCATTGGTAACGAATGGGCACCTAAAAGCTAGACTCGTTTAATGCAGGTGCTTGATATCTTTCTTCTGGGTCAAAATGGGTAGAAGTGGAGGCGACCGAGGTTGATCCCCGCATCACCAAACTGGGAACAGACAGACGAATATAGGCGACTAACTGCGTTGTCTTGGCATCGTACATCTGGGTAATGAGCTTGGGATACAAGCCAATACCAATAATGGGAATCAACAAGCAGGCAATCACAAAAACTTCGCGGGGTTCAGCATCCACTAGCTTTTCATGGGAGGTGAGTTTTTTATTCTCCGACCCATAGAAGATCTCGCGCAGCATGGACAGCAAATAGATAGGAGTGAGGATCACGCCAACTGCTGCTAGAATGACCACAGGTAGGCGGAACGTCAGGCTATAGGCATCGCTGGTAGCTAAACCCACAAACACCATTAACTCCGCGACGAAACCACTCATCCCTGGCAAGGCCAAAGAGGCCATTGAACAGGTGGTAAACATAGCGAAAATCTTGGGCATGTTTTGGGCTACGCCCCCCATCTCTTCCAAAATCAGCGTATGGGTGCGATCATAGGTTGCCCCCACTAGAAAAAATAAGCTGGCTCCAATTAAGCCGTGGGAGACCATTTGCAAAACGGCACCACTCATCCCCAAATTGGTAAACGAGGCAATCCCAATTAAAACGAAGCCCATATGGGAAATAGAGGAGTAGGCGATTTTGCGCTTGAGATTTCGTTGGGCAAAGGAGGTCAGGGCTGCATAAATAATGTTGACCACCCCTAGAATAATGAGCGCTGGTGCAAAATAGGCATGGGCATCGGGCAATAGCTCCACATTCATCCGAATCAGGGCATAGCCACCCATTTTCAAAAGAATGCCCGCCAAAAGCATATGAACGGGTGCCGTTGCCTCCCCATGGGCATCGGGTAGCCAGGTATGCAGGGGCACGATTGGTAATTTCACCGCAAAAGCAATCAGGAAAGCCGTATAGGCCAGTAATTGGAAGTTTAAAGGGAAATCCTTAGCCCCTAAGGCTTGCAGATCGAAGGTGAGATCCGGTCCAAAGAAGGCCATCGCCAAGCCTGCCACCAAAATAAACAGGGAGCTGAGAGCCGTATAGAGGATAAACTTGGTGGCCGCGTATAGACGCTTATAGCCCCCCCAAATCGACAAGAGCAGATAGACCGGAACCAGTTCCAATTCCCAGGCTAGAAAAAAGACCAGTAGATCTTGAACGGCAAACACGGCAATTTGGCCGCCGTACATGGCCAGGATTAAAAAGTAAAACAACCGAGGTTTGTAGGTGACGGGCCAAGCCGCCAGAGTCGCTAAGGTGGTAATAAATCCAGTCAGTAAGATCAAAGGCATGGAGAGGCCATCGGCACCAACAGACCATTGCACCCCTAGGGCTGGAATCCAGTCATAGCGTTCCACCATTTGCAACCCAGACTCGGCAAAATTGTACTGGGTGTAAAAGGCATAGACCAGCAGGACAAAGTCAATGAGGCCAATGACCAAGGCATACCAACGGATAGGGCGACCTTTGCCACCCGGATCAGGAATAAACGGCAGGGCAACGGTAGCCACAATCGGGAAGAAGATCAGGGTCGTCAGCCAAGGAAAGGTGTCTAGAGTCATAAACCGCTATCTTTGTAAGACGGATTAGCAACGATGGATGAGATGAAAGGACAAGCGTGAGCCACAGGATTCTCAAGAGTGTAACTTAAAGGGCAGTGACAATCGACACGCCCAAGACAGCGATAAAGATCACGAAGAGGTAAAACTGGGTACGGCCATTTTCCAGGTATTTGCAGCCCTCACCCGTTACTACCGCTAGGAAGCCGGTCAAGTTGACGACCCCATCGACGACTTTGAAATCTACCTCTAACACTTGACGAGCAAGCCGACGGCAACCTTTGACAAACACCCGATCGTACCAGTCATCAATGAACCATTTGTTAAGGGAGAACTCGTAAAGGGAGGGAAACCGATTGGCGATCGCATCTGGATCGATCTGACAAGTCCGATACATCCAAGAAGCCAGCGTAATTCCGATCAAAGCAATGCCGACAGAGCTACCCGCCATCATCAGAAACTCTTGCCATTCAAACTCAGCAGCAGCTTCTAAGGCTGCTTTGGCCTCACCGGGGGCATAGATAAATGCTTCAAAGCGGTTATTAAAGGGCATTCCTAGTAAGCCGATGGCCAGGGAAGGGATAGCCAGAACCATCAAGGGCAAAACCATACTTAACGGTGATTCATGGGGTTCATCAGCATGGTGGCCGTCATGGGCAGCGTGGTTTTCATGGGCATCCTCCAGTACTATAGTCAGTTCACGGGGATTCATGGCTCCAGGACCAAAACTGAGGGCCAGGTCTGGGGCTTGCTGACCGTCCATTTGGGCGCGTAGGGCATTAATATTGCCGCGGAAATCCCCCTCAAAGGTAGAGAAATACATCCGAAACATATAAAATGCCGTCAATCCGGCGGTCAGCCATCCCACTAACCACAAGATCGGGTTAGCGGCATAGGCGGAACTGAGGATCTCATCTTTAGACCAAAACCCGGCAAAGGGCGGAATGCCGCAAATCGCCAGACAGCCAATCAAAAAGGTAATCCCAGTAACGGGCATGTACTTGCGGAGGCCACCCATCAAACGCATATCTTGGGCCAACGCCGGATTATGACCGACGACCGCTTCCATGCCATGAATAACGGATCCAGAACCCAAGAACAACATGGCCTTGAAGTAGGCATGGGTCATCAAGTGGAACAGCCCCGCTGAATAGGCACCAATTCCCATAGCCATGACCATGTAGCCTAACTGGGAAATCGTTGAGTAGGCCAGTCCCTTTTTAATATCGTTCTGGGTAACCGCAATGCTAGCCCCCAAAAAAGCGGTCACCGCTCCCGTCCAGGCAATCAATTGCATCGCCAGGGGAACGCCAGCGAAGACCGGGAACATGCGGGCAATCAGAAAGACCCCAGCCGCCACCATCGTCGCTGCGTGAATCAGTGCCGAAATGGGTGTCGGCCCTTCCATTGCATCCGGCAACCAAACATGGAGGGGAAATTGGGCTGATTTGGCCATCGGCCCTATAAAGACCAAAACGGCAAAGATAGCAGCAACCCAGCCACTCAATTGACCCATCGACACTAGGGTTTGCAAGCGCTCACCGATCAGGTCAAAGTCAAAGCTATTGGTGGCCCAGTACAAGCCTAAAATGCCCAGCAATAGGCCAAAGTCACCGACTCGATTCGTGACAAAAGCTTTCTGGCAAGCCGCCGCTGCGGGTTTACGGTCGTACCAAAATCCCACCAATAGGTAGGAACACATGCCGACTAATTCCCAAAAATATAAATTTGAACCAAGTTGGGGCTGACCACTAACCCCAACATCGAGAAGCTAAATAAACTTAAATAGGCATAGAATCTGACATAACCGGGATCATGAGCCATATACCCATCGGTATAAATCATGACTAGAAAGGCAACGGTCGTGACCACCACCAGCATCAACGCCGTCAGATGGTCGATGGTATAGCCCATCGTTAAATGGAAATCCCCTGCTGCTGCCCATTCAAAGGTCATCAAATACGGCTGATGCCCCTGAATTTGACTCCATAAAAGGGCGAAAGACAAAACCATGGCCGTCCCCATCAAAGAGACAATCAGCGCAGCATTGAGCCAACGCAGGGCATTGGTGGTTTTGTTGTAGGAGATCAGCCCCAAACCCAGGAGCATTGCACCGCCAAGAGGCAATACAGGGATAAGCCAAGCATATTGGTATAACGAATCCATCGTTGACGCTATTCGCGATAAAAAACTTTACACTTTGTAAAACATTTTACATTGTTACATATTGTCAGGGGCATGTCCGTCGGGCAAATCTTAAGATTGACCCATTGAACAGCAGCCCCAATCTCTGTAGAGCAGCACATTTGCAAGGGAGTTGCCTGCATTCAGGGCTTTTTATAAAGAGAGCTTACCCTGTAGATAGCTGCGATCGCGCAATTTGATCAAGAGCACATTCTAGCAGTTGCTGTGCTTCTGCTTGGCTACCGAAGTGATCTATCCGCTCCACCAATTGACCCCGATCAAACAACAAGAGACTGGGGATATTAATGACCTTATAGCAACTGGCCAGATGTAAATTGGTGTCAGCATTAACGCTAACAATCTTGAAGGCAGAGGCAGAGCGTAGTTGCAGGTTGTGCAGTAACGGTTCAACCCACCGACAAACCCTACACCAAGGTGCCCAAAAGCTGACTAAGACAGGAATATTAGACCTTAAAACTTCTTGATTAAAGGTATGTGCTTCAATGGCTGGCAGCATGGGTTAAGACCGATCAACAAGGGTGATTTTCTCAAATAAAGCGGTGGGATCATGCTACCAGCGAATGTTCATTGCTGCACGCATCATCAGAGGATGAGCAATCCAAAACAACCACACAAACCCAGCGACGCCCAGATAGGCGGGGCGCAAAAATTCTTGTAATTGCAGGTGCTGTTTACCTTGGATAATGGCCTGAAAGGGGATCACAGATGTGCGGGCTTTAACGGCGGCAAAGGCTTCGCCATAGCGACGACTCAAACGCTGATCCCCATGCCAAACCCCAAAGAAGTGATAGCCAATCAGCCCTAGGGAAGTCGCCAGGGTAAAAGAGGTACCGATCCAGAGAGTATGAGCCATACACCAAATCACCTGACCCACCATCTGGGGATGTCGGCAAATGCGAATGATCCCGGTTTCGTAGAGGTGAACTTGGGGTTTTTGAATCGCAGCGATCTCCAAGAGATTGAAGGTAGCAGGATACAGAAACAGAAAGGAAAGAGCAGACAAGCTCCAAACCAATCCTTTCACCCCTGGGATGCCTTGCACTTGCCACAATTGCACCCCGTCATAGCGATGCTTGAGAAAATAACCGATCACAATCACAGCAGCGGTAATACTGGCTAAGGCAAAAATGATGCGATATAAGCGCGCCCCCAGACGTTTTTCGGCCTGGAGGCGCAGGGAGGCTAGTCCACTATGGATCAAACCAAAGCCAGCCAACAACACTAAGAGGATCAAATGAGACGGCGCGAACCAAGTATGCAGGTCAGTGGACATGTCAGGTATTACTTAAACAGTTTGGCAGCATGATTCCCCTCGAATCAAACGAATTTGAGCCAAGATAAAGATAGCAGGGATGACCCGACCATAGTTAATTGCGATCGCCCGCCAGCCCAGATCCGCGAATAACCCCACCCACAGGACTGAACTCACCAAGCTTAAGGCTCCGCGAAAGAGACCATAGCGGGCCACATTCCCTGCCATCCCCCGCTGAGCGGCTTGCAGCAGCCATTGCCCTTCGAGTTGAGGGATCGTAGAGGCCGCCGCTTGGCGAGCGACTGCGTAGGTAGCCATTTGGGCTGCAAATTGCCGAGCCATCTGGCGTAAGATCAAAGGACGCACCACCGATGATACCGTTAAGGCACTGCCGCCTTCTAGCAGCCAGCGCCAGGGATCCGATTGACAATTGAGGGGCAAAGGTTCTACAGGAGTAGTTGCTAAAGCGTTCTGAATTCGCTGCAACAGGGCTTGCCGTTCTGCGCTGGGCAACTTTTTCCAGGTTTGCTGCATCAGATGTAAAAAGATCTCAGCTTCTAGATCCGTAGTGGACAGGGTGGGAGAATAACGCAGGCGCAGGTGGCGACTGACTTGGACTAAAACTTGGTGATAGCTGAGGGTCTCGGTTTTGCCTTGAAGAACGGTGAATCCATCGGCGGCGACAAAGCAAAATCGCTGTTCGAGGGCATCTAACCAAGTTTTGCGATGACCTCCGGTCGGTCGTAGACCATCGCAGGTTTGCACCTGCTCAGGGGTTTGCCCTTGCAGATAATCCAGTGGGTTAAATTTGGGTCGAAAGAGCAATTCCGTTAAATCTTGCAATTCCTCTTCTGTGGCCAATTCCAAAGCCTGTCTTAATTCATTCATTTTGGATGCTTCCTGGGAGGATGCTAGGGTGTACACGGGGATAGCTAAAATGCCTTTGGGTGCGGCTCTTTTGGAGTAAAAATATATTGCGGAAATATAGGTTTTTGGGTGAACAACCCTAGTTCCACCTAAGTTTGTGTGAATTGTGCAATGGCAGCCTGTGCTACTGAGATCTCAGCAGTGGTCTTCTTGTAGTACTTCATCACTTTCTATCGCAACCTGTAGCCACCCGTCTAGGCCACTAGAGAATAACCTTCCTATCTCTCAACGCTATAACCCTATCGCACTATCGCCTGCTCAAGACTGCGATTGATGATTACAATAGGGGCAATACCGCTGTCCAGCGATGTCCATGGCTGATTCTGTCCCGATTGCTTCTTCCTCAGGTTCCCTGCCCGATTGGGTAAGGCTGCAACAGGCGCTCTCCGTAGAAGCAGAACGAGGCTTTTGCGACTTAGAAGGAAAACAGTTTCGATTTAGTCAGTTCCTTAAACACAGTCTAGAGTCAACGGTTCCTCACCATTCTCAAGCAGTTTTGCAAGGACGCTGGCAGGCGATCGCTGAAAAATTTGCTGGTTATGCCGATCTCTCCTTGCCGCAACGCCAACACTTGGTAGCCGAAACCCGACGATTACTCTACAGCACCCAAAAGGATTATCGTCAGGCCACCGATCCTCCCCGCCCCTCGCCAACCCGCAACGCAAAGTTTGGCCTCTACTTCGTCAAAATTAGCCTTGGATCTGCCCATCGCTTCCTTGGCGGGTATCAGCCCCAAAAGCGCCCAGCGCCTAGAGAAGTTAGGACTCTATAGTGTCCGCGATTTACTGTTTTACTACCCGCGCGACCATATTGACTATGCCCATCAGGTTCCGATTCAGAATCTAGAAGTGGGGGAAACGGTCACCCTTGTTGCTACTGTCCGCCGGGTCAACTGCTTTAATAGCCCGCGCAATCCCAAACTCACCATTTTTGAGCTTGTCCTCAAAGATGCCACAGGGCAGGTGAAACTGAGTCGATTCTATGCGGGGAATCGGTTCCGCCATCGCGGTTGGCAAGAACAGCAAAAGCGTCTGTATCCACCAGGTGCAGTGGTGGCGGCATCAGGACTCGTTAAAAGTAGCAAATATGGGATCACTCTGGATAATCCTGATTTAGAGGTACTCAATCACGCTGGGGACAAAATCGAGTCGATGATGATTGGCCGCGTTGTGCCTGTCTACCCTCTCACCGAAGGCGTCACCCCAGATTTAGTCCGACGAGCGGTGGTAACGGCCTTACCTGCAACCCAACAGCTCCGCGATCCATTGCCGGAAGCTCTGCGTCAACCCTATGCCCTGATTGACTTAGCAACGGCTATTGCCGAAGTCCACTTTCCCCCGGATCGCGCAGCCTTAGATCGCGCCCGACGGCGGCTGATTTTTGATGAGTTTTTCTACTTGCAATTGGGAATGCTGGTACGGCGATCGCAACAGCAACAAACGCAAAAGAGTGTGCCCTTAAGCGTCCAAGGCGAACTGATCGAGCGGTTCTATCAGGTCTTACCCTTTACCCTAACCCAGGCTCAAGCGCGGGTGGTACAAGATATTCTGGCAGATTTACAGTCCAGCAAACCTATGAATCGCCTCGTACAAGGGGATGTAGGTTCAGGCAAAACTGTCGTCGCGGTGATTGCTTTGCTGTCTGCCATTCAATCGGGGTATCAGACCGCATTAATGGCTCCCACCGAAGTCTTGGCGGAACAACATTATCACAAGTTAGTGGAGTGGTTTAATCAACTGCATTTACCCGTCGAACTGCTGACGGGGTCAACCAAAACGGCCAAACGTCGCCAAATTTCCGCACAATTGAAAACCGCAGAGTTACCGCTGCTGGTGGGCACCCATGCCTTGATCCAAGAGCAGGTTGAATTTGATCGCTTGGGTCTGGTGGTCATTGATGAACAACATCGATTTGGGGTGCAGCAGCGAGCGTTGTTGCAACAAAAAGGCCAACATCCCCATGTGTTGACAATGACTGCCACCCCCATCCCCAGAACTTTAGCCCTGACCTTACATGGAGATTTAGATGTCAGTCAAATTGACGAGCTACCTCCCGGTCGGCAGGCGATTCAAACGACAATGCTGACGGCGCGCGATCGCACCCATGCCTACGATTTAATTCGGCGGGAAGTGGCTCAAGGACGGCAAGTTTATATCGTTTTGCCCCTCGTTGAAGAATCGGAAAAAATGGATTTGAGATCGGCAGTGCAAGAACATGAACACCTCCAAAACACCATTTTCCCCAACTTCCAAGTGGGGCTGTTACATGGTCGTTTAACCGCTCGTGAAAAAGAAGCGGTGATTGCTCAATTTCGCCAACACACCCTGCACATTTTGGTCTCTACCACCGTGGTTGAGGTGGGCGTAGATATCCCCAATGCCACCGTCATGTTAATTGAACATGCAGATCGGTTCGGATTGTCTCAACTCCACCAACTTCGAGGCCGAGTCGGTCGGGGGGTGCATCAGTCCTACTGTTTACTCATGAATAATTCTAAAACAGACACCGCGCGACAGCGTTTAGCCGTCTTAGAACAGTCTCAAGATGGCTTTTTTATTGCCGAGATGGACTTGCGTTTTCGTGGCCCTGGTGAGGTTTTGGGAACCCGCCAATCGGGTTTACCCGACCTAGCCTTAGCCAGCTTAGTGGATGATCAAGAAACCTTAGAACTGGCTCGTCAGGCTGCAGAAAAAGTCCTCAAAAAAGATGCCTCCTTAGCCCCTTGGCCCCTGCTGCAATCTGAACTAAATATTCGCTACCAACGGCTAATGGGTGGAGCAATTTTTACCTGAGTTTGCATAAGTTACTTTTTATGAGTATGATAAGTGATTATCATGTGTGTGCTCCGGGGATCAGCGACTTTAGACTCCGTAATTGTCGTCTCCGGAGCAATTTTTATGTTTAAAACTATATGAATCCCTTGAGCGCTTGCTACAATGGCTGATTTAACCCAGCTAGCTTAGGCTACACCACGCTGCATCGGTGGAAATAAAGAGAGAGATCGCAATTCTTTGCATAAAACTTTCCAAATGTATTGATAGATTTTATAAGTCAATTGTGGCTCACAAGCAGCCCTCAAGTGCATTCATCTTTAGATATCAGAGTATCCATCAGAATTTAAATAATTGAAGTCTGAAATCTCTTTTCTAGAGAATTTGTTTGCCGAACTGACTAGTTTTCCATGCTTCACGCATCTCATAGTCTAAGCGCCAAGAGTGATTATTTGCATCACTATTCTTGGTGCCTAGATTCGATTATCATGCGTCACTGATTCTAACTGAAGGACACCAAGTATGCTACTTTCAACTTTCGAGTTATTGCTAAAACCAATTACGCCTAACCCTGGCATGCTGCCCAACACAGATCGAAAAATCTTGCAAGGATATTTTCTAACTGTCGCCAACCCAACCAATCGAAATTTACGGCTGAGATTGAGATTTAATGCAATCACTCCCCCTCTGGATCTATCTCAGTTATTAGTAATTCGAGATAATCTTGGCAATAATGTTTTTGAGAGCCTAACCCCTCAAAACACCTATGACTTTGGATTGGCTGCTGGGGATACAGGTCTCATTATTCTGCAGCCAAATATTCTCACGCTAGACCCGAATACAACTAATTTAGAATTTCGGGGCTATGTGGAAATCTTTGTCCTTCAACGCCTTCCATTTCCGTTCCCTGGCCCCCTAACACCTACCAGACTCCTGCTAACCCCTGAGCATCGGGGCACATTTTTACCGGGACCTGCAGGCGGGAATGATTTTGATCAACTGTTTACTGCTGTGCCAACTGCCACGGGTGCTAGCTTGATGGATGTTGATACCCTTGTTGACCCACCCATTCTCACAAATCCTCCTATTCCTTTGCCAGGAACAATGCCTGGTATTCCAGTACCCCCTAGTTCAGATCTCCAGGGAATTCAGCAGGCCTTAGCTGTTATGACTCAGCAAATTGATGATTTAAGTCAGCAAATTAGCAATTCTAGGCCAACTGTTCCGCAAAACGGCAATTCTATGCGTGTGCCTGTTTAAGTTCCTAAAGGCTGGTAAAACAGACATCTGTTGTAGAGGCAGAGTCCTGCAATTGCAGGACTCTGCCTCTTTGGCTTTTATAGCGATCATCACTGGATTGATTCTTTGTCAAGGCTTTGAGCCAAATCACCACATTTTAGGATCTCAATCACTGAGGGGAGTAGACCTATCCTTTACTGTATTGAGCTATGAGGACTTTACTGCCACTCTCTCAAACATCAAAACCTGGAGGAATTTACCATGACTAAAGGACTAACTTCAACCCTCTTCATTGCTTTTGCCCTTGCTACTGTTGGAGCTGCCTGGACTCTGCCAGCAAAGGCTCAACAAAACTCTCAAATTACCTCGCGGATCAACCCTAATGATGTCCATTGCGATTTTTATGATGACGGTAGCTGGGAATGTTACGAGTGACAAACAATTCCTTAGCTTGACCTTATCCTATTACGCTGCATAACAGAGTATAGAATAGCGCCCAAGAGAAGAATCTGAACGTGTTGCCAAATTCGAGATGAAAATAGTCCGCAGAAGCAGGATACGATCGCCGCAAGAGGCTCTGAAATAGTAAACACAGTATTTTTTGAGGGTGAGAGTGAACTTCGTTCGTCTCACCCCTTTCTTCTATAAAGCTCTACGGTGGCTCGAAATGGATAAAGTTGAGCTTAAGGGTGTCTGAGAAGTCAATCAGTCCATTCCCTCGTCGAAGGCTTGGGGGTTTGGACACATTGCAGGCCAAAATGAGAATTGCTACTCGACAGCAGTAGCCCTGAGTCTGTTAGAGTCATCATAAAGTTTAGGAAGAGAAACTCGATTAATTTTGCGGGGTGAGACTGAGAAGCTATGGCTGTAAAAAGAGTATTGGTGACTGGGGCAACAGGACAAACAGGTGCGATCGCAGTTCAGAAGCTGCGTGAACGCTCAGATGAGTTTGAGGTGGTTAGCTTTGTGCGCTCAGAAGCCAAGGCTCAAGAAAAGCTAGGCTCTCTGGAGGGGGTGGTCATCGGTGACATGAAAGACCGAGAGAGTGTGGATCAAGCGATCGCGGGTTGTCAGGCTCTTGTGATTCTGTCGAGTTCTATCCCCGTTATGAAGGAACCTCCTCAACCTGGACAACGCCCAGAGTTTGAATTTCCCCCCGGTCAGACCCCTGAAGATATCGACTATAACGCTCAAAAGACGTTAATTGATGCTGCGGTGGCGGCTGGGATTGAGCATATTGTCCAAATCGGCTCAATGGGCGGCACAGATGAAAATCATTATCTCAACACCCTCGGCAAGGGCAATATCCTAATTTGGAAGCGACGGGCAGAACAGTACCTGATCGACTCTGGTATTCCTTACACCATCGTCCGCGCCGGGGGGTTAATTGATGAACCCGGAGGCCGTCGAGAGATTGTAGTGGGCAAAGATGATGCCTTCTTTATCCCAGACAGCCATATGCCCCACAAGCTCCCTCGGGCTGATGTAGCTGAGGTCGTGGTTCAAGCCCTGCGTGAACCCAATGCCCGCAATAAAGCCTTTGATGTCGTCACCAGAGAAGAAGGAGAAGCCCCCCCTACCTCTGATTTTGCAGCCCTATTTGCTCAGACGACTCCTGGTCTATAGAATCAACCTAGGCTGCACTTGATTGGAGACGTTCCGCCATGACCCGTTTGTTGATTCAAAGTGGCCTGAATCCATTGATGGTCAATCTCTGGGAGAAGGGTAAGCAGCAATGCGGGTGATTGGCTTAATCAGTGGCACATCTGTGGACGGCATTGATGCTGCCCTCGTCGATTTTTCCGGGCAGGAATTGGATTTGCAGGTGAAGCTGATTGCCGCTCAGACCTACCCCTATCCCCCTGCCCTCAGACAGCAGATTCTAGACATCTGTCAAGGGCAAGCTCTCAGTGTAGAAGCGTTGGCGGTATTAGATGATGCGATCGCCAGTCAATTTGTCCAAGCTGCCCAAGCCATCCAAGCTGAGATCTCCCCGACCGCTGCCCTGATTGGCTCTCACGGACAAACTGTTTTCCACCGTCCGCCCCAACCACACCAGTTAGGCTATACGCTGCAATTGGGTCGAGGAGCTGTCATCGCCCAGCAAACAGGTATTCCCACGATCAGTAACTTTCGAGCTGCGGACATGGCCGCCGGGGGACAGGGTGCCCCCTTAGTGTCTAAATTAGATGTCTGTTTACTCAGCCATCCTGAATACAGTCGCTGTGTGCAAAATATTGGTGGGATTGGCAATGTCACCTATTTACCCCCCTTAGCAAGGGTAGAGCAATTGGGTCGAGGTGTCAAAGGCTGGGATACAGGTCCTGGGAATGTGCTGATCGATTTGGCAGTGGCTCACTTTTCTGGGGGTAAACTCATCTACGATGCTGATGGAGCCTGGGCCGCTCAAGGAAATCCCTGTCAAGCTTTGATCGATGAATGGCTGCACCATCCGTTTTTCCAGGAACCGCCGCCGAAATCCACGGGTCGGGAATTATTTAGCCCAGAGTATTTACAGAGGTGTTTGCAAACTGCTGCCCCCTATCAGCTCAGCCCCGCAGATACCTTAGCCACCCTGACGAACTTCACTGCTGCCAGCATCGCCGATAGCTATAACCAGTTTTTACCCCAGATCCCCGATCAGGTGGTGCTCTGTGGGGGGGGGAGTCGCAATAGCTATTTACGCCATTGTTTGCAGCGGCGCTTAGAGGGCAGTTCAGTTTTGACGACGGAGGATTTAGGTCTAAATTCGGATGCCAAAGAAGCGATCGCCTTTGCAGCGTTGGCCTATTGGCGACATCATCAGATCCCTGGAAATGTCCCCGCCGTCACGGGTGCTCAGCATGCAGTCCTCTTGGGTGAACTGCATTCCGTTTGATCTAGGCACTTAAACAAATGGGCATCCTAAGGGTTAAGAAATCAACCTTACCTGACTGGGATGTCAGAGGATACTGCCACTGTGACGCACACCTTTCTTATGGATGCGGGTCGATGGACTTTTCAAGGAACATGGATGGAGCGGAATCATGAACCCATTGTGATTCGGGGGCGCACATTAGTCGCTTGGAGCTGTGATCAGTGGTTTACAATGGCTACTAAGTTGCTGTTCCCAGAAGACTCATCTGTGGCTCGCCAGGGTACACCCGAAATCATCCTGCAATATCGTGGTCGTTTGGGCCATGATGATCAGCGGTACACATTTGTCTTAAAGCATAGTCAATTGGGTCAAGTAGAAGGGGAAGGGTGGATTGGTCCTGAATCAATTGTGCAGCGATTTTGGGTGGTGGGAGATCGCGAACGTCGCAGCGGTTTTGAAACCATCCACCAGATTACCGACAACCGCTACCGCTTATCAAGCGGGATCATGAGCGATCACTACTTACTCAACACCATGGAAGCCACCTTAGAGCGACAACCGCACTAAGCTCGACTTTATCGATACTGTCATAGCCTTTTGCCATAGAGTTTCATCCTGTGCGGCGTCTAAAAAGTGTAGCCTTCCATGGTTAGACGATCAATCGCAACTCCAGTCGGGTCTCTAGCACACGTCATTTGTTAACGTCAACTACATGTTTGCCTGTGCAACTGACGATTCCTGACCATTGGACTTGTTTGCATTGTTCGCGCCGATAGGAGAAGAACTGATCAGGGGATTGGTAGGTGCAATAGGGTGCGATCGCAATCTGTTCAGGTAACAGCCCCATCTGCTCTAGCTGCATGGCATTCACCCGCCGCACATCTAAGCGGACTCGCCCTGGTTCGGTATCGGCAAGCAGCGGTGAATTCTCTAGTTGCAACAGATGATCAGTCATCTCTGTATCAGAAGCGTCTGAAAATTCTGGAGCAATGACGGTACTGCCCACTTGGGCGGCGACTTCTGTGGTCACTTGATAGCAATCAGCGGCGATCGCAGGCCCCATCGCCACCCGGATATCGGGGAGTTGACTGCCTTGCTCTTGTAAGCGGTTAAGGGCAACGGGAACAATCTTGGCCGCTGTGCCCCGCCAACCTGCATGTACAGCAGCCACCTGTCTGGAGCGGGTATCGGCGATCAGGACAGGTGTACAATCCGCCGTACACACCCAAACCCCTTGATTCTTGGCTTGACTGAAGAGACCATCGGCTTGCGGATATTTTGGCTTAGTATCAACCGTATTGTCTGGAGCCTCGTCTGGATGGGAGGGTTGGCAGGGTAATTGCTGCCAATAGGTTTGCACTTCTGCTGTACTGAGAACTTGATTGCCATGCACTTGTTGCACCCGGAAAGTCTGGGTCTGGGTTTGGATCAAAGGAGCCAACGCTGCGGGCAATTGCGGCCAAAACTCGCGGGTAAAAAAACCGTGGGGCCAAGAGTCCAGCAAACTACAAGTCAAATAAGCGCGGCCCTCATAGGTCTGCCAATTCCAGGTATGCATAGGATTGTGTAGGATGACTAGAACTCAAAAATGCTAAACTCATTACCCATGCTAGCGTGCCTGCTGCCGTTTCCATGGGCTGCACTTTAAATTGGCTCCAGTGCGACTCAACTCTTGTGGTATTTGATCAACAAACATTCCAGCATCACCTCTCGACTCAACAGTTGGGGCTTCCCCTCTATCATTATGAGGTTTTAGATTCCACCAGTACCCAGCTATGGCAACTCCTACAGGAGGGGGCTCAACCTGGAACCACCGTGATTGCTGCTGAGCAGCAAGCGGGGCGGGGTCAGTGGGGACGAATGTGGGACTCAGCGAGGGGAGGATTGTATTTATCGGTAGCGATCGCACCCCAAATCCCTGCGAACCAAGCCGCCCAAATTACCGTTGCCAGTATTTGGGGAATCGCTCGGTTGTTTCGAGAACACCACATTCCTATTTGGTTAAAATGGCCCAATGACTTACTCGTTTGTGGGCAGAAATTAGGTGGCATCCTCACCGAAACCAGTAGCCAGAAAGGTCATATCCAGACCGCGGTCATTGGCATTGGCATCAACTGGCAAAATCAGGTTCCCCAGCAAGCCATCAATTTGCAGACGATCTTGCAACAGTCCGCTGCTCCTGCTATAGATTCTTTAGAACAGCTAGCAGCAGTAACTTTAAAAGGATTGGAGCAGGGTTATCTGTATTGGCAAACCCACGGCATCCATGCCTTGCTGCCTGACTATTTAAGTCTAGTCAAGATTTATCCAGCCAATTGCGATCGCGCCCAAGAGGACTTAGTCAAACGCCTGGGTTTGTAACAGTCTGGAATGATAAGGATACAGGTTGTGATAGTGGCTGTGGCAAATGGATTGACCCCTGGCCACCCTTAAGAAGGTTGATTATTTTTGAGCAGGTATGCTTTGCTGGTTTTAGGGATTGAAATTAATCTTCTTCTCCCTTGGCTTTGTTGATGTGTTTTCCGTTGATTCTGAATCGCCTACAACTATCTGAACACTTTCTGAGGATCGAATTGGTATGATACATCACTCCCACTGTGTCGGGGTTCGGGCTAAATCGCTATTACTACTCTGCGGATGGCTGAGCGTGCCACTGGGTGTAGGTGCGTTGTCCCTCAGCCAAACACAAGCCTATGCCGTGGATCTAGAAAGCAGCCCTGCCCTGCCTGCCACTGTGCCCGCCGATCTAGCCATCACCCCAGCAGCACCAGCAGATTCTTTTATTGACCCAGCCCCTGCTGAACCCATCGTGGAACCAGCCCCAGCCCCCATCACCTTGCCTTTATCTCCCCCCACTGCTGCACCAGAGCCAGGCTCTGTCGGGGTTTCTCCTCAAATCATGCCCCAGACAGCAGAAGCACCAGCAACGCCAGCAGAGCAACCCGCTGAGAATGCCTATATTGATCCTGAACCCTATGATAGTGGTGAAACCGCATCCACGCCTCAATCAGACAAACCTGTCTTACTGGGGAGCACCTCTGGCTGTCAAGCCAATTTAAATATTGACCCAGTACTAGCGGCCACCCTCTGTGGTCCTTCTGGGGTGCAAACCGCCTCCCAATCTGAGGGTTATCCTACCTCTGGTTATAGCCCTGCTCCAGCATCACAGCCGTCCTATTCTGCCCCATCTCCTTCGGCACCGCGATGGACGGCCTATGCACCTACGGTAGCCCCCACACCTTGGGGCAAGAATGCCCCCGTTGCCCTCAATCCATTTACATCATCGTCACCCTCTTTACAGCTCTTGCCTCCTGCTCCCAACCCCTTAAAGTGGCTGGTTCCCAATCAACAACGGATGATTTTTCCCTTGCCCATGCCTGCATCGATTACCTCAGCGTTTGGGTGGCGGGTGCATCCCATTTCTGGGGAATCTAGTTTCCATGCTGGTACCGACTTAGCAGCCCCAATGGGGACACCCGTTTTAGCAGCTTTCCCTGGGCAGGTGGAAACAGCAGGCTTTATGGGTGGCTATGGCTTATCTATTTTGCTTCAGCATCAACAAGGCCCCACGGCAACTCGCTATGCTCACTTATCCAAAATTTATGTGCAGCCCGGTCAATGGGTTTCCCAAGGCACCCTTATTGGTTTAGTCGGCAGTACGGGCAATTCCACAGGTCCTCATCTGCACTTTGAAACCCTAGAAAAGACAACCGATGGTCTAGTCGCAATCGATCCAGGGCTGCAGCTTAAGGTGTCTCTCGCCGATTTAATTAAAGTGATGCAAACAGCAAAAGTTCCACCTCAGCCGCAAAGTTAAACCTTTGGATGAGATTTGCTGTTTAGAGACAAGAACTTCCTAGGCTAAATCCCTCAACCCTGGTGTCGAGCAGACCGATGGAAAATAGTCACAGGCAACAGACCGTCAATGCGTTCAGTGCGTTTCTGCATACACCCCTAGATGCTCTGATTGCTACGTCTACGCCCGATGTTACCACTGAGGTTGTACTCAACCTGTTTCATCGAGTTGTAGCGGAGGTACCTGCCTATCAACTTTTCTTGCAAGCACAAGGCATTAAACCGGATCACATTCAGTCCCTGGCTGATTTTCAAGGATTGCCTTTGATAACCAAGGACAATTATCTGCGCCGTTTTTCCTTAGGGCAGCTTTGTCGGGGGGGTAAGCTAGAAGCCTGCGATATGATTGCTGTTTCTTCGGGTTCTACAGGCCAGCCGACCTTTTGGCCTCGCTTTGTCACCGATGAATATAAGATGGCCACCCGCTTTGAACAAGTCTTCAGGGACAGCTTTGCTGCGGATCGCAAGCGGACTCTGGCGGTGGTTTGTTTTGCCTTGGGAACGTGGGTGGGGGGCATGTACACTGCCAACTGTTGCCGACTGTTAGCCAGCAAAGGCTATCCCCTCACCGTGATCACACCCGGTAACAATAAAGCCGAAATTCTGCGAGTGGTTCAGGCTTTAGGCACAGACTTTGAACAGGTGGTACTGTTGGGGTATCCGCCTTTTCTCAAAGATGTGATTGATACGGGGTGGGCGGCAGGGGTACCTTGGCCGCACTATCATGTCAAATGGGTGATGGCTGGAGAAGTCTTTAGTGAGGCTTGGCGAGATTTAGTTGGGACGCGCCTGGGATCGACCCAACCCTGTTTTGATTCTGCCTGCTTGTATGGTACGGCTGATGCCGGGATTCTGGGAAATGAAACCCCTTTGAGTATCTGTATCCGGCGGTTTTTGGTAGCTCATCCGGCGGTGGCGACAGCCTGCTTTGGGGAGGCGAGGTTGCCGACCCTGGTGCAATATGATCCTAGCAGTCGCTATTTCGAGATCACAGAGGAGGGGACGCTGCTGTTTTCAGGGGATAATGGTATCCCGTTGATTCGATATCACATTAATGATCAAGGGGGCTTAATTCCCTTTGAGCAGATGATCGAATTCCTGAAAGGTCATGGCTTTGATGCGATCGCAACCCTGAACCAGCAAGGCAATGCCGCGATTCGCCCATTACCCTTTGTCTATGTGTTTGGCCGCTCTCATTTCACAATCTCGTTTTTTGGGGCCAATATTTATCCTGAGAATGTAACGGTGGGGTTAGAGCAACCCGCAATTTGTGATGGGGTCACGGGCAAATTTGTGATGCAGTTAGAAACCGATGCGGATCAAAACACCCATTTAGTTATCCGGGTCGAACTAGCCCCTGGGGAGACATCAAGCCTAGAGAAGGAAAGTGCGATCGCCCATTCAATTTTGCAGCAGTTACGTAGACTCAATAGTGAATTTGCGCATTATGTGCCAGAAGAATATCAAACACCACAAATTCACTTATTACCCCATGAAGATGCCAACTATTTTCCAGTAGGGGTTAAACATCGCTACAGTCTCGATCAAAGTTAAGAAGCGGAATGTGGGATTCATCAAGAATGCAGGTTAGTAATCAGCAAACAAAGGCGCTGTCTCTCTTTGTTTTGGGGTTAAGGTTTGACTTTTGCCACCGTGAATGGCTTCAACCCAAATGCGAAACGGTTGGTTGTTGAAGTTTCGTTCCACTACACCCGCTAAACTGAGGGAACTCTCTTGATTGACAAAGGCAGGCTTCATCTTTGATCCACCCGTTGAATAGATGAACCCCCCTATTACCTCTGTTTTGCCCTGGTTGATGGTTTTAATGATCGTACCTGCTCGTTCAGTCTTTAAACCTAAGATCCACAGACTGCCACCA
The DNA here is from genome assembly GCA_012034865.1 of Acaryochloris sp. CRU_2_0. Taxonomy (GTDB): domain Bacteria; phylum Cyanobacteriota; class Cyanobacteriia; order Thermosynechococcales; family Thermosynechococcaceae; genus Acaryochloris. The sequence goes on along the minus strand of JAAUOM010000024.1, from coordinate 20,310 downwards.
TCATTGACAATTTTGGCTTCATCAGCCGTTTCTTCAGTATTGGTTTCCTGGTTGAGCTGACGCGCCCACACATTTTGCTGACGGAAGTAAAAAGGTCCCCCCACCACATTCTCGATAAATATATCCCCACGACCTGTATTAGAATATTTGCTGCTTAGGGTCAGGCTTGAGAGTACAAGGGTTCGCTCAGAATCATGGGATAGGTTAATGATGCCTCGTGTATCGAGCCGCTCTAATTTAACAATCGAGGACTTGCCATTAGCAATCTGAAGGGTGGCGCTATCCTGACTAGATAAAGTTGCTTCAGTACCTATCAACCTGCGAACGTTCTGTCGCACGATTAAGTTGCCACGAATCCGCCAAGTGCCGTTGGGCAGATAAACTGTGGTTGCCCCAGAATCGATCGCAGCTTGGATCGCCGCCGTATCATCCTGCTCATCATTAGGAACTCCCCCAAACTCCAGTGGACTAGCCCATTGGCCAAGGGCATCCCAGGGAATTTCAGGTGGATCTTGCATGGGCAAATTGAGGGAGGTAGGCCGACTTTTGCTTAAGGTCACTGGTTTGTCGCCATGGGAGAGCCACTCGCTGACACTCGCCGCCGCCACACCCGGTTCATTCCCTCGACCTTTATCTTGATGCTGGACGACATTGGCATAGCCAGAAGTTTTAATATTCCTGAGGAACATCTGTTTTTCGTTTTGAAGGGCAGGGTACTTCGATGCCCCGGCTGTGCCGATCAGTTCTGCGTCCACTAAAACAACGCTGCCAGGGCTATCTTTGAGGTTTCTGAGAACAGGCACCGCGTTATGACTGCGCAATCCCTTGATAAAGATCGTTTGACCAAAATTTTCCCAACCTAAAACGTTTTGTTTATTGAGGACAATTTTCTCAAAGGTGATACTCGCCGTTGGCCAAGACGATTTAATCCCATAGTCAAAGCCAGAGACGAGCAGATGGCTCACTAACATCGGCCCAATCTCATCGGTATAACTCAGGTCTAAACCCATGACTCCCTGGCCATCCTCCGAGGTAATGGTTACATCTCTGAGTTCTCCTTGGTTGTTCGCAATAAACTGGATCCCAATTGCCCCAGGATTCTTGCGCCCGGTATTCACGGTTAAATTGCGAATTGCATTGCGAAAACGCTGTGCAGGAGCTTCTCCTGTCCAAATTAAGGCTTTGGGAGCCTTCGGATTTTGATACCCAACAGCACCATCTTTTAGTTTAATCACTGTCCCCTGGCGGCTCTGGCCTTGGAGAATGGTTCGTTTATGCTCAAGCCCACTGCGATCGCCCTGAGGCCAATTGAGGCGATCTGAAATCAAGTAAGTGCCCTTGGGAAGATAGATAATGCGATTGCCATTGGCTTCCTGGTTGAGGGCTTTTTGGATCGCAGCCGTATCATCTTTATTATCATTGGGAACAGCCCCATAGCGGGTCACATCCAGCACCCCCGAATCTTTGGGGAAAACAATATCGGTATATTCTCCAGGAGTCTTACCCACCACTTGAGAAGGACTACTGGGAGAAAGCGCGTGGGACTTCCTATCCGTTTGGGAGCAACTGATTAAAGATGGGCACAAAAAAAGCGGAATGAGCACAAGGAAACGTAGGATCATGATGGTTTTCTGAGCCAGAGATCTCAGGTCTGAAAGATCTGAATTTTAGGATAGTATTTCTGAATGAAAAGGGTAGCCTCCCTTCCTAATTGATATGCCGATGATTTAACTTCTCCGGTGACCCTATTTTAGCCTCAGCTTCCACAAAGCTATCTGATGTCCACATCGTTTTGCTTCACCTCTTACAATTAGAGTGTTGGCGAAGCTGTGGGTAGAATCCTCTCAAGGTTGAAACTTCTGCTGTCTCAATTCCGATTCAAATGAGCATTGTCACCCTACAATCCATTCGTAAAGACTTTGGCATCAAGGAAATTCTGCGCGAAGCCAGCTTTAGCATTGAGCCAGAGGACAAAGTGGGGCTGATTGGGGTGAATGGTTCTGGTAAATCCACGGTTCTAAAGATGATTGCCGACCTAGAGTCCATTGATGGGGGTCAGCGACAAGTCCAATCCGGTGCCCATATAGTCTATCTGCCTCAACAACCTGATCTCGATGAGGAGCGCACAGTTTTGGATCAGGTTTTCAATGACCACAGTGACTCAATGACCTTGGTTCGCACTTATGAAGATCTCACCCATCGCATGGCTCACGTAGAAGGGGCAGAGCTAGAGACTCTAATGACAAAACTGGCCAGGGTGACAGAGCAAATGGAAACAACAGGGGCTTGGGAGTTAGAAACCAACGCCAAAATTATTCTCAGCCAATTGGGGATTACGGATTTTGCAGCTCGGGTGGGAGATCTATCGGGGGGATATCGCAAGCGAATTGCCTTGGCCACCGCTCTACTTTCAGAGCCAGATTTACTGTTAATGGATGAGCCGACCAACCATTTGGATGCGGAGTCGGTGGAATGGTTGCAGAGCTATTTAGGACGCTATCGGGGTGCGCTAGTTTTAATCACCCACGATCGCTACTTTTTAGATCAAGTCACCCATCGGATTTTGGAGATTGATCGCGGCGATCTCTACACCTACGCGGGTAACTATTCCTATTATCTAGAGAAAAAAGCCCTAGCCGAAACCGCCGCAGCTAAAAGCCAACGCAAACATCAGGGCATTCTGCGGCGAGAACTGGAGTGGCTCAAACGCGGACCTAAAGCTCGCAGTACGAAGCAGCAAGCCCGGATCGATCGCATTCAGGCGATGCAAGATCAAACCTTTAAGGAAGAGCGAGGTAAGGTTGAAATCGATACCCCTGGACGCCGAATTGGCAAAAAAGTCGTTGAATTGGCGGATATTTCTAAGGCTTATAACGGAAGCACCTTAATTCAGGATTTCTCCTACGAGTTCAGTCCAGAGGATCGAATTGGCATCATTGGCGGCAACGGGGCGGGCAAATCGACCCTCATGAATCTGATCAGCGGTCGGGTTGCACCTGATACAGGCACAGTTACGATTGGCACCACGATTCATATCGGCTATTTCGATCAGCATTCTGAAGCCTTACTAGCAGCAGTCAATCAAGAACAGCGGGTGATTGACTATATTAAAGACATCGGGGAATTTGTCACAACTGCCGATGGTAGCCTGATTTCTGCTTCCCAGATGCTAGAGCGTTTTCTATTCCCTGGCAATCAGCAATATGCCCCAATTCACAAACTCTCAGGCGGTGAAAAACGACGATTGTTTTTACTCCAGGTACTGATGAGTGCCCCCAATGTGTTGCTTCTTGATGAACCGACCAATGATTTGGATGTCCAAACCCTAGCGGTGTTAGAGGACTATCTAGAAGACTTTAAGGGCTGTGTGATTGTGGTCTCCCACGATCGCTATTTCCTAGACCGGACGGTGGACTTTATTTTTGCGATCGAGAATAGCCAGATCCGCCGTTATCCCGGCAACTATTCCATGTATTTAGACATTAAACAGGCCAAGCCTTCCCAGGTAGACCCCGCCCAGCCTCCATCCCCCCCAAATATGAAACCTGAGACCACGGCGTTGCCAGGATCATCTGCTCAGGCAAACCGGAAGTCCTCCCAGCGCCCTCGCCGCCTCTCTAACTATGAGCGCCGTGAATTTGAAAGCTTGGAGGAGAAAATCCCTGAACTAGAAGCTGAAAAAGCCAAGTTAGAACAAATTTTGTATCATTCGCCACCTAGCGATTTTTCCCAAGTGCAACAATTGTCGAACACTTTAGCCACACTAACTGCCGCGATCAATACCGCCACTGAACGATGGATGGAATTGGCTGAATTAGAGTCGTGAGTGAGGCTGGATAGCTAGTGAAGGGTGGAGCAGTATTCTAGGGTCGATGGAGGAATATTTTATTGATGAATTGTGCGGAATCTAGATATTGTGAGTAAGATGAAAAGCGGCATTGACGCTAATTGATCCCTCTCCCTAACAGAACTATGGAAAATCCTTCTCTGCGTGAACAACCTCGTGAACAAAAAGCTCCCATCATGGCATCCCGGCAAGATGCATCCATTTTAGGATGGTTAGAAGGGTCAGGTCGGTTAATGGATCGCGAGGGTGATGATCGCGCTAAATTGACCTTAGAAGAAGATGACAGTGAAGAAATTACTGCCCTCATGGGTGGTGATGATTTTGATGATGATGAGGATTAAGTAATTTAAGATGGTCGTGGTCAGTAAGACGTCTGAGCCAACCCGGTCTGGGTCTGGCAAGAAATTGTATGGCGTATTGTTTGCCAGTTTAAGTGCGGTAGCTTTAGCCACAGATGTCAGCTCCGGTCGGATTGCGAATCTGGCTTTGTCTGTGATTGCTCCTTTATGGGTGAGCGCACTGATCGTCAGCCTGTTGGGGTTTTGGGCTGTTCCCTTGCTCAGAGCCTTGAAAGCAGGACAAGTGATTCGAGCAGATGGCCCCCAAAGTCATCTACAAAAAGCAGGGACGCCGACGATGGGGGGGATTTTTTTTATCCCCGTTGCCCTGGGATTGAGTCTCATCTGGGTAGCTTTGGCCACCAGCGCCAGCTTGGTCAATGTGAACGCGGCCACGGTATTAACTTTATGTCTGGGACTAGTGGGCTGGTTGGATGATTGGCAAGTCCTCCGCAAGCAATCGAATCAGGGTATTTCTGCTCGATTGAGGTTAGGGATTGAGCTGGGAAGTGGTTTATTGTTCGGATTGTGGTTGTTTTTGACCCGTCCTGATCTGAGTACCGTGATCTTGCCCTTGGGTTTATCCCTGCCTATAGGGGTCTTATTCTTGGCCTTAGCCACTTTTGTGGTGGCGGCAGAAAGCAATGCTGTGAATCTGACGGATGGTATGGATGGCTTAGCGGCGGGAACGAGTGCGATCGCCTTTCTCGGTTTAGCCCTGGTTGTTGCCCCCACCTGGCCGGGACTCATGATTTTTTGTGCTTGTCTAGCGGGGAGCTGTTTAGGATTCTTGACCCATAATCACAACCCGGCTCAAGTCTTTATGGGGGATACGGGGTCTCTGGCCTTAGGGGGAGCTTTAGCCGCAGTGGGTTTAATTAGTAATACCCTGGGGGCGCTCCTGATTCTGAGTGGTTTATTTCTAGTAGAGTCTCTATCGGTGATTGCCCAGGTGACTTATTACAAGGCCACCAAAGGCTCCGATGGGGTGGGCAAACGCTTGTTCAAGATGTCTCCCCTGCATCACCATTTTGAGCAAGTGGGCTGGCCAGAAGTGCGGGTGGTTTCGACATTCTACGTCTGTGTGGCCATTTTAGCGGTTGTGGCTTGTGGTCTCAATGCCCTCGGTTAAGGTGATTTCTGGGAAAATTTTTACCACTGTAGGAGCGAACAGCCGTTCGCTCCTACTAACAATGACGGATAATTTCTAACCTGGAAATCACCTAAAATTGATCTTTCTGACCGCGCAGACGTGCAAAGCACTGGATGGGGTCTTGACTCTGGGTGATCTGGATCAAATCTGGTTGATCCCAACGCAGAAAGGGGTTGGTTTGCTTTTCGATGCCCAAGACAGAGGGAATGGTGGGTTGAGAATGCGATCTCGCTGCTTGTACCTGTTGGTATCGTTGTTTTATGTGGATATTCTCTGGCTCAATAGTGAGGGCAAACTGCAAATTCTTGAGGGTATACTCGTGGGCACACCAAATCCGGGTTTGATCGGGCAAGTCCCGTAATTTACTCAAGGAGTTCACCATCTGGGTAGGTGTGCCTTCAAACAACCGCCCACACCCGCCCGCAAATAAGGTATCACCACAGAACAGTTCGCCTAGATCCTTAGGGGCGATCGGGGGAAAGTAATAGGCAATATGGGCGCGGGTATGGCCAGGAACAAAGAATACCTCTGCTTCGCGATCGGCAAAGGTGACGCGATCGCCCTCTTTGAGAAAATAATGCTGTCCAGGAATTCTGCTGCGATCGCCCTCACCCCCATAAACTACTGCATGAGGGTACACCTGAAGTAAACGTCGGTTCCCACCCACATGATCAGAATGATGGTGGGTATTGAAAATGGCGACGAGTTCAGCCTGCAAAAACTGTAATTTCTGCAAAACGGGCTGAGGATCGGCAGGGTCAACCACAGCAGCGATCTGTTGTTCCGGGTCGTGGAGAACAAAAATATAGTTATCCGAAAAAGCAGGCAATCGATAAATTTGCATGGAGCCTCACTGAATCGGTGTACAAAGCCAATGTCCTCTCACGTCTATGAAAACTCTTCACTACTCTATAGGTCAAGAAGATCCTAACGCCCTTTGCTTTGGAAATGAGAGCAGAAAAGGCTGGCAAGTTTTACAGTTTATTTGATTCAGGATCCTTAGCGGTTTGGGGATTCCAGCTCGGCGACTGTTACCAAGTTTCTGATCAGAGTTGTCGCCCCCACATTCCCCCGCCCACCGATGCGTTGCTCCGGCAGATATTAGAACAAGCCCAAGACCGAACAATCCGTCGAGTCCTGAATCCCAGCTTTAGCCCTCAATATCAGCACCTAACCCAGGTGGGCGTTCCCAGCAAAAGGCCAATCCTACCACCCAAGATCGAGTACTAAAGTATAAAGGGGGGGTATTTGGCTTAGATGCTATTCATCCGGGTACAATTGCCTATGGTGTTGTCGCCCATGAATTTCTGCGGGTGATGCAGCAGGTTTGGAAAAACACAGGAGAACCTGTAGCCCTCCAACCGCTAGACTGGCCCTGGATTGTTGCTAGCGATACCCTGGTAACCAGCCTCCCTGGGAACTTAGGGAATTTGCAGGATATCCTCGGCTTTCTGTATAGCCAAACTCCTCTACCAGAGCTGCTCAAGCTCATTGGTGGCCTCTCAGAATAACTGTTTGTACAGCGGAGCCTACGCTGATTTATGAGTCCTAATCGTCTATGGCAGCAGGATTAAAGGTTTTCATAACCGGGGCAACCGGATTTGTCGGTGCTAATTTACTGCGTTTACTCTTGGCAGAGGGACATCAGGTACGAACCTTGGTTCGTCCTCAGAGTCCCTTGGACAATTTACAGGATTTGCCAGTAGAACAGGTAAGGGGAGATCTTACCGATACCAATCTGAGTCAGCATTTGAAAGGTTGCCAGGTTTTGTTTCATGTGGCTGCCCACTATAGTCTATGGCGAGCGGATCGTGAGCAACTCTACCACAGCAATGTCATGGGTACCCGCAATATCTTGCAAGCAGCCCGTCAAGCGGGGATAGAACGCACCGTTTATACCAGCTCTGTGGCGGCTATTGGCGTCAAAGTAGATGGAATTGCCGATGAAACCTATCAAAGTCCAGTCGATCAATTAATAGGGGATTACAAAAAATCAAAGTATTGGGCTGAGCAAGAAGCCCAAGCCGCGATCAAGCTGGGTCAGGATATTGTAATTGTCAACCCCAGTACGCCGATTGGTCCTTGGGATATTAAACCCACACCAACGGGAGAGATCATTCTGCGCTTTCTACGCCGTCAAATGCCGTTTTATCTGAATACCGGGTTGAACTTAGTTCATGTTGAAGATGTCGCTAAGGGTCATCTCTTGGCTCTAGAGAAGGGAAAAACAGGAGAACGCTATATTTTAGGGAATCAAAACCTAACTCTTGCCCAAATATTGGCTATTTTAGCGGAATTAACTGGAATTTCTTCTCCTAAAAGGGAAATTCCTGCCTGGATTCCCTTAACAACAGCTTGGCTAGATGAACGGGTGTTAGCAACTCTGGGGAAGACTCCTTCGGTTCCCTTAGCGGGGGTACAAATGGCTCAACAAAGGATGTTTTATAATCCAGCCAAGGCGATTCAAGACCTTGAATTGCCCCAAACCTCGGTTAAACTGGCCTTAAAAGCTGCTGTTGATTGGTTTATTCGTCATGATTATCTGTCCCAGCGACATTAAACCGGTCTTTTTAGTTCTAGCGTGCTGCAAAATCTAGACAGCGGCGTTACAGTTAACATTAACGACAGTGACAGACGTTTCTAGCCTGGAAATCTTGAAAGTCACAAATTTTAGCTGCAAGGATGAGGAGATGGTTTGCTGCTTGAATCCTGATTGCAAGAAACCCATTAATCCTGACTCCCATAAGTTTTGCCAGCAATGTGGTGCACCTTTGGTTGCCTTGTTGCGCGATCGCTTCAAAATCATTAAGCCCCTGGGTCAAGGTGGATTTGGCAGCACCTATTTAGCAAAAGATACAGACAAGTTGAATGAATGGTGCGTTGTCAAAAAGCTGACCTACCAGGCCAAAGATGCTTGGGAACAGCAAAAAGCCATTGATATGTTTGCGGGCGAAGCCCAGCAGTTGCAGCAGTTGGGTCATCATCCCCAAATTCCCAAACTGACGGCTTATTTTCAAGAAGGCCAGAGTCTGTATTTGGTGCAGCAGTATGTAGATGGGTTGAATTTACTGGAATTGCTAGAGAAGCAGGGCGTTTTTAATGAACGGCAAATTCGACAGGTTTTGCTGGATGTTTTGCCCCTTCTGCAAAGTTTGCATGAGCAAGGGGTGATCCATCGGGACTTGAAACCCGATAACATTATGCGCCGCCACCAAGATGGCAAACATGTGCTGATCGATTTTGGGGTGGCTAAGCTTTTAAAGCAAACAGCGAAGACCCATGCCGGGGCAGGCACCATTGTTGGTTCACCTGGGTATGCTTCCCCAGAGCAGATCCAACGGGGTCGGGCAACCCCCGTGGGGGATTTGTATGGTTTAGGGTCTAGCTGTTTTCATTTGCTAAGTCATATCTCGCCCTATCATTTATCCCTAGAATTCAATTACCTGTGGAGCGAAAATTGGCAGCGTCACATTTCCCAGCCCTTAAGTGTTGAGTTGCGGGCTATTCTTGATAAGTTATTGCAAATTGAACCCGCCCAGCGCTATCAGTCGGCTCAAGAGGTGTTGCGGGATCTCAACAATGCTCCAGCGCTGCCAGCGGCGGTCTCTATTGCTAGACCTGTTGCAAAAGCAAAGGCACTGTTTCATCCCTCGCGGAAGGTTCTGACGGGGGCTGCGATCGCACTCTTAGGTTTTAGCACAGTGGCAGGACTTGGCTATTTCCTTTTAGAGCCGATGACCGATTTGATGACCACCTCTACTACAGAACGAGCAGAAGCATTGCTGAGAAAGGGATACGAGAAGTATCAACAGAAGGATTATGTCGGTGCGATCTCCGACTTTACTGAATCTATTCGTCTTGATCCAACCAATGCCGATGCCTTCAATGAGCGCGGGATGGCAAAATATGGTCTTAAAGAATATCAGGCTGCCCTAGTAGACTATGATCAAGCCTTGCAGTTAGACCCTAAGCAAGCACTGGTCTACTTCAACCGAGGATTTGTGAAAGAAGCCTTGGCCGATCTAGACGGAGCCAAGGTCGATTTTCAAAGTGCAGCAGATCTCTATCAGCAACAAGGAGATCAGCGATACCAAGACGCCATGAAAGAACTCCAACGCATGCAAGATGATGAAGCCAAACAAGTCGGGAATTAAGCTATATGTTTAACCGTGAACCAACACAGGTACCCGCTTATAGGCAGGCGTACCGGAACGCTCTTCTAGCTTTGCTTTAAAAATTGCATTCACTTCGGGGTAAAACATCACCGCTCCACCCTGACGCACAGCCCCATAGATGACTTCGACATTTGCCAGTTTGTCGGCATCCCCTTGCACCGTCACCCGCTGATGTTCTTGTAAACCAGCACTTTCAGCATCCTGCCGATTCATTAAAATGCAATTGCGATGGGGCATCCCCCGATACGGGTCACCGATTTTGTAGACCACCGTGTTGTGCTGGGAATAACTGCGTCCGGTCATCAAGGCCACGACGATGCCATTGACGGATTCAGATACTCCGAACTCTTGGGGGCTGGGTAAGGCTAACTGCGGCAAAGGCGTTATCATCATCCGAGCCTTCCCTGAGGGCGTCTTAAATTGCGGTTCAGTGAAAATTCTGCCAGAAATAGTGAATTCTGCTTGGTTTTGGTCAATGTCGGCCATCTTTTCATACCCAGGGATGCACTGGGCGATTAACTGGCGGACATATCGGGTATCTTGTAACTTCCGCCACTCTACCGGATAGTCGCCATGAATGCGATGAGCGAGTTCTGTCAGAAATTCTACTTCCGAAATCAAATCAGCCTGCTTAAGATGAGTCGTGCCTTCGCTGTTCATCCGCACAAAGTTGTTGCCTGACTCCACCGTGGTTTTGTGGGGATTTTCAAATCGATTCAGGACTGGAATGATAATCGTGTTCTGTTTGGCTAGGCCGTGAAAGTGCCCTAAGTTTGGTTTTGTCGCCAGATACACAATAGTGTCAATGTTACCCAGAGCTTGTCTTGCCTGGGAGGCATCAGGATTAGCCCCGTACAAATTCCCACCCAGACACAGCAACGTATCAATTTGATGGGCAGCAGCAGCTTCAATTAAATGTCGGGTATGATAGCCTGCATTCAAATTGAGGGATCGCCCTAGCAGTTTCTCTAGGGCTACTCGGATTTCTTCTTTCAGCCTCACCGTTACCCCCATGGAGCCAAACCCTTGAACGTTGGAATGCCCCCGCACGGGCATGACGCCAGCCCCTGGTTTGCCTGCATTCCCCGTCAGTAAAGCGGTATTGGCAATGCTGTAGACATTATCTACGCCATTTTCATGCTGGGTAATTCCCATTGCCCAGGCAAAGATGACTCGCTGGGCAGTGCCGATCAAGGTCGCCGCCGCTTCAATTTCAGGTTGAGACACCCCACAGGTGGCTGTAATTATCTGCCAATCGGTTGATCCCGCCTGTTCGATAACCGCTTCCCATCCTTCTGTATGAGCCTGCAAGAACGAGTGATCAACTTGGTTGTTCTCAATTAATGCTTTTTGAATACCCACAAACAGAGCCACATCACTACCTGGGATCGGCTGGAGATAGAGGGATGCAATTTCTGATCCACTCAAGAGAGATTTCACTGGAAAAGCGGGGGAAGCAAATTTAACTAGGCCAATCTCTTTGACGGGATTGATGACAATGACTTTGCCGCCGCGATCGCGTAGTTTAATCAACTCATTCATCAAGCGGGGATGATTGTAACTGGCATTGGAGCCTGCCAGGACAACACAATCTGCTTGTTTCAAGCCTTCCAGACTCACAATTGACGTATTGGTGCCAAATACTTGCTTGAGTCCAACCGTAGAAGGGGCATGGCACAAATCAGAACAGTCCGCCAAATTGTTGGAACCCAAAGTTCGCATCATCAGTTGTAGTAGGTACGCAGCTTCGTTAGAAGATCGTCCAGAGCTATAGGAGGCAACTCGCTCAGAAGGCTGACGGAACCCTGCTGTGGCAATTTCGTAAATGTCTTCCCAAGCAATGCGCTCATAGTGGGAACTGCCTGCACGCAAAATCACCGGAAAACTGAAGCGACCCAGGCGATCAGCCTCATAGGAAGTTAATTGCTGAAGTTCATCAATACTGTGGCGATCAAAAAAGTGAGTGGATACAGGCGGTTGCAGCTCGGCTGAAATGGCTTCTACACTTTTCATACAGCGTTGTAGCCTTTCACCATCTTCGTTGGTGAAGCCTCCCTTTTGGCCACCCGTTCCCCAAGAGCAGGACAGGCAAGCACTTTTGTGAAACAGTGCTTGCCACAGATGTGGGCCTTCAGGCGATAGGGTATGTTCTGCCCAATACTGAATAACAGGCAACCCCCCTCCCATTTCAGGCGTTTTATCCTTCGTTTCATGGTCTGGGAAAGCGAGTTGGGGATTTTGCTGTGGGGGATCAGTGTCCATGATGCTGCTTGGAATTTATCGGGACTGTTTATGTCGTCTATTGTATCGAGTTAGGACTAGAGTTTAGACTCAATTTGCCTCAACTCAACCCCAAAAGTTGAAGTGTTACTCCAAAGGTCAATTGCTGTTCAACTTTTGAGAGTCATCTCACCAAGTGATAAACTAGTACAATGATACTCACCTATCAGTATAGTTGTTACCATTCTGTCCTCAATACCCTCAGCGTTTCCGATTCAGACAACCCTACACTAGCGGCCAACTCTGCTAGTGCGACTTGTTCTTGAGCATTGGCACTCAGCATCTCCTGAGCAGCGCTAACATAGGCTGGGTTGCTGAGGGTTTGGGTTACAGCAGTGCTGGGTAATCGAGCCGCAAGAGGATGACGGTTAGTGAATGCCTGCATCTGATAAGCAGTAATTTGGGTGGTTTGACGGGCTTGCAGGTAGGCTACATAAGCTTTGATCACCTCCACTCGTTTTTGTTGTTTAGCCTCCTGTAATTGTGCCTTTAAAGCAGGGCGTTGTTGGATAGCACTGATGATCTTGAGGGGGTTGAGGGTGAGGGCTATCTCAAGACTGTTCTCTTCTTCTGGAAACTGCTCTTGGTCTTCAATGAAAGAGCCTGAGGAGTAAGTTTGGGAGAGTTCAAGACTGACGGTTTCTTCAAAGGCACTGACCCCTAAAGCCGTCGAAGCTGCTTTGATGGTGGCTGAATGGTGTTGGGCAATTTGAACCAATCGCTCAAGGCGTTGCCAATCTTGCGAGGTGATTTTGGTTTGCAGTGGTTCTGGCGGTGAAACTTGAGCACAGCTTCTCGATAAGTGAAAGAAGTTTATGGGCAGAATGGTAAGCGTGAAGAAGATGATTGCACCTGGAAGAGAGTACCGCCCTTTCATAAAATCTACCTGTTTAGCGTCACCGTTTCTGCTGGAGGCGAAGCTGACGTTTAATCGACCATTGCCTGATGCCAGTCCAGGCAAGGCAGAGAGCGAGTATACCCACACAGGCTTCCAGAGTACGAGTGATAACGCCACCCCAAGTGCCATAGTGCAACCCAAACATCCAGTCTCCTGTAAGCAATCGGGTTAGCAGAGGCCAATCACGGGGGTCATAGGTGGCCAGGATTTGCCCGGTGTATTGCTCGAAGAAAAGCTGGAGGCCAATGACATCAGCATATTGGGCTCCACGGGCAGGGTGATCGGGGAGTTCAACGGTGACGCTGACTACACCGGTCGGATTGGTGCTGTCATCAATGTAAAGTCTGGTAACTCGACCGTCTGGATACTGGTTTTGAGCAGCTTGAATCAAACGGTCTAACGGCAGCGGCGCATTACCCTGTGGAGTAGACACCATCTCCGGTTCTGGAACGACTTGTAATCCCAGCCTGCGATAAACCGGACTGATCGCATCCCCCAGATTGTACCCGCAGAGCATGGGCGTCACGATGATCAGGAGAGGGAGAGCGATCGCAATCCCCATCAGCCGATGCAGACTGTAATTCCAGAGGAATGCATTCTGCCGTCGGAGTCTAAAGACCGCAGACCAGGTATTGAACCGAGGGAACCAAAGATATAAACCTGTAAGCAGCATCACAATCAACGGAATACCCGCTAGCAAAGCCAGCAGGGGTGCACCAATATGGGTCTCTAACCACAGATTTTTGTGCAGTCGCCAGACAAAGTAGAGAATATTTTGGGGGTTAGCGAGTTCGCCATTGATTTGCCCTGTCCCAGGATCAAAGTACAGCGTTCGTTCCGGTTCCATCTCGTCATAATCGGCAAGAGAAACCTTGATGGCGGTTTGCTCCCCCAGATTCCCCATCTCGATAGTTTCCCAAGCCGGATAAGCCGCCCGCAGGTGCGTATAAATCCCTTGGTAATTGACGGTGGCACTGGGCGTCGCCTGCAACAGTTGGGGGTAAAACGCGGCTTCAAGCTGATCCCAAAACAACAGCACCGTACCTGTGGCAATCTCGAAGGCAATAAAGAGACCCAGGATCAGTGTAGTGACCAAGTGCAGGCGCTGAATCCAACGGCGCAGCTTGAACTTGAATTTCTGGCTGGGGGTGAAGGCAACAACGCTCATGCAGCTCATCCGATAACATTTGGATCACGATAGCTCTGGCTTGGCAGCTATAGGTAGCTTTAAAAGTTAACTGAAACTGAACCCAAAACGGTGAAGGGATCGCCGGGATAAATAGCAGCACCCTGGTTAGTGAAGGAGTCGGTATTGAACAAGTTTTTAAAGTTAAGCGCAACCTTCCAGTTCTCCTGTTCATAAAAAATGCTGGCGTCTGCCCGGACATAAGAGGGCAACACAAAGGAATTGGGCAGCTCCGCTTCCACCTCTCCCAGGTAGAAAAGACCAGCACCAAATCCTAAGCCTTTGAGATCGCCGGTTTGAATTTTATAGGTTGTCCACAGGCTAGCGCCAGATCCCGGTGCATCAATTAAGGTGTCTCCCACAGGGCTAAACTCGTCGCCCACCCTGACAACACTGTCATTGAGAAAAGCAGAGGCAATGATATTCCAACCTGGCGTAGGCTCTGCCGTCAGATCCAATTCAATCCCCCGGCTTCTGACTTTACCAATCGGAATTGAGAAATCGGGATTGTCTGGATCAGTCCTGAGGACATTGGTTTTGGTGATTTGATAGGCGGAAAGAATAGCGGCCAGTTTGCCATCCAGGCTCTCAGTCTTGACCCCGACTTCAAATTGAGTGGCCCGCGTCGGTTCAATCAGTTCACCAGTGCTGGTGAGGGTATTGTTGGGCACAAAGGAACTACTGTAGCTGGCATACAGGGAAATCGGCTCAATGGGCTGATAGACAATCCCCACTCGCGGGGAAAAGGCTTGATTGGAGAAGGAATCTTCAGAAGGTTCGTCAATTTCAGTGACACCATCAACATCCAGCGCTTGAATGCGGGAGGTTTCATCAATAAACTCATATCGGCCCCCCACAAGCAGCTTAAGATTGGGTAACAGGGTGACTTGATCTTGCAGGTACAGCCCAATCGCATCGCTCTGGGCGGTTAAGCGATCTGCTCCATCATCAAACAGCGTTGGTCGGGTTGCACCATACACGGGGGCAAAGATATCAATCCCATCCACGGGGGCAAATCCGGTGGCGTCGCGATCGCTAAAATTCACCCATTCAATTCCAAACAACAGTTGATGGTCAATCGACCCGGTCTTAAACTTGCCAATCACATCCGTTTGAATAGAATAGGTCTCTGCCCTATCTTCGATATCCACTTGCAAAAATCGTCCTAGGGTGCGACCATCTGGCTCCAGATCCCGGCCAATGCGGAATGCATTGCGCTTGAAACTTTCAGCTTGCCAAGCAAAGCGACTGCGTAATTGCCAATTATCACTAAAGCGATGCTCCAAACCTAGGGTGAGGGCTTGGGATTCACTATCTACAGTATCGCCCGGTTCCCCCAGAAACAGACTTCTGGGCAGGTCAAAGGCAATGGGATCACGAGGCAGACCGGGATTATTAGTGCCCTCCTCCTTCAGATACTCATAAGCAAGGGTGAGTTTGGTATCATCGCTGATGTTGTAGGTTAGGCTGGGGGCAACCTGAAGGATCTGCCGATCCACAAAATCAACGAAACTACCTGAATTTTCGTAGCTGAAATTTAACCGAGAAAGCAACCGCTTATCCTTGGTGAGGGGGCCAGAAATATCCAGGGACGGTTTATAAAAATTAAAGCTGCCGATTTCTACTTCTCCCGAAAGATAGGAGCGATCGAGGGGTTGCTTGCTAACAAAATTAATCAATCCACCCGGTTCAATCTGGCCGTAAAGAACCGAAGCGGGGCCTTTGAGTACCTCGACTCGCTCAATATTGCTGGTATTAAAGCTCCCCAACCCCAAGGAGCGAAACCCATTTCTAAATTCATTGCTCGCTCCAAATTCATTGCCACTAAATCCCCGGATGGTAAAAAATTCACCCACTCCTGAAGGCCCCGTGGTGGTGTTGACCCCACTCACATTGCGAGTGATATCGGATATACGGGTACTGCCTTGATCTTCAATCACTTGGCGCGGAATCACCTGAATCGACTGCGGAATATCCCGCAAGGGTGTATCGGTTTTGGTCGCCGTGGTCGCATTCGGTACCCGATAGCCGTCCTGTTCCTTTTCTCCTGTTACTGTAATTTCAGTTTCTTCTTCTTCTGCCAACCCAGACGTGACGGCTAACATCAAGCCTTCAGTCCCCGAAGTGACATTCACCACAGGAATGGTTTCTACTCCCATTACTCTGACTTGAATTTGGGTGGGTTGGACTTGGGTAACGGTGACTTCGCTAATCCCAGCGGCTGGATTCTGTTGACGAAAGGGTTGACCTCCTGGCAAGGCCAAGACGGCATTGTTAATCACAGTAATCAGGGTATTCCCCTCAACCTGGGTTGAAGATTGCAAGCGATCTGCTGATGGGGCTGCTAGCTTAATCTCAATCCCTGTAGTGGTGGATTCAATACTCACCCCAGTCACTTTGACGACCTGATCAGTCTTGGGGGTGTCTTGAGCCATCAGATCAATAGCCCGGTTAGAGGCTGGGGGTAAAGCGCTCAGTTCAGGGATTTTGGTCGTTGAGTTTTTATCAACAGGACTCAGTAAGTTAGAGGATGCTGGAATGAGTTCTGTTGTTTTGGGTGGGACTGCGATGATTTCTGAAGAAGATTGGGGCACAAGTTCAGTTACCTCTAAAATCGTTGCAGTTGGCTTTGGAGTTGCTGATGAAAGAGTGACTGTTCCCTCTCGCAAAGGTTCTGTTGCTGGAGCAGAAATCTCTTGAGCCTGAACAGGATGCACCGCTACGATGGGCAGGCTACTGCCTAAAGTTAAGATTAAAAATTTGACAAAATAATTCATTAAGAACTTGCTCCACACACCCAAAAATAGTTAAGGTTTCCCCCTCAAGGCATCCCTCAATTTCTTTTGCAAGAGATTGGGAAAATCCTTGTTAAATCGGTTTGGCGCTTTAGGTCAGGAAACTGCGATCGCCAAAATACCACCGATAGCCAAGCTTGGTCGTCAATCCATCAGACATCACTCAGGCCATATCGCATTACTTTATCAAAAAAGAATCTCAATTAAAATCTCAAAGGATCTAGTTTTACAAATATTCAGTCTCAAGAACTGGATGGGTAGCGATCGCATTGCTCTAAGGGGAGCCATGACCCAGAGAGTATACAAATCTTTAGGCAACGTCGCTTTAGCAAGTTCAATGAGTGTTGCGGCAGCCGATTCCATCAGTAGACGAAGGGTGGAAGCAATGGTCTAAAATTAGAAGAATTGCCCCTTGTTCGAGTTCATGGATATTCAGGCTTTTCTTCAGCTCAGTCGTGGTCGCTGGTTAACCCAACAAACTTGTCACCAACTTGGGCAATTTACCGCTCAGTCACAGATAGCCCAACTCGATGTTGAGCTATTAGAGGTGAATGATGCAGAGGTTGTACGTCTTTGCTGCGATGCTCAGATTGATCCAACCCAAGTCCTCTGTGCATCCAAACTTTCCTGGCAGAAAAAAAGTCCTTCATCCCCTCTTCAAGCAGATGGCTCTCTGCTGATGGTGCCCTTTGCGGCAACGCCGTCTGGGGAACAGGGGCAGTTACTGCGGCAGGTGAACCAAGAACCCATTGTTCAACTCAGTTTTCACATTAATCATGAGCAAAAACTGATCGTGACGGAAACCCATGAGCGAATAGCTGTGGAGGAACGGGTGTGGTTTGCCAGCCCCAATTTACGCCTGCGCGTCAGTCTATTAAAACAGGATCAGGCACTGTGCCAAGCGACTTGGTATTCTGAAGTGCGCTTGGGGGGGCTACCCCAACCAGAGGTGCAAGCGCTTGGTAATTCGGTCTTGACACCTTAGCTCTGCCTCTCCCTACCCTTGACCTCCCAATTAACCATAGGAAAAAAAATATGGGTTTGCCCATTGTTGCCATTGTTGGTCGCCCCAATGTGGGTAAATCAACCTTAGTGAATCGATTGACGGGAATAATGGATGCCATTGTTCATGATTCCCCAGGGGTGACGCGCGATCGCACCTACCGACCAGCCCTGTGGAGCGGTCGAGATTTTTCGATTGTGGATACAGGGGGGCTTGTATTTGAGGATCAAACGGAGTTCTTGCCCCATATCCGCCAGCAGGTGATGATTGCCCTAGAAGAAGCAGCGGTGGTGATCCTGGTGGTGGATGGCCAAACAGGACCTAGTCCTGCCGATCAGGAAATTGCTGATTGGCTGCGGCAACAACAGACCCCCGTGCTGTTAGCGGTAAATAAATGCGAATCGCCTCAACAAGGCGTTACCCAAGCAGCACAATTTTGGGAATTGTCCTTGGGTGAACCCTTTCCTGTGTCTGGGATTCACGGCAATGGCACTGGAGATCTCCTCGACCAGGCGGTTGCCTATTTCCCCGATAGCATGAGCACCCCAGATGTGCCAGAGATTAAGGTGGCCATAGTGGGTCGGCCCAATGTGGGTAAATCGAGTTTGCTCAATGCCTTTGTCGGTGAAACCCGTTCGATTGTCAGTCCGATTTCCGGGACCACCCGTGACACCATCGATATGGTGGTGCAGCGAGGGGAGCAAACCTATCGGTTTATTGATACGGCGGGGATTCGCCGCAAGAAGAATGTCTCCTATGGACCAGAGTTTTTTGGTATTAATCGAGCTTTTAAGGCGATCCGGCGATCGCAAGTGGTCTTGTTTGTGATCGATGCCCTAGACGGTGTGACGGAACAGGATCAAAAGTTGGCAGGGAGAATCATCGATGAAGGCCGCGCTTGTATCCTCGTCATCAACAAATGGGATGCGATTACCAAAGACACCTACACCATC
Source organism: Acaryochloris sp. CRU_2_0 (assembly GCA_012034865.1). GTDB lineage: Bacteria > Cyanobacteriota > Cyanobacteriia > Thermosynechococcales > Thermosynechococcaceae > Acaryochloris. The sequence continues at coordinate 1,682 of JAAUOM010000024.1, read as the reverse complement.
AACGAATTTAGCAAGCAAATCCGCGCCCGTCTCAACTTTATGGATTGGGCAGAACTGATTTTTGTCAGTGCCCTGACCGGACAGCGGGTGGAAAAAATATTAGGGTTTGTCGATACTGCGGCCCAACAATTTCAACAACGGGTCACCACCTCGGTCATTAATGAAGTCCTAGAAGAAGCCGTCAGTTGGCATACTCCCCCCACTAACCGCCAAGGCCGTCAAGGCAAAATTTATTATGGAACGCAGGTGAGTAGTCAGCCCCCCACAATTGCCCTGTTTGTGAATAATCCCGAACATTTCAAGGACAATTATCGCCGCTATATTGAACGACAATTCCGCGAAAACTTAGATTTTACCGGCACACCCATTCGGTTGCTCTGGCGCGGTAAGAAGCTGCGGGAGGTGGAACGAAATCCTGCGAATCGAGCGACTCGCGCTTAGGTTGAGAAATAGATTTCAGCATTTAAGGACTAAACGATAAGGCGGATGAGTACTCCGCAATTTAGCTAGAGCCTCATTAACTTGGGCCAAGGGAAAGATCTCGGTCTGGGGAGCCAGATCATGGCGAGCGACAAAGTCTAGCATTTTAGTGATGGTTGCTGGACTTCCCAGGGGACTGCCAGACACGGAGCGTTGGCCTGCGAGCAATGGAAATACGGGCAAAGACAAGTCTGGAGCAACCCCAACCAGATGCAGCCGACCTTTAGGCCGCAGAGCATTGAGGTAGATGGCCCATTCCAAGGAGACATTCACCGTGGAAATAATATAGTCAAAGGAATTTGCGATCGCCTTTAATGCTTCTGGATCCCGTGTATTGACAAAATGATCGGCTCCTAACTGGCGGGCTTCGGCTTCTTTAGCAGGCTGAGTTGATAAGGCCGTCACCTCACATCCCCAAGCCTTGAGGAATTGCAACGCCAAATGCCCCAGACCGCCAATCCCAATCACGGCCACCCGATCCGTGGGCTGCACCCCACACTGCACAATGGGATTAAACACCGTAATCCCCGCACAGAATAGAGGGCCTGCCACCGTGGAATCAATGGCATCGGGAATGGGAATCACCCAACTTTGATCCGCCCGAACCTGATCGGCAAATCCACCGGGTCGCCCGACAATGGTACCTGCTGCCGACAGACAGAGATGATGATCCCCACCCATGCACCATTCACAGTGCAGACAGGAGTGGGAATACCACCCTAACCCTACCCGTTGGCCCACTTGCAACGTGGTAACAGCAGAGCCAAGCGCCGCCACCCTACCCACGACTTCATGCCCCGGCACCAAGGGATATTGGCTCATCCCCCAGTCATTATTGATCATGCTCAGATCGCTATGACAAATCCCACAATATTCAACTTGAATATCAACCTCTTGGCCTCCTAGAGACCCTGGATCATAGGCAAAAGGCTGAAGTGCTTCGCCTTTTTCTAAGGCTGCATAGGCGTTGACCATTCCTTAGATCCTCAATTAATAGACAGATGGGGTGATCATAATCCACATAACTGCTTTACATCTAGCCATTGAGATACGGGCACCTCGAATAAAAGATTTCCTTAGGAATTTGAATTAAATAACCTGTAATTCTGGTTTAACCGTGTAATTCCATTGCCGCAGAAAGTTATCAAAAACAATCTTCCTGTTGGATTTGAAATCTTCAGCAACCTTACGACCCGTTTAAT
>JAAUOM010000120.1 GCA_012034865.1 Acaryochloris sp. CRU_2_0 | reverse complement strand
TGGCAGACGAAACAGGAATCCGCCCGCAGCGAATAGAGCTGTTGGGGTCAACTTCCCAGCCGATTTCCCTAAATACGATTGTGGACTCTGGTATTGAACTGCTGGATTTGCAGGCAGAGGATCAAGAGGAAGATTCCTTACCCAAAGAACTTCTGTACTGGATCCCCAGGCTTCACCCTCAAGAGCAAAAAGTAATCAAACTGCGATATTGGCAAAACCTAACCTATCAGGCAATTAGTGAGACTCTCAAGTTGAGTTTCAGTCAGATCAGGCAGATTCACAAGATTGCCCTGGAGCATCTTCGTAAGCTACTCAGTGGTGAAGCAGACGAGAATCTAGAGATTCAAGTGTGCTACGAACCAGTACTACAATGGCCGCAGTTTGTCTATGCGAAGTTTATTCTGGCCGCTGGGTTATCTGGGATATTTCAGTCCGTGATTCGCAGTTTGAAACGGGTTCAGCGCCGTACTCAGCAGAAATCTTCAATCCAGTCTCCAGAAATGGTGCAACCTAATTCTGCGATCGTGTGGCCCGATGCAATCCCCTTCTCACTCCACTCTGTCGCCAGCGGGGAAAAACAAGCAAATCACCATCAAGCCGACTCAGGAGGGTTAAGAGATGGCCCGAAACGTTTTCTGGATCATTGTTGGCATGGCCTTGGCGGTCTTGCTCAATTCCTGGGGTATTGGACCGGACCGCCTTGCAGAAGTGGTCAACCTCGACACCATTTCCGAAATTATCGAAGAGGTCGGGGACAACTTAAAGGATGTTGCGAAAAAGAGAAGCTAATTTCTAAGATTTATCGAAAGGTTTTTCTGATATTTAGCCATCAAGATATAGGAAAAAGAGGCAAACAAAAAATTAAATATTCCAATAATATTGTTCAGCTTTCAAGGAATTCTATTTTCTCAAGTCAATCCTTTTATAGTAGTGGATAGATCGTTATAGTGCTTATTTTTAGGCGATAGCGATAAATTCTTATTCCTATACATTTTTCATTGGTTTACCATTTTCAGTAGGTTATTTTCCCCTTCGTGATTTCTCTCTAAAAGACCATGCAAAAAGTAATACCACTCGCCCTTGCACTAACTGCCGTGCCCGCCATTGTCCAGGCACAGACCAGCGACCCAATCATTGAAATCTCGGCTAACCACGGCCATATCTTTACTCTGGAGAATTCCCAGGCTCGGATCGTTAAGGCGTGGCCCGGAGCCTTTGAAGCGTTTGATTTTGGGGAATACCCCAATATTCCCAACGCGAAGTTCATCTTCGTCAAACTCAAAGCTGGGGCTAAGCTAGATAGCACAACACTCACCCTGATCATTGATGAGGGTGGCAAGGAAACCACCAAAAACTATATTCTCAAGCGCATCAAGGGCATACCCACTCAGACAGCCACTTTAATTGGGAATCAGCCGATTGTCGCTGCCAAGCCAGAACCCGTCACCATCACGCAACCCTTCACACCACCATCCTCTATCCCCGCGCCCCAAGTAAAACAAGAAGGTGAAAAACCGGAAAAACTGAAGGTATCCAAAGAGTTTAGTGCCTTCTCAGGGGGTGCAGCATCCAAGGTCGTTGTTGCTAAGTCTGAAAAGCCCAAAGAGTTTGTCCAACCCAAGTCTGACCGGAAAGAGAAGGACACCTTAAAGGCTGAGAATACTGAGCAAATTGAGCAAAAGGCCAAGCAGCTTTCGTCTAAGTCACTGCCTCTGACTCGCCCTCACAAAGCACCCACAACTCAAGCGAAGGTAGAGCGAGAAAAGGAATTGATTGAGCGCTCTAGTTTGGATGGCTATGCGATCGCCAATTATCTCCTCAAGGGACTTTATCGAGCAGAAAGACTTAAGCAAATCAACTATGGCAAACCTTCGTTTGGCCAAGCGCAATCAACTGCACGGCTATTACGTCAAGGGCACACAATCCAGCAATCGTTGAAAAGAACGGGCTTGCCGCCCGTGACATTTGACAACCTTCTTGGGCATGGGGGCGTAGGGAAGTGATCAAGCCTTTGCTCATGATCCCATTACTGGCACAGCTCAGTGTCGCCCCATCAATTGGGGATGGTAATACAGCCCCAGCTATTGGGGAAGCTCCCCCGCCCGCTGAGCCAGAATCTCAGTCTGAGCCAGTCGCTGTTCGGCTTGATTCTCAACCCATTGAATCCGTCGAACCTCCATCAGATTCGATCAACCTTCCCGTCCCAGATCCACCACTAGAGCCACCAGCAGAGGATCCATCCACCGATCTAGCCCCCCCGCTAGAGCAGCCTGCATTAGAGGATTCAAGCCCCCCCGCTAAGGAGGAACCACTACCAAAAGAAAAACCCTATACCCCAGAGTCACCCCCACCGTCTCAATCCCAACCGCAAGCACAGGAGTCTGAGGGGGTTGCTTACCAGCAACCCAACACCACCATACCTTTCAGTGTCGAAACAATTGGCTATCCTCTGACCTCTCGGTTTGCCGTCACTAGCCCTTTTGGCTGGCGGCAACACCCCGTCAATGGCAACTCTAGCTTTCATGCTGGAGTTGACCTAGCAGCTCCCCCCGGCACCCCTACCCTAGCGATGCTTAGCGGTCGGGTAGTTCATGCGGATTGGGAAGGAGGATATGGGAACTCGGTTGTCATTGAACATCCAGGTACGGGCCTGAAAACTCGCTATGCCCACCTCTCGCGGATCCATGTTCAGGTAGGGCAGTGGATCGACAAAGGTGGGCACATCGGGGACAGCGGGGCGACGGGGTTGGTGACTGGCCCTCACGCTCACATTGAAATCATGGTTAACGGCCAGAACGTTGATCCTCAGCCGTATCTAGCTCAGTCCAGCCGTCAAGCCTTTCTGTGGAAGCGTTTCCATGTGTGGGCAGGGTAAGTGTTTGCTATTTGAATCTAAAGGTTAGCCAACCGTTATGAAGAACCTACTTTCAGCTCGAAATATTCCTTATCCGTTGATTCTTGTGGCTTTCGGGCTAGTCCTAATTCCTCAATTTGGACTCTACCCAAGAATTGAGATTCTTAAGCAAGTTAGTCCTTGGCCGTATCTTGCTCAGTCGAGCCATCAAACCCTTCTTTAGAAAAACTTTGGTAGCTGGGCTGGGTAAGTTTTTATCAATCAAATCTAGAGCCTCACAAATGGCACAAAGGAATAGACTGCCGTGAAAAACAAATTACACCCTCCCAGTCGCCGTATCAAACGCTTAACAGCAGCCTGTTTTTTATATGTCTGTTGTTTCTGCATTAACCATTCTTTTCAACCTTGACAAGGGCGATTTACCTTGGATTTTCATCAAAAGTGTCTTGGTTTTGGCGACAGTCTATCTCCTTTACCTTCGCAGATCGGCCATCAGAGCGAAACGAGTAGACCTCTAATCTTCTCAATCAACGCAGCAACAACCCATAAAGGACTTCCCCATGCAACCCACAAAATCTGCCTTACAAACCGATCTCAGAAAATTCTTACATCAGTACCAGTATCTACTGATCATCCTCGCCGGATTCGCTCTCGCTTGTATCGCTGAGCCTGTGCTGGCTCAGCAGTGCGTAGGCTGGATGTGTGGCCCCAAAGGAGCCATTACCAATAATCAAGTCATCAATGGCAATGGCGCTGCTGGCGTATTTATCGAATTCATCTTTATAGCGATTCAAGTCCTGATCCTTCTGGGGTTAGGAGCTTTAGCGGTGACCTTCTTTTACAAAATGGATCGGGACGAGAACTACGTCAAACCTTTAATCGGCTTACTCGTAGCGCTTTTACTGATTTTCGGCTCTAACTATGTCGCTGGATTTGTAGTGGGTGACACGAATGCAGGCACAAACACGCAAGGTCAATCGAACCCTAGCGGCAGAGTGGATGCCTTTAACTAGAGGGGAGCTATGACAGAAGATCGAATTACCTACACTCCGGTTCTCGACAAGAAGCCAGCCGTCTGGAAAGTCCCGCAGAACACGTTTCTTGTCGGAGGGATTTCAGGGGTCAGCCTACTGACTCTCCATATGATCCTCTTGACAATCCGATTAGCTCCTCCGTGGTGGATACCGGGCGCGATTTGGCTGTCTATCTGCTCAGTGTACTGGGCTTTATTGGAGGATCAGCCTTGGAAAATCCAAGGAAAACTCCATAAGCGAAAACCCAGAGAGAACAAGCACTCAACCGCTGTGAAGCGACCCGTTAATACCCTCAAGCCCAAGCTAAAAACCAGACGAGTGGGTCCCAAGTCTGCTAAGCGCAAAGTCAGACCCGCTGAGGAGGACGTGGATCTTGCTGCTATTTTGGACTTTCAGATCGATGGTCACGGGGTAGGAGCCTATCTGCTGCAACGCAATAAGCGATTGCAGGTGGTTTGGTGCTTCAATTCTGGGGGTATCCCCTCCACCACGACCAGGGTTCAAGCGCGAGTGATCGCGGAGCGCATTCAAGAAGGATTGCGAGACCTTAGACTGCGCGAACCGCTGACAATGCACATGGGGTCTTTTTCAGATTGTTCAGATCGGGTGGCGGAACTCGATCGCCAGGGCGAAGAAGCTCCGCTAAAGGAATCAACCTTCCTTTTGTCCTGGATGCGGAAGCGTGTCAGGGCATTGAAGCGATTGGGGCGGTACAATCCCAAATTCTTGCGCTTTTATATCGCCCATGAGATGGGTTCTTTCGGTCGGTATGACGATTGGTTTTCCGGCCTGGTACAAGCGGCAGAGGATAAATATCAAGAACTTAGAGGAACCCAAACGCCACTCAAAGATCGGTTGCACATGCTGCTTGTGGAGTCTTTTGAGGACTCGTTCTACCAAAATCAGAATCTGTTCATCAAATGCGGTATTCCCGCCCAGACCGCCTCAGCAGAGCAGGTCTGGGAGTGGGCGTATCGTCGGTTCAATAATGACGAAACCCCACCCATCCCCCAAGTAATCACCGTGACGCGAGAGGGATTGCAGGCGAAGCAATACAACAAGCGGTCTATCGCCTCAGTACTGTTCAAAAATGCCCAGACTATGGCACGTCCTGTGTTTGGATTCCCGGTCGGCGACTGTTTGCAGGAGGTGTTGTCCTGGGGGATCGGCCTAATCGAACCTATGATGCTGTCGAAGGGAGATTAGATCAGCTCTTAGACGCTTCCTCTCCTATCCTGGGGGACAAAAATCAAAAGACAGGCAATACTGCCCTGCATGATCTGGAAATTGTCGTCACGTTCACGTCAGAACATCAAAAAGATGTTTTGCAAGACTCTCAAAACGTACAGGCCAATCCAATCAGTCGCTGGTAATGACTGAGGGCAGCAAGCGACTGGATGGGGGTGCGATTTACAACACCAAGCAATCCCTCAATGCCGAGATGAAGCTTAGGGATGGGGATTGTACCATTCGTATTGGCTGGATGGCGATTGCGTATCGTCCGACAAAGCGAACCCTGGAACGAGCGCTAGAGAATATTGCCGCTCTACCGATCTTCTCAGGAGGCAAAGTTGAGCGGGAGACGGGGTATTTCGATTCTCTATTTCTAGAGTCCTTGCCCTTGACGATGGAATCCTTGCTTTCAGGAGATCCAACAAAATTCACTGAGCGGTTTGACCGCAGGATTCGTGAAACGACAAAGGCCGCAGTCGGCTTGATGCCGCTGATCTTGGATAGTCGGCCTGACCAGCATGGGGTCGAATTTATCTCCAGAAGCGGCTCACCCATGCTCGTAGATCCAACGGGCAAATTCCCACACAACCACATGATCATTGTTGCGCGGACGAGGGGGGGCAAGTCTGTATTGGTTCAGCAATTTGCTTCCAATGTGTTGGTACGCCCCAACACTCAGGTGATCATCATTGACGCTGGACGAGAAGATGGCTCTGGCTCCTTTGATGAATTTACGGACTTTATGGATTGTTCCCACTTCAAAGCGGGGGAAGATTCCTACAATATTTTTCAGATCCCGGATCAAGCCACTCTGCCCTCAGAAAAGTACGAGGCCGCGTCCAAGACCTACCAGAAGTTCATCCTCTCCGCCCTGGTCACCCTGACCACCGCCGTGGATGATCCGTCGCGTCTGATAGCGTTCTATGAGGACATCCTCACGAACTTGGTCACTACGTTTCTGGGTGATTCATCCATACAAGCGAAGTATCAGCAAGCTTATGCAGAAGGGTTTGGTTCCGAGGCATGGCAACAAATGCCATGCCTGACAACCTTTACAGAATTCATGAGCCTGAGCAGATTACCTGCCGAATTGCAGACTGAGGATGCCGACAAAGCGATCCAGCGGATGCGGATGAGCTTGATCGCCCTGATGCAACGACAAGCAGGCCAAGCCCTCTCGCGTCCCTCGACCTTTAGAACCGATAAGCCTCTTGTGGTCTATGCGTTGGGAGGGGTGCAAAAAAATGCGGATATGGTTCCAGCCTTGCTGGCCGCGAGTGCTTCCATGCTGGCTCAGACCTTCACCCGCAAACAAACCTATGTTGTCGCTGAGGAAGCGACTTATCTGTGGCAATTCCCCGGCTACCGAAGGATTGTGACGGAATGGTTCACAGGCAAGGCCAAATCAGGGGTATGGGTCTGCTGGGTGGGTCAATCTCTGGATATCCTTCTCCAACACAAAGAAGCGAACAGTATTCTCGAAAATGTCGGTACAACCCTGGTGGGTTGGGTGAGAGAGAGCGCACTGGAACCCCTGGCAAAAGCGGGTCTAGACCTGAATTGATTAAGCCTTGTGTGGATTCGGAGTTCAATCCACTCCAAAAGGGCAATCACTGTGAATATGCGACCCAGTGGTTGATTGAAACGGACGGCAAATACCACTTTGGTTACAACTATAACGATTTTGCCTCACTGGGAATCACGATGAACAATCTTGATGAAGTGCTTTTGAGGGAGGAAATCTACCGACAAGTGAATACCGACGACAAGTACAAACGGGTGGCCACGATCGCCACGCATCTAGAGCAAACCTCCATTGACAAACAAGGACTCAAGTCATGAAGAAAGTCGCACTGATAAGCATTTCAGCGCTGTCCCTAATTTTGGTTGCCTCTGCCTCTGCGTCAGCCCAGAAAATTGCACCAGGGGAGCAGGACTACTGGCGAAAACCTGACATTGATTACAGCGTCTTTGAGAAGGATAAACCCATTGGGGACAAGGGCTTGTTTGAAGTGGATAAGAAAACAGGCAAGCAAACCCAGCTCTCTAAGGATTTTCAAAAGGCCGCTAAGATCTATCAACAAGCTAAGCCAATCTTGGATATCGCGGGCGGCCTGTTTGGGCTTGGGAAGCATTTCAGCTTCCTAGAGCACATCGACAAAAATCTTGTCTATGGGGAGTGGTTGTTCGGTAAAGTTCCCAGAGAGCAGCAAGAGCAAGGGGCTGAGGTGGATGGAATTCCCGTCAAGGACATCTATGGAGTAGATGGCAAACTAGATCCCACCAAAGTCAGAGAGCAGGCACTATCTACCATTGAAGCGACCGCCAATATCAAGCCGGATTCGCCCTTTGGAGTGAGTCGGACGATGTATCAGTTGCTAATGGGAGATCTGGCGGTGACTCGTGCTGCCCGCAAAACCTGGAAGTGATGTTTGGGGATGCGGGTCAACTCTTTGCCAAAGAGGCTAGAGACTATACATCCGGCGTAGTTAAGTCCTCTGCTCAGATGGTGGATCAGGCGACTGCGGCCAAGTCCACTCAAGACGTAGAGAAAATTCGCGCCCAGATTGACGCCAATGGCCAATTACTCAATCAGGTGATATTTGTTGAGCAGCAACAAACGCGCTTTTCAGTGGATCGGGTTCATGATACAGCACTGACTCAACTGGAGATAGAGCAACAGAAGCGATGGGACAAAGAGTTAGACGAAGCCTCGCAACATGCTGGTGTGTCCCAAGTCCGTCAGCTTGCCTATTCTATGATTCTCCCCAAAGACCCCAGTACGTCTTCTTCTAGTAGCTCTAGTAGCAGCAAGACACAAGTGACAGCCCAGCAAAACCCCAACTTTATCAGAAAATGATGTTTCATCTTATTGCTCAAATCAAGCTCGACAGTCCCGCAGATATTATCGACAATACGAGAGAAATTTCAGTTGCAGTTGATAAAACGGTTGGGATTCTGTGGGATTACTTGAAATCGCCGTTATTTATCAAGATATCCGAGGTAGCGGCTATTATCGCTGCCCTTGGTGTTGGGTTCTGGGTGGTTAAATGGATTAAAGAGGTCGCCAAGTCGGAAGAGTTTTTTGTTTCTGACAAAATGCCTCAAATCGCGTTTGGTCTATTCCTTGCTGTACTACTGGGGACTCCTACCGCACGGGGGAAGCTATTAGCCGATGTGTTGGTCAGCTACGATGCCTTTGCTACGAGCTTGTCAAATACAGTCTTGCTTGCAGCACGGCCAGACCCCACCAAAGATCCCGTGGCGAGTGTCCAGGTAAGGCAAGCTGTCGCTGAACGAGCCTATCAGGACAAAACAAAATGTGAAAAACTCCCGCTATTATCCTCAGAGCGAACGAATTGTGCTGACGAAGCGATGGAGAGAGTAAAGGTTACTCTAGAACCCTATCGACGACAAGAATGGGCTTTTGAGCTACAACAAGAGCTGATTGCTGTCCTGAGTTTTATCTCCCCTGGGTCTTATATAGAAGGCGTGGGAGAATTGTCAGCCACTGAAGGTCAACTTGCTCTTGATTTGTTTGGTGATGGCCTCAGCAAGTCGCTCATTCTTTTCACCTATGCCATTACCGTTGTCTTCCTGTTGATCCTACGAGTGGCAAAGCCTTTGGTATCTGTTATATTCCCTCTCTATATCGGGCTGAGTTATGTCCCTAGCTCAAGGCCACCCGTTATCTGGGCTTCTGGAGTATTGGTTGATGTGGTCCTAGTTGAGATTATTTTCAAGATTCTCCTGTCGATGATTGCTGAACTGGCGCTTAACCTTCCTTTGCAGATTGGGACGCTTGTTGTAGGTCTAATGCTGACATTAGGAGGCATTCCATTAAGCATCATCCTCGGCAGGCGGATATCAGATGGACTTGGGACAGCGGGTTTAGCTGCCCTGCCCTTTCTAGCTAGGAGGTAGTAGGAGGTAGTATGAGAACCAATATTTTCGACAAGGTATCGGCCACCCCTGCCAAGATCAGCGCCAATCAGATTTGGATGGGTCTGCTTTTTCTGATGTTTGGTTTTGGGACAATCTCTTTTGTGTCTCTATACTTGCGCTTGTCTGCCTTTGAGGACAAGCTGGAGCAACTCGCAACTCGCCCTGTCGCTGTGCAGGTGGGCAAGGATGCCGAGCTAGTCAAAAGTGAACCCGTTAGTCCTGAGCAGAACGTGGAAAAGTTTGTCCAAGAAGTCCTACCCCCCATGTTCGCCTGGTCCAAGCGCGTCCTGCCTGACGTTGATCCGAGTGGGATTGATCCGGGCAGAGATACAAAGTACGGCAAGCTGCCGACGTTGATTTTCTACTACACGAATGCCCTGGAACCAACGTATCAAAGCGTATTTAGGGAATCTATTTTCAACTACAAACCCGAACGATTCGAGCAAGGTGAGGCAACTTTGTTGAGGGTTGATCGGGTCGTTCAACCTCGCAAGACTGAGGACGGCTGGGAGGTTGAGGTCTATGCAGATCTGGTTACCCTGGATGCCAATGATGTTCCATATGATTCGGAACCCTTCAATAACACTATTTATATAAAAGAAATCCTTCCCCCTAAACGGAGTGCTGCGCTAACTCCCATTGAGGAGGCTTTTGTCGCCGTGCAAAACCGGGGGCTAATCATCACTCGAATTTCAAAACTGGAGAAGTTTAATCATGTCAACCTCATTAGACCAATGGCAAGACTTGACAGGAGAGATAGACGAGTCCCTCGATGAGATCGCACCGACGGATGAAAGTGACGAGGATTATAGCGTCACCACCAAACACACCCTAGCGACCAACCCCCTCGTCAAGGTTTGCTTTTGGGGGGGTATTATTCTTGTTGCCGCGTTCGGGCTGCTGGCGATTTTTTGGGGGGTCGGGGCGAGGAGCAATATCGCTAAAAACCAGAAACAGCAGCAACAGGCAGCAATTGCACCGGATCAGCAGAACTCAGAACTCTCACAAAGCGATCAAGAGCTGGTCAAGAAAATGCTAGAGAAGGATACCTTTGATCGCCAGCGCAACCGTCAACAGATCTTCAATGGCAAGCGGCCAAATGAGCAAAACAAACCCACACAAGCGCCCGTAACTCCTGCAAGGACAGTTACACCCCCACAGATCATCTATCGCTCAGCCCCACCATCTCAGCCTCAGCAATCCTATTTCGCATCCACCCAGCCCACCCCAACGTTTAGGGTTCAACGTCCTGTCTCTGAACCCCAGTCCGAAGTGGACGATCCGAATGCCGGATACTTCACCGCGCCCTTCGTAGCCTCCGCTCCTCCGTCAGCCCCCAGTCAGGACAAATCGGTGAAGCTTACGAAATCTGAAGCATTCAACTCTAATCCCAACTCCAAGCCCCTGCGGTTGTTTACACCCCCCACTCAGATTGCTAGCAATTCTCGGACTATCCCCCAATCTCAGCAACAGCAACCCCTTGGGAATCTGTCAGGCAGCTTAAAGAACCCTTACCTTAAGCAAATCGTTGCGACGGCCAGTCAAGCTGTCATCCCAGTGGATACCGTCGTTGAGGCTGAGATTATCAACCGAGTCTCTTGGATTCCTGAAAATCCAGGGCTAGCGAGAGGGAAAGTTGTCCGACTCAAGCTAGAGCAGGATCTCAAAGATGGAGCAGGCGATGTAATTGCTAATCGAGGCACGATCGCCCTCGGCACCGTCACCCAGGCGACAGAGCAGGGGCTGATTACAGTCAATCTCACCCAGATCGGCAATAAGTTTATCCAATCTGGTGCGGTGGAAATCCATCAGAGTGGGGATCCAACGATGATCGCCAAGCTGGAGAAGAAAGGCGGTAATAGCAATTTTCTGAAAACAGCTCTCGATATTGGCATTGGTGGAATACAGACGATGACCAGCAGCCTCAACCGTCCCACGAGTCAAACCGCCTTGTCCAATGGTGATCAAACCTTTCTGTCTACCACCAACAACAGCCGCAATAACACCGCTGCCTTTGTCGAAGGGGCCAGCAATCGCATCGGCGAACAGTTGAGAGAATCCGTCAGCGGTCCCGATCAAACGGCTATTGGAGTGTTCCGCTTTGGCGGTAAGGTGCAACTCTATTTCGTGCAGGAGGTGAGGCTGTGAAGCAGTATCTAGTGCCATTGCTGTTCTTGCTGAGCTGGTCATCCGTCGCCTGGGCACAGCAAGTCAGAGAGCTGAATCTCAAAGGCACAACCAATATGGGGCCTATTGCCGTTGATCCGTCTGGGGTGATTATCCATCTCAAAAACGGTGAAAAGATTCAAGGGTTGAGTCTCCAGCCCCCCAACCAAATTGAGTTATATCCCCTGGATGGTCAGCTCTGTTCTGGGGTGCAGACGTGCAATGGCCAGCCCCCCTCGATGCTGCAACTCACGCGGGTGAGGTCAAAGCAAATCAAAGGCAAAATCCCCAATGCTGACGGGTCGTCGATGTTGGTGATCGTGACCAACTCAGGGGCTAAGCATGTACTGTTTGTAGTGCCCTCTAGTCATTCCAAGTATCAGGTCGTCAATATCCTTTAGTTCATAGGCAATTATTTCTATTAGAGAAAAAGAGATGCTGAAATCTGCTTTGAAGTCAGACCTATTGCTGAGGGCTAATACCATTGGACTAGATCAAGCCGCCGTACTTATTGGCTTAGACCAAGAAACAATACTTGGCGACTTGGGGAGCAATCTATTAGTAGCAAGCAGGGTAAATGGTCAATGGTATTTTGACCGCAATGACCTATGTGCATATGCCTACCATTATTATCATGACAAGGATGAGCAGTATGAGAGCATTACAAGCTATTTAACACCTCAAGTCGTTCTGAAGCGATACACAGAGGGCGAAAAAGACTTTTCTTGTCAAGCTATCGTCAATGATGCTGATTTTGCTAGCTATCAATTACCCAGTGTGGATTTCTATTATTCAAAACTGTGTGGGGTTAACTTTGAGGGGGCGAACCTAAAAAATGCCGATTTTCGGGAAGCGAACTTATTTAAGGCCAGTATGAAGAATGCCAATTTATCGGGTGTAGCTTTTCAGGGGGCAGATCTGAGGGCTGCTAATTTCTCAGGAGCGGATTTAACGAACGCTTGTTTCTGGGATGCAAAACTAGATAATGTAAACCTTGAGGGTGTAATTATCAAAAACACTCAGTTTTGGCGTGGAATTCCTCTGACCAAACTGTAGTCAAATTTTATTGGCAACCTCCGTAAAGATCGCTCTTGGCACTGTTGTTGCTGCGGGCTATCTCGATTGCCAACAGACCTTACGATCTAAATTTAGGTCGCGGTTGTTGGCACAATTAACCAATTTGGCTGAAAGTGCGGGTATGTTCTTGTTGATCAAGCTCCTTTAACTGTGATTGTGATGAGGTTGGATTTTTTAACAGTCCAACCTCATTTCTTA
>JAAUOM010000248.1 GCA_012034865.1 Acaryochloris sp. CRU_2_0 | reverse complement strand
AGACTGGATCGCTAAGTATGGAGAGAGTACCCAACATTGTGGTGACACTAGTCAGAAGGATAGGCCGTAAACGAGTTGCACCCGCTTCGAGAATGGCCAGCTTTAAGTCAACCCCTTCCCGTAATTTGTCTCCCACAAACTCTAACAGCACAATGGCGTTGCGAACGACAATCCCTGCTAAAGCAATCACCCCAATCATGGCGGTGGCACTGAAGTAGACACCATTAGAGAAAGCCAATCAAGATGCCAATTAAGGCGAGAGGAATACTGCCCAGAATAATCAAGGGCACCTTAAAGCTGCGAAACTGACCGACGAGAATGAGATAAATGAGCAGGACTGCCACCAGCATGGCTAAGCCTAAATCTCGAAAGACATCGAGGGTAAGCTTCCATTCACCATCCCACTGGATCGAATAGCCCTGGGGTAAAGGATGCCGCCAAAGTAGAGCCAATTGGTCAAGAACAGCATAGACAGAAGAACGATCGCCCATTTCGCCCATCACGTAGGTTACGGGCCGCTGATCTTTATGAAAAATAGGCTGATCGACGGTAGTGGGTTGAAACTGCACCAGTTCCGACAGCGGCACCAAAGCGCCATTGGGAGTGGGCAGTTGAATTCGACTCAGGTCATCAATACTCTGGCGGTTGGCATCCGCAAACCGCACTTGAATACCAACAGGACTCAGTTCATCTACAACTTTGAGGGTAGACACTTGGGCACCTGAGATCGCAACCTGTAGCGTCTGGGTAATGTCTTGGGTTGCCAAGCCCGCTCGCTGGGCTTTCTCCCGATCCACCACCAGTCGCATTTGGGGCATTTGATTTTTCACCGAATCATCAATATCCACCACGGCATCGGTTTGGCCAAAGACCTGTCGCACTTGCTTCGCTAAGGCTCGCAGTTGCCCATAGTCAGGACCATAGACTTCTGCCAACATCGTCGAACGGACGGGAGGACCAGGCGGATCTTCCACAAGCTTGACAAGGGCATTATGGCGCGTTGCCACCTGTTCTAACTGGGGACGTAGGGCAAAGACAATGGCCTCCGATTGCCGAGATCGAGCATCTTTATTGGTGAGATGGATGCGGATATCGGCAAAATGCTCTGCCTGTCGATCCGTCGCTCCCCGCAACATGCCGTTGAAATCAATGGGTGACCCCATACCGACATAGGTTTCAAAGTGATTAATATCAGTCTCTTGCTGGAGGACGACCTCCAAATCCTCGACGATGCGATTCGTAGTTACCAACTCCGTCCCCAAGGGTGCATCCACTTGCACCAGGAAGGTATCTTTATCCGCTTTTGGCAACATCCGAAACCGCACCGCCTGAGTCAGGGGCAAAATCATCGTTGCTAAGAGTAGTCCCGTCACCCCCAGCAGCACAAATCGTCGTCGTGAGGCGGAGTCAAGGAGTGGAGCCATCACCCACCGATACCCCCGATAAATGCGGGTCTGCTGAATACTGGGCAACGCTTCTGAGTGAGGCTGCAGCTTAATCAAACGCAGAGCCAGAAAAGGCGTTACTGTCACGGCCAGGGTTGTACTAATCAGCATTGCCACCGGCACATTAAATGGAATTGGTCCCATATACGGTCCCATCATCCCCGTCACAAATCGCATGGGTAAAAACGCCAAAATAACGGTGATCGTCGACAAAAGGATCGGGGTGCCCAGTTCGTTGACAGCGCTGATGGCGGCAGTCGTTTTTTGGTGTTCATCAGATGGCGGTAGGGATTCAAAGTGGCGATGAATATTCTCGGTGACTGCGATCGCATCATCTACCAACGTCCCCAAGGCCAAGATCAGGGCAAATAGGGTAATGCGATTAATCGTCTGTCCCGTCATCCAGCCCACCGCCAGTGTCCCCGATAAGGTCAGGGGAATGACAAAGGCAACAATGGCAGCTTCCCGCCATCCTAAGAACATCACGAGCAGCCCTACCACAGTGGCAATCGCAATCAGCAAACTTTGATAGAGATCGCCGACAGCTCTGGCAGCGGTTTGACCATCGTTCCGGGTGACAGCAATTTGCACCCCTGGAGGCAGTTGGGATTGCAGATTATCCACTCGATCAAAAATCTGCTGAGCTACAGTGACCGCATTCGTGCCTTTTTTCTTAGCAATACCAATCGTCATGGCAGGCTGGGTAACAAATTCTTCTTGGGCCTGACTGCTGGGGTTGGGATAGGGGTTGGCAATGTCCCAATCTTGCCGATAGTGAATGTGCGATACCGTAGTGAGATCGCTAAAATCATCCACAACCGTCGCTATATCCTTCAGATAAATAGGCCGGGGATTGCCCTGGTCTGTAGCTGTGCCAAAGCCCACGATAATTTCTCCTACATCCGTAGCGGACTGGAACAGATTACCGCCTTCTAGAAATAGACGGGTCTCTCCAACAGACACATCTCCCGTGGGCAGTTGCACATTCTCTGCCTGGAGTTGTTGGCTAATCAGAGCGGGGGACAGGCGATAGCTGGCTAGTTTATCGGGGTCTAAATCTACCCGAATCGCACGGGGTTGCCCACCCACCATCGTCAAATTGGCGGTGTCTGGAATACTGCGTAACTCATTGAGGAGTCGCTCCCCGACCCGGCGAAGTTGGTTGTCGGTATACCCCTGACCCGTCAACGTCAGCGTCACAATCGGGACATCATCAATAATGACGGGTTTGACGAGATAGGACGCCCCTGGAGGCAGCAAATCCTGGTGATTGAAGAGATGATTTTGCAGTTTGAAAAGGGAATCTTCCCAGTCTTCTCCCACAAAATACTGCGCCGTAATTTTCGCCCCTGAATTTTGGGAGACGGAATAGAGATGCTCCACCCCTGTGAGTTCTCGCAGCTTGGCTTCGATGGGGTTGGTAACAATATTCTCGACCACCTCTGCCGGGGAACCGGGATAGGGCAGGATGATCTCAGCAGCCGGAACCACAATTTGGGGATTTTCTTCTTGTGGGGTGAAGGCGGCTGCCCCGACTCCAAACAAAACCAAGGCAGCAATGAGCGAAAATTGTCACCTGGGAATTAATGAAATATGCGGTGATTCGAGCCTACAAGCCAGTTTGGGGAGAAGGTGAACTTGACATCAGGTTTTCCTCACTTGCAGAACTATTGCTTCGCTAGGACAAATACTGCAACGACCAGCACAAAATAGCCAAACCCTTTTTGCAGTTGCTTGGCCTCGAATATTCGTGTCAAACTTGCACCGATAACCGTACCCAGACTCGCTGCCAAGGTGAAGGTGATGATCAGTATCCAATCCAGCTCCACTTGATTCAGATACCCTAGAAATCCCGTGGCAGATTTAAAGG
>JAAUOM010000119.1 GCA_012034865.1 Acaryochloris sp. CRU_2_0 | reverse complement strand
TGGGTGAGGATATCGGCTTCTACCTCGTCCATCAGGACAAAGAAGACCGAGCCATGATCATCTTCGGCTTCAACATTCGAGACTCACCCCGCCCTGTCTGAACAAGACGCCATGGATCATATCCATGCCATCGAGACGGGATTGCAGAAGATCCCCGGTGTGGACATCAAAGTTTTCTGGTCTGTCGAAAGCTCAGCCGATGAATTCCTGGTGCGGCAAAATGAACTATTAATGAGTCGAGACTTTGACCGTCTGAGCGAAAAGCTGATCAAGAGTGAGGCTGAAGTCGCCGTAGACCTAGCAGAACGAGGGATGATGGTCCGCTCTGTCATCCGCATCTATGCCAAGTATCGACTGCGCTTGAGTGATGACTATGCCATCAAAGAAGATCGGCTGGATAAGCTTTTATCCTTCACTCAACCCCTAGTGGGAGCCTTAGATGAGGTCTTCAATCCTAAGCCCGATGGCTTCAGTTCTCAAAAAGCCTGGGAGAAGGTGTTTGAGCGGGCCTACCAAGCGGGGTATATCCCCACCCGCCAAGCCCTGAGCAAGATGGGGGTCAAGCCCACACCGATGACTAAACAGCAACTGTGGGAGCTGGACTGGGAAGACACCCACCTAGAGCCTGCTGAACCGTGTCCCCAATCCATCACCTATAGCGAAGCAGGCTTGTCTCCGTTTAATGAGCGCGAGACGCTTCCCTATCACATCCTGGGTGAGCTGTTCAGTCCTGAGCGGGGATTGCCCGCCGTCCCCACGCCCTACCTGTACACGATGTATCACCCGATTAAGAACCAGTGGGCGGGCCTGATTAAAGTCAATCAACTGAGTACGTATAACAAGATCGATGGCTACCGCTCCATCGGTTACATGAAGTTTTTGCTCAATGCCCTGGACGGCTTTCATGGCTTCCGACTGATTTCTGAAGTGACCCAAATCGACCCAGACTCGCGGCTCAAACTCGTCAACACCGCCATCAAGGAACGCAACCGACACGCGATTGATGCCCAAGTCCTGCATAGCACCCGCAACGTCGCCGCTGAACTGGATGTGAATGAATTGGTGGATGCCTCCATTGAGCTAAGTTCAGGCCGCTGGCCCTTGATGATCAGCCTGGGAATCTGGGTGTATCGAGAAAGTAAGGCAGAATTCAATGCTGCGGTTCAAGATCTAATCCGACGACTGCCCACGAGTAAAACTGAGCATGTCAGCAATGCCCTGATGACCCATTGGATTTCCAGTCATCCGTTCCACTGGCAAGCCCTGTTTGCCAAACCCACGCTCAGACGAGAAGAATACCAATGCAATCAGGGTCTCCCCTTGATTCCCCTGGTTCACCCCCAAACCATTCACTCACAGGGGGTTCCCTTTGTCTCTAGAGGGGTAGCCATCCCCGTCTACTTGAATACCGCCCTGCAAAAGATGCTGGTGGCCATCTTTGCGCCGATGGGTGCAGGCAAGTCCGTTCTGATGAATCGGATGATCTTTGAGAACATGATTCACGGCATCTTCTCCGTCGTGATTGACGTGCCCCCCGGTAATGGCAACAGTACCTACGCGCCCTTTATCAACTGCCTCAATCGCATTGGAGTGGCCGCTGCCTTCTTCAACGTCAAAGCACACATCATCAATGTCTTAGAAGAAATTGAGACAAGCTGGGCGGGAGCAGACTTGAGTGAACAATTGCTCAAGAAGATCAAACAAAACCACTTGAGTATGTTGCGGGCACTGGTCTTAGGCGATGACCTAGACCACCCCCTCTACAAAACCATCAAGTCTGTCCTGGCCTTGTCCTATCAAGACTGGCGGGCTTTGCCGGAAATTGACCATCGCTATCATGTGGCCAAGACCGGGGGATTTGGGAGTGAGGACTATCAGCAAATGCCGATCCTCCAAGACTTTGTAGCGTATTTCCCCACTTGGGTCAAAGGCTACAAGCAAGACAAAGACTGTGAGGATCTAGAGTTGCAGGCCATCTCTATGATTCGGACTGAACTCGAAGCGGTCTTGACCACGGATTTAGGAGCCTCCATCAATGGTCTGAACACCTTCAATTTCAACCTGCAAACCCTGGTGATTGGGCTGACGGATCTGCAAGACCCCCAAGAGAGTGTCATTTACTCCATGGCCGCGATCAACCTCATGGAATTGCAGTCCTTCCGGTATCCCCGCTCCGCCCTGTTTGGCGATGAAATCTCCACGACCTTCAAATACCGCTCCATCTCTGTGCGCTTTGCCGAAATCTGCACCAAAGGCAGAAAAGAAGCCAAGAACGTGGTGATTGCGGGGACAGAAGAGAATACCCTCGTCCAATCTGAAGGGGGACAGGATATCCTCAACAACCTCGATGCCGTGTTCTACGGTCATTGCAACCCCACCGCTGTAGAGAAAGCCTCCCAGAATCTCAAACTCAAGCCTGAAATTTTAGACAAGTACACCAAGTCAGACTATGCACCGAATCTCGCAGATCTGTGTACGTCTTGGTATCTGCGTTTGGGCAACCAGCACCATGAACTGCTGTTTTACACCTCCGCGTTGATGCTAGCGCTGGTTTGTACCCAACCCTTGGAGATTGAGGCTAGAGAACGAGTCCTAGCTCAGTATCCTGATGATCCGCTTAAGGGATTCATCAAGTTTGGCCATCTCCTGCGGTCGGCTTACAAGAACAACATTCCACTGACAACCATTGGAGTTTAATCATGCATAAACGACAAGCCCTTGTTTTCTCAGCCCTCTTGGTCTTCTCCAGCCCCCACATTGTTCAAGCTCAGGTCTTCTCCGATGATGTGACGGTTTCGGCTGACGTGTATTCAGGGGGTGTGTATTCAAGTGATGTAATTATCCCCCCGACTGAAACCAGCTTTCCCACGGATGCCAGTGTCCCAGACGGCGATTACACCTTCTCCGGGGAAAACCCCGTCTCAGATGAACAAAAGCCTAGCTTTCTCAAGGACATCTTTCTAGGAACGAGCGCGGATCGGCCTATCCATCCGAGTACCCTAAAGCTCTTTGACATTCTCGGCAAGGCTCAAAAAGGCTTGCAGACCTACCAGAACGTCAAGAAAGTCTATGACGGCATCCGGGGCAAGAACGCAGACAGTATCACCGAAGGGGTGTACTCGATTTTGGCTCAGTACGGGATCATTGACCCGCAAAGTGCAGCCGTTGCCGCCAGCAATCCTAGCAATAGCCGCTCCACCCCCATCCTAGTTGGCCAAAGTAACAAAGGCCCCGCCTACGGCATGACTGGGGCTGTTGCGTTTCAACTGCAACCCACTGAACCCGCAGAGTGGCGGATGAAAGCGACAAATGAAAACATCGTTTACAAAAACGCCATCCAAAAAGCGGGGGACTCTATCTATTCACCTGAAGCGCAGGCAATTCTCAAAGCCCAAGATCAAGCCGCTGAAGAGGCGAGAGCGGCCACCGCTGCTGCGGCTCAAGGTGGAATCCAGTCGGTGCTGCTGACTAATCAAGTGGCCAATCAAGCGGTCTATTCCGGGACTGTCACCGGGGAACACGCCGCCAATGCCCAATCCTCCAAATCCACCCAAGCCGTCGTCAAGCTGCAAGCCAAGCAGAATGCTGAAATCGCCAGCATTCTAGCGGGCAATGCCTACCAACTCAACGCCGTCAACGAGTCGATGGTGCGCAATACCTCAGCCTTGGGGAATATCGTCACCACCCAATCGATTCTTGTCGATAAACAGACGGTCTCCCAATACTTAAGTGCCGCTCAACTTCGGCAGCAAGGTCAAATCTTTACTACCCTCAACAACAACCATGAACATCAACGCCGCAAAGAAGCCTACACCCCCCTGGTTCAAAATGAGTCGCAATCGGTTCTCTACTTTCCTGGATTGGTTGACCCCGCCGCCACCCAGACGAACCCGCCTTCACCTCAGCCTTAGTATGGTGCTGTTCCTATTTGGGACAGGGGTATTCGTCGTCTGTCTTCCTAGTGTTGCCCACGCTCAATTTGAAGTCGATATCATCAAGGACTTGCAGCCCTCTCAAGCCCATCAGGAGTTCTGGGATACGCTGTGGAAAGTCACCTTTGACCGCAGTAATTCGGTGGAAGGGATCACCAATCGGCTGGCCTTTGGTGCAATTGGGACAATGGCTCGGTGGATGGTTCTGATTGGCTTGGTGGCTGTGCTATTTCAGTATATTGCTGGGTTGTCCAAGGGGAGAAACAGCCCCCTAGATACCGCAACCTTCTCCCTGCGCTCACTCTTCCCGATCATCGTCATCTTGGCCTTATTAGCCAATCAATTTGCTGGGGTCCATGCCATTGCCTTGTTTGCCAATCAATGGCGGCAGAATATCAAGTTTGAAGCCCAAAAGCAAGGAGAGCTAGGGGCCACGTTTCGAGACGCCATTCAAGATCAGTACTATGCAGATGCCTTCCGTCGTGAGATTGGGGTCCGCGCTGCGGCGTGTGAGGCAATGGAGCATCCATTAGTGTTATTGCCTTCAGAGCAAGAGCCGTTAACACCTGACCCCGCCAATCCCCTAACCGATGAACAGCGACAGCTCTATAAGTACCTCAACTGTATCCAGTCTCTCCAGCGATTTATTGCAACGACCAAAGCAGATTTAGACAAAAAATGTGCGAACAGTTCCAGTCAATGTAAAGCGTCTAAGCAGATTGCTCAGGAAAAGGAAGACGAGTATGCAGACTTGAGTGACTTGCAAAAATTCTTGGTGAATCAAAATCCAGGCTCAAGGTTGGGCTGGAAGCTCCGTGGCGTCGTCAAAGATGCCATAGAATCCTCAGCTCAGGTTACCTATCGAGGGGTGCTTGATTTCATTCAGTGGGCCTATCAGGGCTTTTTAGAGTTTGGCTTTTACCTGAGTGCGGTTGCCGCCCCGGTGGTCTTTGCAATTTCCCTAATCCCCAGCAAACGCCATTTCATGTTTGATCTGATGTTCGGGCTGTTGATCTTCTCTATCGCTGAATTTTTCTACATTATCTGCTTGGGGATTGTCTCCTTGATGCTGCAAACGCCCAACTTGATTGAACAGGGCGGTAGATTATTTCCCCTGACCTATGGATTGCTGGCTCCGATTGTCTCCGGGTCGATGCTGTACGGCGGGTTTAAATCGGCTGCTGGGTTTAGAGGTGGCGTGATTGGTGTTGCTTCCACCGCCGGGGGGATTGCTGGGGGAGTTGGAACCTCAGCAGTGATTGCCTTTGGCAACCGAATGCATCAGCGCTATTGATTTGTTCTCACCCCTTTGTTCAGCCTACCCTTTACTCATTGAATTGAGGCAAACACTATGCCCGACGACTATCTAGTTATCCCTCCCGACCACCAAACGTTAGCTTGCACCTTCATCACCTTTGCGATCGCCCTGCGGATTCTAAGCGGCAAGTCGATTGATTGCTCTGTGATCTCTGGATTTATGGCCTGTACGATCATGAGTTTCCTGGTCACCTTCTCCGTCGTCTTTGGCTTCGCTGAGAAGTTGAATGCCGGAGAAGGCATCGGCTGTATTCTGGTGGGCTTGCTGGTATGCAGAGTCATTGTCTTTGATTTTTATTACGACTTCAGCGATTTGTGGTTCAACTTTGGGTTTTTCAATCTGGTCTACCTCGTGTATTGCTGGACCTTTAGCAACATCAACTTTCTGTGGGCTTTGATTATCGCTCTGACTGTGATTTTTGGGTTCTTATATCTGCTATTCGGTGGCCTCTTCTCTGGTGTGCGGGGTCCGAGTGTGCGCCAGATTTATTACGACGCTGGTGATGACGATTGGATTTACTTCGATGACTAAGAAACTTGCGCGATTCTTACCCCTGCTCGTTGTAGCAGCACTGTTGCTGAACATCCTGGTGTGTTTTTCTTGGTTTACCCAAGGCGCGAGGGCACAAGCCCCCTCACAGATCTATGTGCAGACGACTTCGGGTCTAGTGGTGAAGGGCAAGCCCGTAGACCCCCTCTATCGTGGGGATGAGGTCGTGCGCCGCTTTGCACAGGAATTTGTCTCGGTAGCCTACACCTGGCCGATGAATGGGGAATCGGGTGAAGAGGGGGAGATGGTTTTCCCCCTATCGATGTACACCCAAGCATTCAAGATTCACCCCGATCTCCGCGCTCAGTGGTTGGGCAATCAGTGGGTCATGTACACCAAAGCCAAAGACCCGTTCACGAACTATATTGGCAAGCCTCAGCACACCAAGGCCACGATTACGGGGACCAAGATTGAACAATTTAATCCTCAGACCCATGAATGGGATGTGCGAGTCGTCGCCACTCAGTACCGCTTTGATGGTCAGAATAACCTGATTTTCAACCCTGTGAAGATCAACAAGATACTGACGCTCAAAGCCGTCCAAGGATTTAGACCGAACTGGCGAATTGCGGATACGGATTTAGGGCGAATGATTGATGATGCCTTGCACTCAGAACTATTAATTACAAACATTGTTGACTTGCCGACTTAGGAGACTGAAATCATGGTGGATAAGAACCAGGTCAAAGCAGCCAAGGACAATTTGCTTGGAGACGCGGATCTCGCTGAACTGCTAGAAGAGAATCAAGTGGCTCAAGGTCGGCCCATTAATGATCTAGAACACTTGGTTGATCCAGGGGACAAAACCAAACACCCCTATTACCTCCAGCCTTGGTTTAGGATTGGTGCGGTGAGTTTGATCCTGATTATTCTTGGCACTATCGGGTATCTCATTTGGGGACCCAAATCTAAACCCAGCCTAGCCCTAGGGGATAAGGACAAACAGATCATCCACCTGACGGAACGGCTTCAGCAATCTGACGTGGAGAAAGCCCAACTGCAACAGGACAACATGGAACTAACCCAAGCCGCCGACTTAGAACCCTTTGAGCAGCGACAACAGGAAAAGAAGCGTCAACAGCTCCGACTCCAGCAACAGCCTAGACCCCCGCAGCCTAGAAGCAGGCCACCCGTCAACCCCCGGCATGTCGTCACTGTCCCGCGTCGTCTTTATGCCTCCCCTCCCGTCCCCCAACGCCGCTATACCCCCTCTAGACCCAACCGCACCCTCTTTGCGAGGGCTGACTCTAACCAGCCTTCTCTGAGTGAGTGTGTGGGCTATTTGGAGCGGGGGATCAGTGTGCCGAGTTGCGCTCGTCATCGGATTAGCCAAAAAGTCCAGAAAAGCGCTCAGCCGACGAGTGTGAGCGATAGCAAGCCCAATCGCCCGATCATGCCCCGGCCTACGAACAAGAATCCCATCAAACTAGCCTTCAACCCCACTGCCAAGCGCAAGCCAGACTATCAGGTTAATTACGCGGCAGGAGAGATTCAAACGGTGGATCAGTTCCAAGAGGAGTTTTATGGATCCGGCCAAACCAGCGCTCCTCAACTGAGTCGGATGACGGCCA
Source organism: Acaryochloris sp. CRU_2_0 (assembly GCA_012034865.1). Lineage (GTDB taxonomy): Bacteria > Cyanobacteriota > Cyanobacteriia > Thermosynechococcales > Thermosynechococcaceae > Acaryochloris. The sequence goes on along the minus strand of JAAUOM010000119.1, from coordinate 5,264 downwards.
AGGTCATTGACCATGTGGAATGGCTCTCACCTGAAGATGCCCAAAAGATGATTATTCCTTTGCAGATCACCAGTGGTTCTCACAAAGGACAAACGGCTGAGGCCAAGATATCCCAAATCAATGGGTTGCAATTCACGGCCTATCTGATCAGCTTGAATGGTCAAGAGGTCGAGCCAGGAACGCTGGAATTGCGACGCCAGAATACAAAGTACCTCAGAGCCGATCTCAAGCATCAGGGGGGTGAGTCTTTTGGTGACAAGATCCTGGGCACTGTAACCGCGATAGGGGGTGAAATTGCCTCGGATCAGTTGGCCAATGTGAGAGGGGGGAATCAGATCTCGCGGCTTGTGTCGAGTCCGAGGCAGCAAGGGCGAGAGGTGACGCAGTACTGGAAGTTTGATGGCAAGGTTGAAATTGTGCCCGTGAACTGATTTGGCATCGGCGGGGCATTCTGCCTATCTTAGTTCTTGACGTTCGCGTTATAGAAATTCAAAAGATTTTGTTCCTCAAAAAGCTTATGATTCTTTCTGAGTAATCATTACAGCTTATAGATCTATCATGCCGGAAAATTATCCCTTGTCCGATTGGACTCATAAATCGAGCAATTTAATGCAATATTTAGAGGGAAGAAATAGCCATAGACAAACAGAGCTATTACTACATTTATTTGCTAGTAAGGGTTTCAGGTATATTTAGGTATTTATCTGTTTCGCTAATTTATTACGCGAACGTCAACTTAACTTTTCCTGTATATCGATCAGGTGGGGCGAGACAAATACTTATGCTGGGGCTAAAGTGAACTTGATGGACAATCATTCAGCTTCAGGTTGTCTGTCGGAATTTTCATGAGCAGCAGCTCACAAGCGTTACAGCAACTTTGCTAAGCGAGGTGTAAATCATGTATCAAAGAATCCATAGATCCACCTCCTGGAATTCCTCAACCCAGAGAAAAAGCTCTCAATTATTTCGACACTCCTCCATTGTCGAATCACAGCAGGATTCTCATAGACCTCCCAGATGGGAGGAGATAGAGAACGAGGCTTTCGACCAGAACAAGTCAGAAGGGCTTGGACTTCAGTTAAAGATAGAGAAAGAAATAATCACGCCTATAGAACAGGAAAGAGCCTCGCAGTTTGCTCACAACTTTACCGATATCCCTGTTCATGCTCCTGGGAGACAAATATCAGCGCCAGTTCAACCTAAGTTTGTAGTTGGGTTAAACGGGATGGAGGATCAACAAAAATCTACTCAACAATTATCAGAACCACCCAGCCATAGAGCATTGAATTTGGGATACCTAGCACCATCCATCCAAGCCAAGTTGAGCATTGGACAACCAGGCGATCAATACAAACAGAAAGCTGATCGCATAACTGGATCAGTTGTGCAGCAATTACATGCACCGAAAGTGAGACGATCACACTCACAGCAAGGTACTCAACGGGAAAGCATGTCTGAAGAACACGAGGCAGAGTTGGAAAGTGCGATCACACGGGCGGGAGTGAGGGGTGACTTCTCGGATGTCCAAAACGTTAGAGCATGGGCTACACTCCAACTGGCAACCGAAATATCATCAATAATTGTTGATGACTCTATCAAAGACTTGTCGCCTGGGCAGGTCAGAAAGAGTGAATTTCTCAATCAGCTATATCAAGCCCTACGAAATACTGGAACAAAAGAATACGAAGGAACTAATTTAACTGTGGAAGGTTGCCCATATATCGAATATTGGTTTGAACACTACAGAGGCAAGGAAGTCAATCATATAGAACGTGCCTTACGCAAGTATTCTGGGGCAGCTTCAAATGTTCACAATGCAGAAGAACTCATTCAATTAGTAACTTTACGGGCAACAAAAGGATTCAGAAAACAAGCTGAATCAGGAGATATTTCTGAATTACCTGAAGATATTCCTAAACAAGTGGGTATCGGGAAAATCCCAGATCCAAGCTTAATTGTCCAAGCTAAGCTTGATGGGACAAAGTTTATGGCAAAGGCGGTAGAGGCAATAAACTCACCAGCTAAGCTGGATAGTCAAGCTTATTCCCAACAAGTCATTCAACGCGGATGCCTAAAAGGATTGTGCGATAAATCACCCACAGGGAACTATCAAGAATTACAAGTGGTCTCGCAATTGCCTGATTGGAATGGAGCAAAAGTTGTTGGTTATCATGCAACAAAGCGCTGGGATGCGATCCAAGAAAGTGGAGAGTTTCGCCCAGGTGGTGGTGTCCTTGGAAATGGGATCTATGTTGCTCCCGAAATTGAATTAGCAAGATTTTACAAAGGCACAGGAGTTATCTTAGAAGTTGGATATATAGGCAATCAAACTGAATGGGTTACGAAGAATCTTACGAAGAAGAGTCAATATAATCAATCCGAGGATGGACAATACGATGTAGTAGATTTAGATGCAGGTCCAATATCTCAGAGATGTTATAAACTGGATGGACCCCAGCAGATACAACAAAATAACTTCCGAGTGCGACTTTATGAAAATTAGTAGTGCAGAAAACTTTTTATGCGTTGCATAAGGCGGCTATTTGATGCTAAATCAGACCCTGAAATGTTGATTACATGAAGACAAAAAAGATGAAGAAATATTGAGACACAGAAGCCACTCACTGCAAACTTTCTAGCCTACGTTGCACCCGGTGCCATCGACCCCTCAACTACCCCTAGTTTTGATACATTGCTTTTTCTCTATCGTTTCTCCTGACCTCCTGTGCCTTTGTACAAGAGGTTTTTTGTGGCCTTTGATCCGAGGTTGACCAAAAGCCCCAATCCCAGACCAGCAAAGCGATTTGTTCCTAACCTTCTATCCTGCCTACCCTCTCTTTAGCAGTACTAGAGGGTTGTGTTTTGACCAATCATCAACGCTATATCGGAGCAATCACCACAGTTGCAATCGCCCTGTCTCAATCGCTGCCCGTTTGGAGTCAAGCCCAGCAGGTGGGGTACTATCCCGCGCCTGAACTGGCCAACATTCCGGGACTAATCTATGACCCCCCACCAGAAGCCCAAAGTGCCACCTTCTCCAGCTTCCCTGGTGCCACAGCCCCCGGCACCGTATCAGTGAGTACCGACAACCTCAGTTATGACCCCAATCGGGCTTGGCCTACAGGGGCAACCCCAGACAAAATCTTTAAGTTTGGTGACCTCAAGGAGAATCCGCAATTTGCGGGGTTCACCAAAATGTCTCTGCGAGATTTTAGCCAAAACATTGGCACAGATATTGGTGGGGTTCCACTCAAGGATATTGAAGTGGTCAATGGCATGAATCTTGAGCAACTCAAAGATATTTACAACGGCGGGGATATCAAACTCAAGGATTCAGCCCCAGTCTTTCAAGCCGTTGTCGCTGTTGTTCTCGATCCTACAGGTGCCCAAAAACAGCTCAGACGCAATGCCCTCAGCACAGGCCAGAAAATCTTGATCAACAAGCTCAACGAAAATCCAGCCCTCAAAGATGTGCCCTTTGAAGATTTATTACAAGGCGATTGGCGGGGTGCCCTCTTAGAAGGAGAACAAGTTGCCCTCAGAGAGATTGGTGAAAATCTGCCGGATGAGCTACGGCGATTACCCGTAGGCATGTTGACGATTGAGGTAATAGAAGGCAACTGGGAATCCGCCAGACAACGAGCGCAAACCTATGCCATTGATGAGATTCAGAACTTCACCCTCAATGAACTGATCAAAGAATTCCCAGAATTGAAAAAAGTGCCGATTGGGGGCATTCTGGAGATTGCCAACCAACCTTTAGATCAGGCTCTACCCCAACTCGCAGACCTGGCGCTTGAGCAATTTCCTGGCATTGAAGACAAATTGCTCTCAGCGGTTCCCGGACTCAGTGATACCCCCCTTGGCTCTACCCTTGCCCCGATCCTCCTGAGCATCCTTGCAGGGGACATCTTTGGCCGCTTTGATATTGCCCACAGTGGCCAGCAGGGAGCAGAAGAGCATTATGGTAGACCTATCAGTGGGGGGACACCAGAGGCAAAGTTCAAGCCTGAACATGGCATCAAAAGCACGACCAGTAGAACCAAGAAGCCAGAGAAAGGGTTCCCTCGCTTTGAAATGGCTCCTCTAGAACCGGGTACAACGATCCTGGGTGATCCCCTGTTGGGTAAAGAGTGGATGTCCAGAGATCAGCAAGTGCCGGGATGCAAAGGTTTCCTCTGTATCTTGGGGACGTGGGAGCCTGCGGGTATCAAGCCCTTTGGTAATGACTCCCTCACCAAATTCAGCCTCGGAGACATTACCGAGTATGATGACAAACCCTCGGATGCGCGGGTATGGGTGGACTTTCAGATCTGCGTCACCCTGTTATTTGAAAAACACTGTACTGCACATATCTTGTCGTTCAAGACGCCCTGGAAAGTGAAAGAGGGAGGCATCTTCCCGATCCTGGCTCGACGCAAGGTGCAAGACTATTTTCCTGGGATTAATGAGAAGGCTAGAACCGTGGACTCCTGCCAAGTGCCAACCTTCTTAGCCAACTCTGGACGGACAGACAGCCCTGATGGGAGTCCACCCGGCGCGCAGACTCAGTATGGTCATCAGGCGTTTGCGGAAACCACAGACCAGCTTTATGAGGTGATTTCAGTAGACGGGGTAAAAGAAGCCCTGACCAAAGAAGCTGCCGAAGCCTTTGAGCAGATGCACGCGGATGCCGCCGCCCAAGGACTCGATATTCGAGCGATATCAGGATTCAGAGATGTGGCCACTCAAAAGCAGCTTTGGGAAGAGCAAGTCGCTCGTCAAGGATCCCCGGAAGCGGCGGCGAAGATATCTGCGCCCCCCGGCCACAGTGAACACCATACGGGCTTAGCGGTGGATGTGGGCACGAACGCTAATCCAAGGCTAGATGCTAACTTTGCCAATACCCCAGAGTATGCGTGGATGCAACAGAATGCGGACAAGTACGGTTATGAGCTGTCTTTTCCAGAAGGGGGTACTCAGGGAGCTGGATTTGAACCCTGGCACTGGCGGTATGTGGGAACCGATCAGGCGGCTGCAACGTTCAGTCCTGTCGCTGGCGATGGCCACAATCATGGCACTACAGAAACCTCAACGCCCTCTGGCCCCGAACACAATCTCAGGCAATATCTTGCCCGAATCGCTTTGGGTGAATCGAATGGAGGGAGCAATATTGGCCCACACCCCAAGACAGCCGCTTATGGTGAGTATCAGTTCATTCCCTCAACTAGAGACACAATCTTAGAAAGATATGGGTTAGATGCCTGGTCTGAGAATAAGGCAGA
>JAAUOM010000247.1 GCA_012034865.1 Acaryochloris sp. CRU_2_0 | reverse complement strand
AGATCACCATACAGTTGAATCTTCGGTATTTTATCCATAAGGCTTTTGGTGAAAGCTCTATTTCTCTGAAACGTTGCGGAGTGGGATCGGGCGGCCCTCGTAAAATTTACGCTCCAGCCACCCTAAACTCAGCCAGATCATACTCAACCCGATGACGCCAATGCTAGCAATTCGCGCCAACTCGACGGATTCAATTCCCCAACCTAAGAGATAGAATTGTGCTGTCATCCAAGCCAAAAACATGCCCATGACCATCCCTTGTCGCATTCTTTTGATTCGCCTCAGAGCAGTTCGACAACTGGCACAGTGAACGGTATGAGAGTGATATCGCTCGATCACTTGCTCTCGCCCTAACTCAGGGGGTAATTGTTGATCTGGGAAGGGATCAGCGTTGTAGCGTTGCAGCCATTGGTGTAATGCCACTACAAAACGGTCAGCTCGGGTGGGCATGTAGAAAGCTTGAGCAAACGATCTACCGTCTTGCCGCCGCACAAGATGGCGTTCCTGAAGGTGCAAGAAAATTTGATCATCCTCAAAATAGAATTTTGCAGCAGATGAAAGGCCCAACTGGGCGTATGATTCATCAATATCGCCGGTAAAGGGGAGGCAAATTGAAAAGGGAAGCGAGCAAATAGACGGCATTCCCCCTTGCGAATAGGAGTGCAGTAAGCGACGGTTAGGGTCCGGTTCTTTTCCTGGGTGGTCAAATCATGCCACATGAGATTGGGAGCGATGAAGGTGGTCAATTGAGTTCCGAATTGACCTTTTTTAGGGCCAACAGCCGTTTCCCAAATCCCTTGAAATCCCTGTCTGTCTGAGTGGGTAACGTCTAGATCCATGGGGCCAGCAATACTGCGATCTCCAACAGAACGGTGATGGGCAAAGGGTAAATGACTCGGATCCAAGACATTTTCCAACAGTGTGAGGACATCGAAGGGTAGATCGCGCACCCCATCCAAGACAATCCATTCATCTGGTGCTTCTTCCAAAGGCTCCACTAAAGGGACTGGTGTGGAGGCTGCTCGTTCAGATTGACCCGGATAAACAAACAACATCCCCTGTGCCACTGCTGTTGGTAAAGATTGAACACAAGCCCGTCGGGATTGCTCCACTGGATGGCCATCTACCTGCTGGGGAATTCGACAACATTGACCTGAACCGGAGAAGGTCCAACCGTGGTAAGGGCATTCCAGTAAGCCATCTGGGGTAATGCGGCCTTCAGATAAGGGAGCTAGCCGATGGGGACATTGATCGACAAAGACCCTCCAAGTTTGTGCCGGTCGATCCCACCAAATAACTAAATCTTGTTCCAATAACGTGAACGTGGACAATTGAGATGGCTCTAAATCCTGCACATAGGCAATGGGATGCCAAGCTTCTTGCCAATTAAATTGCGAGGGATCCTCTCCTCCTGATGCTAGCCATTGCCCACGGGGTTGTTCTGCTGTTGATGCCGCTGAGCTAAGCACAGGTGTAGGAGACGCTTCAAAAATAGAATGCATGAGTGCAGTCCTCCGCCTAATTAAAATATAGGAAGCAATACAGTGATCGCAGCTTACAACCAGGGACGACTGGCTGCTTCTAACGCCGCAATTTCGTCTGGGGTCAGTGACCAGCCTAAAGCACCCGCGTTCTCACGAGCTTGTTTGGCCGTCTTTGCTCCAGGAATGGGAATAATGTCTTGGGCAATTAACCAATTGAGCGCCACTTGGGCCATGGTTCGACCATGGGTTTTCCCAAATTGGCGCAGGAGATCGATGACAGGGAACCGCTTCTCAAAATTTGCCCTTCGAAATCGACTGTCTAGAGCGCGGACTCCTTTGGGTGGTTGATCGGGTGAATATTTCCCCGTCAGAAACCCTTGCGCTAAGGGGCTATTGGCCATCACTGTCACCCCAAGCTGTTTAGCAGCCGCTAGAATGCCCTGACGTTCAACTTGGCGAGTAATGAGTGAATAACGCACTTGATTCGCAACGAGTGGTATTCCAAACTCAGCCAAGAGCTGATGGGCTTGGTGCATCTGCTCGACATTGTAGTTACACACCCCCACTGCTTTAATTCGTCCGGCTTGGACTTCCGTTGCCAAAGTTTGGAACAAAGTCCTTTGACTAATCAGGAAGTTAAAGGGGACCAGTACTTGGTAAAGATCAATGCAATTGACTTGTAAGCGGTTCAAGCTGCCTTGCACTGCCGCATTGATAGCCTGACTTTGAACTCGCCAGGGAAAGGGAACATATTTAGCACAGATCTGTATGGGGGTTTGTATCTGCTGGCGAAATTTACCCAGAAGCCGTTCTGCTTCCCCACCACCATAAATCTCAGCCGTATCAAAAAAAGTAATTCCAGCATCAACAGCAGTTTGGAATGCTGCTTCGACCTCAGATTCACCATACTGGTCACCATATCCCCAGTACCAGCGATCGCCCCAAGACCAAGTGCCTAGCCCCAGGGCAGAAACTTCTGGACCATCAGGTCCGAGCTTTTTTGTGTCCATGATTTGACCTTGACCATAGTCATGAAATGTTAAAAGCCACGTCTTACACATCAGTTGGGGTATCTTGTGGAATGACTCCATGGTTAGAGAAAGGATGTCTTCGAATAATTGCCAGAGATAACCTCATACCCCATCAATCAGGTCATTGTCGGACATGGAATGAGATTGCTCCGCAAATGAAGACTCAAGCAAATCTCATTCTCAAAGCATCCTTAACTAGTACGCATAGGAATCACAGGGACTTCCACCACATCAGATACATCACCTGCCAAGGCTAACGTCAAGGGAAAATTGTGAGCGTTGACTGAATGCATCACCTGTAGCCCCATGGTAGCCCGATTCAGAAGATCAGCTTCGGTGCGAATGGTGCGTCCACTGCTATCGAGCAGAGAGTGATTGAAATTGAACCCATTCAGGTTGAATGCCATCGTACCGATGCCTAAAGCTGCAAACCAGATACCGATCGTGGGCAGTGCTGCCAACAGAAAGTGGATTGAGCGGCTATTGCGAAAGGCGATACCAGGGACAAACAGGCGTCCTAAATACCCAGCATGTCCCGCGAGTAGATTATAGGTGGCTTCCTGTTGGCCAAATCGATATCCGGTGTTGACTGATTCTAAGCTAGAGGATTCCTTCACTAAACTGGAGGTGACTAAGGAGCCGTGCATGGCACTGAGGAACGCTCCACCAAAGACACCGACCACACCTAACATATGAAACGGATGCATCAAGATATTATGCTCCGCTTGAACTGCCATCATGAAGTGAAATGTACCAGAGATTCCCAAGGGTAGCCCTTCAGAAAAGCTACCTTGGCCGATGGGGTAGACCAACAGCACAGCCGTCGCCGCAGCAA
>JAAUOM010000246.1 GCA_012034865.1 Acaryochloris sp. CRU_2_0 | reverse complement strand
AGGGTTGAGTGTTACGCCCAAGCCTAAGACCCTTGACGATCAGATATTCTGGAAACCCAGTTATGAAGGGGTGAAACGACCTAACTACATTGACGAAAAACACTGGAAGGAATGGGTGGCAAGCTGTGTCCATCCTGACGTGATTAAAGCTAGAGTGCAATCGATTGAAGGAGATCAAGTCATTGACCGATTGTTGGGAGCCAAAATTGAGGATATTGCCACTCGCAGAAGGGACGGTTCCCTCAAGAAGATCCGTACCCAGTATCACATTGAAGAGATTCGCTCCTTAATCAATGATCGCTTTGAGTCAGAGGTATTAAGCTATCAAGAACTGGCCGATGGCGGCGGCTGGTGGGTCGATGCAGGCGTTGATCCGCTCTCCTTTGATGAGCTTGGACCCTATGAGCAGCCTACTCGCAGTCTCTATGGCACCTTCAAGCCTGATACCCCGCGCATTGATGTAGAGAAGACCTATCAAGCCCAAGCTAAAAATCCTAATGCCCCTTCCAAATATCGCAAGTATGAAAATCCTCTGGGAGCAAAACGCAAACTGTTTGAGCGCGATATGGCCTTTCAATCTGTCCCAGACCATATCGCTCAGAAGATCTTTGCCAAGTATGGAGTCGTGCAAACCGAGGAAGAACGAGCTAGTGGATTCTGGTATACCGTCTACAATCATCCTGAGATTCCCATCTACCGCACGGAAGGGGACAAGAAAGACGCTGCTTTAGTCTCTCAAGGACGAGTGGTGATCGGTGGCCAAGGGGTGAATATTGGCTATCGGGCCAAAGACCAATCTGATAACAAGTTAGAAAGACGAGTACTGCACCCTCAACTAGAGATGTTTGCTGTACCCGGCAGGGAATTCAGGTATGCCCATGATTGCGATTCACAGCAGTCTACGGCCTGGACTGTCCGCAGAGAGATGGTGCGGGAGGCTGAGTTAGTCGCAGAACGAGGCTGTAGCCTATGGCGGATATCGTGGGATCCTGAGCAGGGGAAAGGGGTGGATGACCTGATCGCCAATCATGGACCAGTGGCCTTTGAACGGGCAGATCAGCAAGCCTACCCGATGGAGCGGGAGATGAAAATGCATTACAGGGGGCAGTACACCCGGATCAAAAACCGATTAAGTCGAGAGAATTGGCACACCGATGATATTGCCATCTACCTGAACGCTCAAGATCAAGGTGACGCAATGGACGGGTATCGAGTGATCATGCAGTCAGATGCAGTCCGAGAACTAGAGTCTCCTAGAGATAAGGAGCGTTATTTGCAAGCGGTAAGTGGGTTGACTCGTGCGTACTTAGAAGCACTACGCAAAGGCATGTCCACTAACGTCTTTGAGCGCAGACTGTTCCTCATTCAGCACGAATCCAAACCCTCTTTGAGTGTGACTTTGGAGCAAGAATTGGAGTTATAGAGACGGATTAAAGACTTGAACCTCCATCCTGGTCTGGTGTCTGTATTCCTTGCTTTTGCCTTGAGCCTACTGTCATGAAGTTCTTTATCTGAGCACCTCTGACAAGGGTAGCTGCTGCATTTTCTCCATTTTCCTGGCCAAGCTTAGCCACGATGCCTTTAATGGCTGGATTATGTCTAAGTAACATAGATTCGACCACGGCGTTGGAATGCCCTGCCTTCAAAGCGTTCTGAGCAATTAACCCCACACCAATTAGATCTGGCTGTGTGACCCCTGCTGAAAACTTGGTATAGAGGGCTTGGCTGTCTAACCCCTTAGCGGAATCCTGCATTCGCTCTGACACGAGCCTTTCTACACCAAAATGAAGGGAGATCACAACGTCTTCGCCTGTTTTGATCTGACTTAACACTTCGTCTACTTCAAAGGAGGAGCGGTATTGGTCTAAAAGTTGATCTAGATCAGCAGTAAATTGCTGTATGGCTTCTATCTGATCATCTCGCAGTTGGGAGCCATAATGATTCACGAGAAAATCAAGATCATATAAATCACGGGCTTCTGTCCGACGCTGGGCTGCTTTGAGCTTCTGATCAAACTGGTACTCAACCCGGTAGGTCTTGATGCCTGAAATCGTCTCAATCGCCTTCTGCTTGGGGCTGTCCCGAAAGCTTGTTTCTACTTTGAGCAATTGATCTTCCTTCGTGGCCCGATCCCAATAGTGAATCTTGTAACGCTGTACCGTCTCAGTGTCCTTCACGAGCTTGAGCGATCGCAACTCAATCTCACCCAGCTCACTGAATGCCCGCTCTAATCGACTCGTGAGACTCACCTTCAGCCCGGAGTCAAAATCCAAATCCGTTGAGTACCGTTTCAAGGCACGGGTGAAGATCAGGGCGGCCCCACCTTTGAGAACATAAGGCGTATCCTGGACCTGTTTGACAACAGACCGCATCACCTCTAAATGAAGCGATTGAGTTGGGCTTATGTGAATTTCACGGTCTTGATCCATTGCTTGAAAATAGCTTGTGGTTTACCCCAAAGCTGGATGGCCAAGCGTTCAAGATAGTTTCGCTTGAGATGGTTAATTTGCTCTGCTGTATCCAGCCAACTGTTAATAGCCTGATTATCCGCAATTCTTGGCATTCGGATCTGCTGGAGATCTAGCATCGCCAAGTCTGCGATCGCTCGATAGTGATTGGCGACATACACAGGCCGACCGGGTGGAATGGGTAATCTTTGCTGAGATAAGAGTGCGGACATGTCCCGCACTCCTTGACAACCAAGTGAAGGCGTTGTATCAATCTTTTGGCCTTTTCCAGAGAGAAGAATGTGCTTCTGGGCAGGGGGATCACCCGTTTGCTCAAAAAAGTAAGGCTCAAAGTGCCAGTCCCCTGTATCTTCGTCGGGAAACCGAAGATTGAGGGCATGTTTGAACGAGATATACCGCTCCGGTTCCGTATTAGGGATAGGAACCGGATACAATAGCGCGTCTGTTAAACCCTTGGTGGAAGAAAGCTCATTCATGTTGGAGAGGCATAACACTAAATCAATTGTTAAAACCGCACGAGTCGTTTTTCATCCCCCGGTTGAAACGCGGGGGCTTTCAAACTCCTGCCCTATCTCTATAATCTCTATCCATCAGCAGGCAGGTTGCCCCACCTGCTGATGACACCCTTCAGTCATATATGCGTGAGATCACCATAATAATCAAGCTGAAACCGCAAATAAATCCAGCGATCGCAGCCTCAACACCTTGCGTCCGAAGTAGCCAGCCGATCAAAGCAATGCCCGCTGGAAAGGCATAGACGAGGAAAAATCCAAAGCCGATCAGGTTCAAATAGTCTCTGAGGAAATTCATTGGGATACCCCCTATGGTTCTGGTTCACTGTGCGCCAAAGCTGGTTCTTTATTGGGCTGGGTTTGGATCTTGCCA
>JAAUOM010000245.1 GCA_012034865.1 Acaryochloris sp. CRU_2_0 | reverse complement strand
GTCAGTAGACCGAAAAGTTTGGCGATCGCTCCGTGATAAATACCTGTCTAAGTGGATTTTTGTTGAAAATTAGTAATTTTAAACCCACATTCCGCAGATGTGACTGAATATTACTGGTAATTTTGAAAAGTCATACCAATTCTATGTGAGGCTGCATAGAACTGTAGAATAGAGGAGAGGGAAAGATTTAAAACTAGAAGCAAACAATTGCACGCCCTTTCAATCTAGAAATATCGGAGAGTGCTGAGTATTTGTCCAAAAATCTCAGCAAGGCGCGGACATCGATGGAAAAAGAACGATTACTTCTTCTGTGGTGGATCAAAACAGGACAGCATCAACAATTGAGCCAGAGACTGGGTAGAGATGGCTCAACCGTAACACGGTGGTTACAAAAGTATCGGCAAGGGGGACTAGAAAAATTATTAGAGGTGAAAACATCACCCGGAGCAACTCCCAAGATTACAACGGAAATGCGATCGCAGCTGGAAGAGAAATTTGAATGTCCTCAAGGGTTCGGCAGCTATCAGGAAATCGTAGAGTGGCTCAAGCAGGAATGGAATGTAGAAATCAAATATTAAGACAGTCTATCGTCTGGTACGTTATCAACTCCAAGCGAAACTGAAAATACCTCGACCCGTGAGCAAACAACAGGATGAATAGACGGTGAGCCTGTTTAAAAAAACATTCCCCACGCCTTTGTCACCTTGCAAAACCTTTTAGGTCAAGGAAAGCGACTGCGTTATCTGTGCCAGGATGAGACTAGACTAGGGTTGAAAACCGAAACTGGGCGAGTGATTACCGCTCGTGGTGTCAAACCAATAGTCAGCGTGCAGTGGCCAAGAGAGGCATTCTGGCTGTATGGAGTAGTGGAACCATTGAGAGGATGGCATTTTTGTCAGGAATATCCTCATTTAGACAGTGAGAATTTTCAGAAATTCCTTGATGCCCTATCCCAAGAACTGGGTGATGATATGGCATTAATGCAAATGGATCAAGCTTCTGCACATCAAGCCCTAGGGTTGTCTTGGCCTGAAAATCTTATCCCGATCTTTTAACCATCTCATAGTCCTCAACTCAACCCGATTGAGAGATTATGGCAGTTTATCAAACGTCAGTTCAAGGGCGAAAATTTTTTAAATTTACAGGAATTACGCCAACGGGTTCAAAATGAGTTAGCTCAAATGGAGAGCGAGTTAATCTCCTCTTTGACAAGTTATGATTTCATCCTTGAGGCTCTATTCCATGAAGCTTTATTCTATGCATCTTCATAGAGAATTGGTATTACGTGCCGATTAGCTTAGTAGAGGCAAGTATGATTACATCTCAAAGGCTAGAATTATCTTTGATCCTGCCTTTGAGACTTTTTACCACCTTTATCCCCTGTGAATAACACCGTTTAAGTCAGCGCCATTCGACTACAGTTAGTGGTAATTTATCTGGAGAGCATTGCAGGTCGCTACAGTTATGTCGTTCAATAACTTTTGGTTTTCATCCGGTTTGCTTGTTTTCCTGAATGATTTTTTTCAACCAATCCTTGAAAGTAGGTTTGAGCTTGGGCTATATGGTTTCTTCAACCAACAGAGGGACAAAAGTGACCATGATAAACTCCTCATCATTGGTAGACCGGGAGATGATATCTTGATTGGTTCGGTCAGTCAGAATATTCTGGTAGGGCGCAAGGGAGATGACTACCTCCAAGGCGGCAATGGTAACGATGTGCTGCTGGGCAATCGTGGCAATGATGTGCTGTCTGGCGATCAAGGGCGAGATCGACTTATGGGTGGCAAAGGCAATGATGTCCTGATCGGAGGAGCTGGTGTCGATATTTTACAAGGGGGACGTGGTCATGATCGCTTTGTGGTCACCCCTGAAGACGGTAGTGTCGATCAGATCAAAGACTTTGCCTTCGGATTCGATTCAATTGTCCTTGAAGGGGACTTGACCTTTTTCGATCTGACGTTTATCCAAAATGGCTCGGATACTAACATTCAAATTACGGCAACCAATGAACCGCTTTTACAGATTGCTAATGTAGCAGCAGGAGAATTCAGTTGGACGGACTTTGAGATTGCCTTGCCTAATGTTGATCAGATCACGGTCTTTGGTGATAGCTATTCTGATACTGGAAACTTTTCAGCGCTAACCGGTGAAGTGCTCCCTCCTCCTTTCTTTGAAGGACGGCTGTCCAATGGTCCGATTTGGGTAGATATTCTTGGAGAGCGACTTGCCAAAATTGGCGTACCAGTTCAGAGCTTTGCTGTCGCTGGCGCAACATCAGGTCGTGATAATGCCAATGACGATCTTCCAGGTTTATTGGATCAGATTGACGCCTTTATTGCACAGACAGAACCCAGTGAGATAGATGCAGATGATGTATTCATCTTGTTTGCAGGTGGTGATGGTCCGACGCAGATCCTGGAAGGAGATGGAGAAGGTACACCAGAACAAATCCTTGGTAATGTAGTTGCCAATCTCTCATCGGCAATCACAACTCTAGCCCAGGCCGGTGCCGAACAGATTGCTGTTGTCAATGTCCCAAATGCAGGGATTTTGCCCATTGCTCGTGAATTGGGGGCATCAGCATTGGCAACGGAACTAAGTGTGGCTGTGAATACTTTACTTGAGACAGCCTTACCGCAGCTTGAGCAGGGGTTAGGCATTGATATCATTGAAATTGATGCCTTCTCTCGAATTCAGGATGTAGTGCTACGCCCTGATGTATTTGGCTTCACAGATATAACCACACCGCTCATCACGGCTGGGAATGTACCCAACCCCCAAGAGTTTCTCTTTTTTGATGATGTTCATCCAACCACGCAAGGACATGCCATCTTTGCGGATTTCTTTCAGGCTACAATCACGCAAGCTGTTGGTATCGCTAACTTTGCCTTTGCTAGTTAATAATTGAGTTCTGTCGCAAATATTTTTGAATGACGAACTTCCTATAGAGCCTATTTGACATCTTTGAGAATTTGAATTAGGGTACTGACACCCCTCTAGGTAGGCTTCATACCAAAAACTTGCCCCCATCTCAGGGGAAACGCATCTTATTTCCTAATAAAAACTAAGAGAGATTTCAAAATGACATAGATAATTGTAAAAATTGATGGAATGATAAATAAAATAAATGAAGTGTTTCTGAAATATGAATTAGCTTATCTGAGGCTGAATGATTATTTATTGATACTAAAACAACTCAAGATTCGAGTTTGTAAAAGTATATTTATCTAGAGAAAAAGTGAGATCTCTAGGTTCGCGTAAATTTTTTTAAGGTATTAGGAATTCTTTGCCAGTGCAGTGTAGAGAGACTCTGGCAATTTTAGATATCCTAACAGCTTTTGATGCAGGGGTGGCAAGGGTGTA
>JAAUOM010000244.1 GCA_012034865.1 Acaryochloris sp. CRU_2_0 | reverse complement strand
ATGCGCCAGAGAGTCTCCCGTCTAGTGCGCAAGACTCTGTCGTTTTCAAAGAAGCTCGATAATCATATTGGGGCCATCTGGATGTTTATCCACCACTATAATGAATCCTTACAGGGCTAGGACTACCTAATTTCTTACATCCGACAAAAATTCCGCAAAGCATTAATATTTAATGTCGGTTTGGGTAAAGCTATCTTCGGAGGATGTAGGGAAAGTCTCTAAAGCAGTTTTGGTCGGTATCACCACAGTTGCAATGGTTGAGTTCAAATATTACTCAATACTGCAATGGTAAACCCTTATGAAGAAGTGGCTCCCGATGCCGATTATTCCAAGTTGCTCTTTAGGGGGATCTTTTGCAGTCAACCGAGAGCCACTATATTTGAGTCCTGGAAGATTCGTGCGATCGCTACCAGGACGCTGCCAAACTAATTAAGCGTTTTCTCACTTAACGATGGAACTTACCCCACCGCAGCAGTAGCTGGAGCAGTGTTAGCCTTTGCTCCCTTGAGATAGGCCAACATAGTATCGGCATCAGAGACTTCAAAGGGATCGGTGGGGCAATTGTCACCATAGTCGGCTTCAATAAACATTTTTTCAATCTTGCCATCATTCACTACCATGGAATACCGCCAAGAGCGCATCCCGAATCCCAGGTTAGATTTGTCAACAAGCATGCCCATTTTACGGGTGAATTCGCCATTACCATCCGGCAGCAAAAAGACTTTGTCTGCGCCTTGATGTTTGCCCCATTGGAACATGACAAAGGCATCATTGACGGAAAGACAAATGATTTGATCAACCCCTTGAGCCTTGATCTCTTCATAAAGTTCTTCGTAGCGGGGTAAATGAGTTGAAGAACAGGTCGGGGTAAACGCACCGGGTAGCGAAAACAGAACCACTCGTTTCCCTCCAAAGATTTCTTGTGTGGTTTTGTCTTCCCAGCGAAAGGGATTAGGCCCGGGAACGGACTCATCACGGACTCTGGTTTTGAACACGACGTGGGCACTCTCTCAGTTGCAAGTACAGCCATATTATTCCTCATTAAAATTGGGGTGAACAGACTTTATGATCTTAGTCTTTATATATTACTATTGAATAATTCTTAAATAAGAATTATTCAATAGTAATATATACTCATTTTTAAGAAAAACTATACTTTAATTGAGGCTGTGCTAGTTTTGCACCTATAATGGATTCATAAAAATTGCTGCCATAGAATTTTCTGCCCAACGTCATGATCAAGCAGCTCCCTAATGTAATTGTGCAAACGCTGAAAGAGAAAGGTCTCCGAGTCACACCCCAGCGGTATGCGGTATATGCCCATTTATTGGCGCGCACCGATCACCCTACGGTTGACCACCTTTTGCAAGATCTCAATCACGATTTTCCTATTTCTTCGCAAGCAACGGTTTATAGTTCACTGCAAGCCTTACGTCAGGTAGGTCTAGTCAGAGAAGTACTTCTAGAAGAAGGAGTCTCCCGCTACGATGCCAATGTCGAACCCCATCACCATTTTCGCTGCCTGCACTGTGGCGAGATTGAAGATATTCCCTGGAATTGCTTTCCAGAACTCAACCTCAATAATCTGCGGTCAGGGTTGCAGGTTCAAACCTACGAAATTACGGTGAAGGGGATATGCGATCGCTGTCAGCCATAATTTTACCCGCTTGGTTCATCAATGATACAGTCAACCCCTTCTGTCTTTCAACAGCAGATCATGGATGTCGAAGAGCAGCTACGCTTAGCCATGCTCTCTCCTGATATCGAAGCACTAGAGAACTTACTTGCAGATGATCTGATCTTTACCAGTCACCTCGGTCAAGTTGTTAGTAAACAAGACGATCTGGCGTTTCATCGGGCTAGTGTATTTAAATTCCAAGAAATTGAACCCTCAGAAAGGCAAATCCAGGCTAGAGAGGGGCTGGCGATTGTCTCGGTGCGCGTCCGGCTGACGGGCATCTACGATGAGTCACCGTTCCAGAATGACCTCCGATACACGCGCATCTGGTGTCGTACCGCTAATGGTACCTGGCAAGTTGTCGCTGGCCATAGTAGCCCTGTGCAAGAGAGCGCCTACTTCCCGACCCATACAAACCCCAGCAACATTGACTAGGGATCTGCCCACGTATGTCAGATGCATCCATTACAATCCGACCCGCCACATCCACTGAAGATACATTGCTGGCTCAACACTTCGGCCAACTATGGCTGGATAACCAGGTGCCGTCGGAGCAGATTCTGCCGGATTGGCAGCAAATTACACGGCGGTTTATTGCCAAGGCTCGCCAAACGTCTAGTTATCAAGGCTTTATCGCCGAAGTTCAGGATCAGATCGTCGGTTCAGCTAGTTGTCAGCTCTTTGCAGGACTGTATCCCTTGCTCTTAAGCCAAGACCAACGTCAGTACGGCTACATCTGGGGTGTTTACGTCGAAGCGGATTATCGTCGTCAAGGAATTGGCCGCCAATTGACAATGGCTGCTGTAGAGTATTTGCGATCGCACCACTGCACCCATGCCATTCTCCACGCTTCTCCTTGGGGGCAATCTGTCTATGAGCAACTCGGTTTTACTACCTCTAATGAAATGCGGATAGAGTTGTAGCTATTTATAAAAGTTTGCTGAGATCTTTATGAAAAAGTATGGGGCGTAAGCTCAGGTTAAGCCCATCAAGGGATGGATTGTGATAATAGTCAAATAGAGATCAAAACTGGGGTGAGTATTTGCGGATGACATCACAATTTTCGTTAACACGGTTGCCCTTAGCCACTTGGCTATTTCTGGGGCGCAAGAGTTTAATGATTCTGCTGATCGCGGGGATGGTGCTTTTGAGCCTGTGTGCGCCTGCTCAGGCAGCGCTTTGTCGCAATATTCAAGGACGGCGCATTTGTGAAGCATCCTTGAATCGCAGTGCCAAAAACTATTGGGAATACCGAGCCATTGTCACTATAGATGGTGCCAGACAGCCCCAGGAAATCTATAACTGCCGCGATCGCATTCGTATGCAAGCCGATGGTACGGTCATTCCCTTTACAGACGGCGATCCCAGTCCATTGGTCTGTCGTCTCTATAACAAGAGACAAGCCAAAAGATCGTAAGGGTTCTGGATTAAATTACTTGGGAAAACAATATCCAAGTATGGCAGTTAGCTTTCCAAAAGCTGGCCTCAGTCTAGAACATTGGTATCGCGTTGCTAAGGATCGTGGCTTAAATAAGATCCAGAATATAATGAAGCGTGATAGCCTGAGAATCCTTCCTTTATTTGTTTTTAGATGAATCCGTACCCCTACGCCATTGAACAACAAATGCAACGGCTTTATAAGTCTTTGAACGAGAAGGATCGTCGTCGTTATGCCGCCATCGAAGCTACGAAACTGGG
>JAAUOM010000243.1 GCA_012034865.1 Acaryochloris sp. CRU_2_0 | reverse complement strand
TTGCCATCAACAAGCACAGGTCGTGCGGTTGCGTGATTGATGAAAGCCCCAATCAGGCAATCAGTG
Source organism: Acaryochloris sp. CRU_2_0 (assembly GCA_012034865.1). GTDB lineage: Bacteria > Cyanobacteriota > Cyanobacteriia > Thermosynechococcales > Thermosynechococcaceae > Acaryochloris. Next base: position 3,335 of record JAAUOM010000243.1, on the reverse strand, counting down.
TTGACCGTTAAGCGCTCTCCTTTCCCTTGTCTGACGCGGGTCTGGGCATATCTAATTTGAAGGATATCAAAAACATGCTGCAACGCTTGTTCGTGCAAATCAATGATTCTACGATCTCCTCCCACCAGAGCGAGGATAGAGGCTTCTTTGCCGGGACTGAAGGTTAGATCAATTCCGAGGCGTTCCTGGCCGACAGTGGGTACCTCTCGCAGTCGTTTTCCAGTGTCTGGATGGTAGCCATAGAATAGCTTTTTGAAAACCTTTTGTTTGATGACCCCTTTAAGTCCTAAGAGTGCTAAGCCTTTGCCGTACCATTTACAGGGAGTCACCACCGGGTCTTTGCCCGGAGTGTAGTATTCGTCTTCACTATTCTTGAGTGCCTCGTCCTCGGTGTAATACTCTTCAATATCGGCATTACCCTTTTTGATCAGCGTTGGTCGGAACATTTTTTAACAGTGTCTCCGAGTTTAAAAAAACCAAATCAGTCGGAAGGGTAAGAGGATCAACCTGCGAGTGGGTCCGAACAGCATGAGAATCGTGAAGGTGATGACCATATCCCAAGACAGGAAACCGACTGGCGAAGAAATACCAGCGGGAATCGTAACACCAGGGATGCCTGTTTCGATGGGAGGCACTTCCACTTGATAGGGTTTACCTGGTCTGCAACTAGGCTCTTGTCCAGGGAAGTCTGATTGACAGACTGTTGTGTATTCCGTTCTATATTGTTTTGCCATTGTCCTTGACCTCGTTTAAAAAGTTTTGCTGTTGTGAAAAACTTTTTCACTGTTTCAACAGTACCCTGATTTTTGATTTTCTGAGTTTTCCGAGATTGCCCAAAGCATGGGCGTAGTGCATATATTAAAACTTCTTTCCAGGATCGGCTCTCGTCAACCGCTGAAACAGTTATATTGTATAGCTTTGAGGGCTGTTCGTCCAGGATTTTAGGCAAAATGCAGATCCAATGCAGAACTCTGCATTTTTTGTGCAGAACTCTGCATTTTCTGTGTAGTTCTTGGTCTTCTTGACTCAATATTTTGTTTGAACAAAGTCTTTCTATGATAATTTGTTCATTTTTTATTTAGATTTCTGCCCTCTGTTTTTGAGAAGCAAGGGTATGTTTGTAGCGTGAAAAAATTTTGAACTTTTGGAGAGCCGCGATGAATTTTTCTCAGGCTGCAACAATGTATGTGGAAGTTGACACGGGTGCATCATCAACCCGTGGTCTTGCCTTAGTAAAGATAGATGGGAACACCTATGAGTTCTTTATCCATCAACCTCCTAATGTGGGGTACTTGAGGCGGAGCAACTATGAAAACGACAAAGGAAAGGGGACACCCAAAACATCACGGGTGACCTTCAGACAAGGCAATGAGTGGGCATTTCGGATCGTGGGAGAGATCCCAGGTCATGCCGGGACGAAAACCGACCCGAACATGAGCAAGGCATATCTTCTCGTTCCCAAGGTACTGGCCTTTGTGGGCTTAGCTCTAGATCGCTTCCCAGAATTATCCCCTGAGCGAACCAAGCTCCAGATTAACTTTATGTTGCCGATCAGCGAATGGAGTGAATACTCCGACTTGGAGAGTGATTTGCTCCGCTGTCTGTTGGGTGGATTTGGCTACAACGGACGGCATATTGATTTTGAGGCAGTGGATGCCAAGGGATATATGGAAGGGGCAGGGATAGCCACCATTGCTCCGCCAGAAATCACAGCATACGTTGGGGTCTTTGGCCACAAAGATGCTAACTTCATCGCCGTGGAGGATGGCCGAGCGCTGGCTTACCCCAAGTCCAAAACCTTTGAGGGGTTAGGGATGTCTTCAATCGTCAACTCGGTCATGCACTTTACCGACGATGTGCAAGGGGCAAAAGCAGTGTTCCGGTTTTTGGCACTACTGGACAATCCCCAGCAACAGGACAAAGCCAGAAAGGAATTGGCCGCACTGATCCAGCCTCACCGCTTGGAGAGGAAATTAACGGAGACGAGGGAAAGGTTTAAGGCGAATTGGGGGGAAATTGAGCAGCGCATCAACAGCGATCGCGGCATCAAGCAGGCCCAGGCGTTTTATCTGGTAGGTGGGAATGCCCCCCTATACAAAAACCGATTTAAGGATCTGTTTGGTAGTACATTCAAGCCGCTCAGCGCTGCCATCAAGCAGCTAGCAGAAGAGTTTGAGGGAATTAACACTCAATGGGCCTATCGTGCCCTTGATGTCTGGATGTTGCATCTGCATGTAACGGGTCGCACTTGGTCAATTAAAGGAGGTAAGTGATTATGTCAAAGCAACGTAGGACAAATATTGTGATCCGCAGACAGCCGTTCAAAGGATCAACTGAAGCTCAGGTGTTAACCACAGCGAAGACCTTTTACGGCAGCAAGTTCAACGACAAAGTAGGACTCGCTTTAGTGGATGTGCTTGAACCATTACACATTGCGATCACGACTGGATCTGAACGAAAAGTGAAAGCTGCGATTTCCCGCTCCCTCGCGGAGATTCAGGACTGGCATAAACTAGCGCTGAACCAATGCCGAGATTATAGATATATTTCTGCTCAACAAGCGGGGCTGACCAACCATTTACCTGATGATCGTGCCGTAGATCTTCATGAACTGGAGAGCCTGAATGGAACTGGAATGGTTGAGGAGGTCAGCAATGATAAGAAACGAGACTAAAACAAAGGACACTGTGCTCCGCTTCCAATCAATCTCTGATTCGCGGGAAGCCCAGATTATTGATTGTGCTAAAGGCTTTTACGGTTCCAGGTTCAAGAATAAAGCTGAGCTGGCGTTGGTGGACTTATTTGAGCCGTTGTATGTCGCGGTAAATGGGGGTAGTGAGCAGGACATCCAAGTTGCGATCGACCGATGTTTTGGTGAAATACGAGATCTTCATCGGCAAGCACTCAACCAATGCCAAAACCGAGGGTATGTTTTCTCTAGTCAGGTCGTGCTAGAGAAAACGCCTGCTGAACACACCCCAAATTATGACCTAGAAGATGATGATCCTGAATTGGAGTTTGATTAACCATGAGTAACCTAAGTTTCAGTAAGACCATAAAGACCTTGAAAATCAGCAAAGAAGACCTCAGCCAACTTTGTACTATCTGCGGGTTGGGGGAATCCAAGGAGGAATTCTCTGACTCTGAGATTGAGACACTCCAAGAAGTCGTGCAACAGCGGATCGATAGTGGAGCCGAGTCCTACGCAGAGGCATGGCAACAGCTCCAGGCTGAGGTAGTGCCTGTTGATGCCAAGCCAGTGCAAAAGTCAGATGGCACCGATAACATCTTGGAACAGGCTGAACACATAGCCGACCAGGACGGCCAGAAAGTTC
>JAAUOM010000023.1 GCA_012034865.1 Acaryochloris sp. CRU_2_0 | reverse complement strand
AAAGATACCCAGATATACAACTTTTAAGCTGAAAAATTTATACTTTCTGTAACTATTGTTTCGATTATAGGATCTTGATTTCAGGAAACACAATCCTAGGGACGGTTATTGGGGTAAGCACAGGGTTGAAGTCCAAGCTAGAATACAACTCATGCCTTTGGAAGCTAGATTCCTATTGAGTTCGCTTTCCTATGGGTGTTGCTCGTCAAGACAGGGAAAAAAGTGCAACTTCCATAGTTCGTCAACCTGAAGGAGTCGCTTCCATCGCTATTGTGTTGACAACCTTCAGGGATAAATTTTGCCGATGATTTGGCCGTTTAAAGGTGGCGCTCGTAAACAAATCGCCCGTTTAGAAGTGAAAGGTGCGATCGCAGGGGGTACCCGCAAGCATATGCTTGAAGCCCTCAAAACCATTGAGGAAAAAGGCTACCCAGCCCTCCTCCTCCGCATTGATAGCCCAGGGGGTACGGTGGTGGACTCCCATGAAATTTACAGTGCCTTGATGCGACTTCGAGAAAAAGTGAAAATTGTTGCGAGTTTTGGCAATATTTCCGCTTCTGGTGGCGTATACATTGGTATGGGCGCTGAACACATCATGGCCAATCCAGGGACCATTACAGGCAGCATTGGTGTAATTCTGCGCGGCAATAATCTAGAACGGCTCTTAGATAAGGTTGGTGTGTCGTTTAAGGTGATTAAATCGGGTCCCTACAAAGACATTTTGGCCTTTGACCGCGAACTGACAGAACCTGAGCGACAGATCCTACAAGATTTGATTGACAGCAGTTATTCTCAGTTTGTACAGACCGTTGCCAATGGTCGTAATTTAGCAGTAGAGGCCGTCAAGCAATTTGCTGATGGTCGAGTCTTCACCGGAGAACAAGCACTGGATCTAGGGTTAGTGGATCGTTTAGGCACAGAAGAAGATGCCCGCTGTTGGCTGGCAGAATTAGCAGGGCTGGATCCCGACAAAGCTAAATGCAAAACCATTGAAGAGCAAAAGCCGTTTTGGAACAAACTGTTACCCGGTAGCCAGCAAACCCAAATGTCCTTACCTAGGCCAATGCTGGATTGGATTAATTTCGAGCTAGCCACCAACGGTCTGCCCCTGTGGCTGTATCGGCCTTAATGGCAGAATGCCGAGTGTTTTGAGCCACAGGCATCAGCGGCGAACACTGCTCAAATTAAAATGAAGACACTTATCAAAACCTCACTACACAGGTAAGGTGAAAAATGGTAGTTGTCCTGTGCGTCAATACCCTAGAGATGTCAAGTTTGCTAACATGGCGCAGGTTTTCGTAAATCCTGAGGCATGATTTAGCTATGGAGGATACGTCTGTGTCATGGAGAGTGCGTGCAATTCGGGGGGCAACAACTGCCTCTGAAAATTCCGTCGATGCGATTCGAGAGGTCGTCCATGAGCTGATAGATGCCATTGAAACAGAGAACACCTTCGATTATGAAGAAATCATTAGCGTGACCTTTTCGGTGACATGGGATTTAGATGCTATTTTCCCAGCGGCGATTACTCGCGAACGGTCTAACTGGGACAATGTGCCCCTGCTAGATGTGCAGCAAATGCATGTTGAGAGCGATCTTGACTTTTGTATTCGCTGCCTTATCCATTTCAACACCGCCCATCCGGAGCAGCCCATCCATCATATCTATCAACGGGGTGCTAAAAACCTACGCCCCGATTGGGGGTTGGTTCAAGCTAGAGTGCCCTCAACCCTTCCGTCTCCCTCGGCTAGATAGCCTCTCTTGAGTGGATGGAAGTGGTTTTAGACATTGCATTGTATAGGTTAAGTTCATGGCACTATTTGCATCTGTTGTCCAAGATTTTATGACCACCAACCCTGTTACGGTGACGCCTACGGATTCTTTAGAAACCGTCATTAAGCTGCTAGAAGAGCATCGCATCAGTGGATTGCCCGTTGTCGATTCTGCTAATCAAGTAGTGGGCATTATTTCCGAAGGGGACTTGCTGGTGAGGGAATCTCCTATGAAGCCACCTTTGTACATGACCCTACTGGGCAGTGTCATTTACTTTGAATCCCCTAACCAATTTCATCAACATATGAAAAAAGCCCTAGGGATGCTGGTTCAAGATGTGATGACGACCAAACCCATTACCACCCAAGCCGATGTGCCCTTAGCAACGGCTGCTAACTTGATGCTGACTAAGAAAATCAACCGTTTACCTGTGGTTGCTGAAGATCAGACCCTTGTTGGCATTATTACTCGCCATGACTTAGTGCGAGCTTTGAAACCTGCTGTGGCCTTTGAGACAGAAGCAACCTAGCGGCGACAAACATCATGACCTTTATTGGTATTGGCATTGCGATCGCCTTCATAGTGTTAGTCCTTTGGTTGGCCTTTCAACCCAAACAAGGAGACAGAGCAGCTAATAGCCCTGAACGTGTTTCCCCGGCTTATCCTCCCCAAGATAGCCCCCATCGACCCCAGGATGACCCTAATTTTAGAGATATCTTAGCGACTCCCAATACCGCGCACGATCCTCTCCGTTCCTCAACTCCAATCACCATCAGTGCGGATCTCAACCAGCAAGTTCGGCAACTGGTGACCCAAGGACGGACCATTACCGCCATTAAACTATTGCGCCAACAAGGGCTGGGGTTAGCGGAAGCGAAACGATATATTGATGATCTTATCTGGATTGACCCACCCACAAACACTTCTGAACCCCAATATCAATTAGAGATTGAGGCGCAAGTGCGACGATTGATCGGTCAAGATCAAAGAATCCAAGCCATCAAATATGTGCGCCAGGAATTGGGCTATGGCCTGAAAGAGGCCAAAGACTACGTCGAATCTCTGGATGGTTAGAAGGCATTCTCATTTTGTAGGTAATGGTAATATCCCTCCAGTACCTACCGTATACCCACAGTTATCCCAAATAGTGTCATTCTGGAATTTGGACTCAGGTCATTTATGTGTACACGGTAGTCCCCCAGTAGCCGATAATATTTGAGGATGAAATGAATCGTCTGACAGGTGAGGGAAAGTTCGTGACAAATTTGGTCAATCCGCTTCAACAAGTATCGCAGTTGCCTATTCCCGTGGGGGTTTTAGGGTTTGGGGGGCTAGGGCAAGCGGCGGCTAAGGTCTTAGCACCTAAACAACAAATTCAGTGGGTGGTGGCTGCTGACCAGAAAGGGTTTGCAGTGGATCCCAGCGGATTAGATGTGCAGCGGGCGATCGCAACCTATCAAACCCAAGGCTCCCTCGGCTACCTAGAGCCCGAAGGCACCCTCAGCACCCAGAGCATTGCCGATTTAATCCAACAAAGTCAAAACGTTGCTGGATTTTTCCTGGCCCTTCCCAATCTTCCCAATACCTTCATGGCCTCCGTCGCTCAGCAATTTATAGAAATTGGTTGGCAGGGGGTCTTGATTGATGCCATCAAGCGCACCAGTGCCGTGGAGCAATTAGTAGATTTAGGGTCCCAACTTGCCGCAGCCGGCATTACCTATATCACAGGCTGTGGAGCAACCCCCGGCCTATTGACGGCTGCGGCGGCTCTAGCAGCCCAAAGCTATGCTGAAGTTCATCAAGTCAAAATCACCTTTGGGGTCGGCATTGCCAACTGGGATGCCTACCGAGCCACGATCCGAGAAGACATTGCCCATTTGCCCGGTTACGACGTGGAAACCGCCAGAGCCATGACTGACGCTGAGGTAGAAGCGTTACTGGATAAAACCCAGGGTATTTTAAGCCTAGAAGACATGGAACATGCCGATGATGTGATTTTAGAAATGGCAGGCATTTGTGGACGCGATCGCGTCACCGTCGGTGGTGTTGTCGATACCCGCCATCCTCAGAAACCCCTGAGTACCAATGTGCAGGTAACAGGCCGAACCTTTGAGGGCAAAATCTCCACCCATACCTTCACCTTAGGCGATGAAACGAGTATGGCTGCTAACGTCTGTGGCCCTGCCTTTGGCTATCTCAAAGCAGGGATTCTCCTCCATCAACAAGGCCTTTGTGGGTTATTAACCTCTGCCCAGGTCATGCCTCAGTTTGTATCCTAGTAGGGGTGAATGGCGGTTCGCCGCCACCCAACCCAGTTGTTGCAGAGGCTGCGCCAGTGAATGTTTTTGATGATGTCAGTCGCTTTCTAGAAAAACAGCTCGAAGATTTTCTGCGAGCCAATCCTCACCTGGAATTACAAGTGTTGGTCGACAATCTGCAAGAGCAAGAAGCCAAAACAGCCAAATTGCTCAAGGAGCTAGAAGCCGAAGAAAAACGCCAGCAAGAGGCAATTTTAGCCACCGCCAAGGAAATTCAGCGCTGGCATGAGCGAATCAAAAAAGCTGAACAAGCCACACGGCAAGACTTGGTGAGTGCTGCTCAAGAGCGAGAAGCCTCCTTGTTGAGTCAGGGCAATCAGCAGTGGGGACAGATGGAGGTCACCAAAGCCCGTCTGCAACAGACCCAAACCTTGTTAAACAAGATCCAAGTCCGCCAAGCAGAGGTGCAGGAGAAAATTCGGCAGACTCCTCGCCCACCTCAACCCAGTTCAACCCGCACTAGCGCTCCCGATCCTTCCCAAGGTTGGTATTACAAAGGATCCTTTGGTGATCCTGATCCTTTAGAAGAAGAATTCAAACGTTGGGAGCGCGAAGCGGAACTGGAAGAATTAAAGCGACAAATGGGACGTTAGACCTAACCAAACAGGTTCTCAAGCAGATATTGTTCGGTTTCTGCTTCCGGCGAAGGAGAACCAGAAATGAGGTCATGAATCTTTTGACTGAGACTACGGGCTTCCTCGTACTGGCTTAGCGTACCTTGTTCAAAATATAATTTGGCAGCCATACGCAAATCATCAACCGCATGTTGCTTATAGCCAAACTCAGACTTGAGTAGACCTCGCTCAAAATAAGCATCAGCATGGGTAGGATCAAGGGTCAGAGCCTGTGAGAAATCATCTATTGCAGCCCGTTGATCTTCCAATCGCTCCAAGCGTTTGCGGGTCAAACCTCTTTTGTAGAAGTTACTAGCAATGCGAGGGTTGGTGGAAATTGCCTGGGTGAGGGTGTCAATTTCTCTGAGGGTATCTACTAATTCTCCAACACCTTCAGTTTGAGCCGCTAGATGTTGGGAACTGCTTTGTTGCACTTCTACCCGCCCCTCCAACTCTAAGGCTGAAGATTGTAGTTGGGCGATCGCATCTTGCAATCCTGCCACTTCTGTGGACAGTTCATCAAAGCGCGTCTGTGCCCCTTGACTTTGCTCACCTAAACCCGTAATCGTAGCCTGACCTTGCGCTTGTGACTGTTGGAGGGCTGCGATCTCAGTTTGCAATTGTTCCGTTTGAGCTTGCAGCGAAGCAGCTTGTGTATTCAAAGCAGCAATCGCCTGGGAAGACTGGACATCCTGCTGGTTTAACTCGTCAAGCTGAGATTTGGCTTCTTCACTGGCCTGCTTGATTATGGCCAGCTCTGCTGAAACATTCTCTTGGTAGCTTTGAACTAAATGGGCTATTTCTAGACGTTGCTGGTCTTGAATTGCATCAATTTGTCGGCGACGATTGGCCAGATTTAAGGCTGCGGTTAAAGATAAGGGAATTGCTGCTAGAGCAACCTCTTTAATAAATAGAGTCGCCACCGATGTACCCATGGCCGCAACCACAGCGATGGGTTCAAAAGTATCCAGCCAATTGGAAGGAGTGGCTTCCCCTTGCATATTCTTGGACGTTTGCATCATTTACAACCTTAAACTCTCAAAAAAATAATGGTTTAACAATGATTAATTCAGCAAGGCTTGTGTGAGTTGTAAAGCAGGCATCATCAAATCTGCTTCCTCTGCGGTGAGATGTTCCCGTAGAATTCCAGGCATTTCCCGCCAAGTGAGGGTAGAGGCATGCTCATCCTTAACTGCTCGCACAAGGGTTCTTTGCCACAGCAACAACCCATCCCGTAGGCGATCGAGATCATTGAATAGCATCGCAGCAGAAACGTGGCAAAGGGTTTTTTGCGATCGCGCAGACAAACTTCCGAGTAATCCTGCACACCCTTATGAAAGACCTGCGGGTCAACGGCTCTTATTTTTGCACTGGCCTGCTCCATAATAGCTTCCTCACCATCGCGGATCTTTTCATAGGCATTGAGGCGCTGCTGAGCCGACTGCAAATAGGATTTTAGAAAAGCCAGATCGGCATCCGTCGCATAGCGACCCTCTGCTTCAAGGCTCAGGCGTTTAAGTTGTGACAACATAAAATTCCCCTCGTTAATAGGTATGGTTAGATAACCTGTGAATTCGCTAAATGGGTGGCAACATCACTCCGAGTTACTTCTAGTTGGCTAATCATGGAGCGCGTAATCAGTTTCCCGGCTTCTACTAAGATCCGACCATCAATGGGATGGAGGATATTCTCCTCAGCCCGACGGCCAATCAAGCTTTCAATATCACCCATATCGCTGAGATACATCCCCGCTGGGAGTTCGACAACAACACCTTCTCCTAAGACTTTGCTTTGACAAGCCAACCGAGAATTGAGTTTACTGGTGGTAATGACCTCCAAGGTTCGCCGTTCTCGACGACTCATGGGAGATAAGTGCTCTATTCCCTCTTTAATGTAGATATGGCAAGTTGCACACATGCCTCGCCCTCCACATTCATGTAGAACCTTCAACTCATTTTTGAGCAGAGCCGATAGTAAGTTATCGTTTGTAGGAATACTGGTCTCTTGACCAATGGGATCGAGTTTAACTATTTTGGCCATCGTCCTATTCTCCAGAATGAACTCCTCATCAATAGTGTTGCCATTTCCTCTCCTCAATCTATCCCACTGGATCGGTAGATAGATGAGTACACAACCGAGACAGGATGGTGTCATGATCTTGGCATTGCTCTATCCAAGGTTCTGCAACTTTGACCCGCTCGGGTAGCCCTAGGATAAAGCGATTACAATCTGCCTGCATGGATTCACAGGTTGTTTGGATGCAATATAACTCTCGTCCCGTCAACTGACTAAAAAAGGCACTGAGGAGCCCTGCTTCTATAAAGCAAGAAGGGCGATCGCCCCCACCACGCGCTTTAGCAAAAGCAGAATGATGCACCTCAACCAGCAAGAATCCCTGCTGATTGTAGCTAAAATCAAAATCGATCAAGCCCCAACCGTAGGTTTCCAGCACTCCTTGAGGGACTGTATAAATTCCACCATTTCCATCTCAGCTAGAGACTTACCATAGTATTCACTGACTTCAGTGGTAAACCGCCGATAAAAGTTTTTCCCCCACCAGCGACCACATTGGCGTAGAACCAAGTCAGCCGCGGGTCCTACTTCGTTCTCCAAACTGGTATAAAGCGATCGCAACAACGTATCAGGTAAAGCAATTAAGCGAGCCCCAGCACGGTTCTCGATAAGTCCCAGTTCCATGTCACCCTGAACATACACTTCAGGCGCAAAGAAATTACCAGGAATAGATTCACGATTAATTAATTCTTCAAGTGCAATCATTTTTTCTTCCCTTTGAACCTTATCCCAGTACTGCTAATTCTCGACTACGGTCTTCACTGACTAAAGCAGTATTGGCTTTCTGAAGCAGAGGCGCTATTAATGTCATCTGCTCTGCGTTTAAGACTGAAACCAATGACTGCTGCAAAAGCTCACTGATCCTGCGATTTAAGGATGCAAATTCATCCCTGTGCAAAATATCCACAAGCCATCCTAGCAATTGGCTTTCCAAAAGTTCAGGTTGATTAAGGAGCATGGCCATGGCACTATAGCGCAATACAGCAATCCAATGGGTCAAAACTTTTTCTAGCTCTGCTTGGGTGTTGGAGAACCTCTGCTTTTGCAGTTGATCCACAACAACTTGGAAAATAGTCAGTTCTTGCTCCCGTAACACTTCATAAAGGGCTAGCCGATCTTCTAAGGCACTCATTTGCTGCTTAAAGTCATTGATCTCTGTGGGTTGTAGATAATGATCTTCTGCTGCTTGCAAAAAATCTTCAAATTTAGATGGCATAATAATCCTCAAAACATATTAGAGAAGTCACTTAAGCTCAGGTCATCCTCAAAGTCAGCGAGGGATGGCTTTGTTATATCCGGTAGGCTAGCAATGTTGGGTTGACCTTCCCAAGTAAAGAATTGAAAGAAGTCTTGCACCGAAAGGCGAGGAGAAAAGTCCTGAGGCAAAGTTACAAACTGCTGTTCAGCAATCCTATGTCCTGTCCAGTTCAATTGGCTTAAAAACACCCGTACCGTTTGCCGTTGCCAATCCTGGATCGTCTCACTAGTCAGAGAGCTACTCTCTATTGCAGAAGGTTCCAGGGGTTTCTGCCCTGACCAGTTATAGTCTGCAAAGAACTCACGAACAGTTGAATACTTCCAGAACTTTAGTTCATTCATGCTAAGTATTCTCCAGCGTGAAGCCGAGTTTCGATATCGCGGGCTGTGGCTCCTTCGTTTTGCCAGAAGGTAGCAGCATCAATGCGATCTTGCTTACCCAGTAGGAATTTGCAGTAGGTTTCTCCCATGGCGTAGCACTGGGTTTCAATACAGCTCAGCTCTTTATTGACAAGATGGGTAAAAAAGCCTGCGAACAACCCAGCATAAATGTGACAAACGGGCTTTCCTACATCCCCCAAAGTCCGGGCAACGGCGGAGTCGAAAATGTTGATGAACATAAAACCATTGCTCTGGTTTTCTAAATCCACTTCCCAGTTTCCCCAGCCTTGGCTGGTAAACGGCCACCACCATGCTTCTAAAGCGATGGAAGGACGACTCTTTTTCAAGGTCTGCTGAAATTGAGCCTCAAACCAGTTTTGGAAGAAGAGGGCATCTTGCTGACCCCAAGCTTTACCGATGTTATACATCACCACAGAAGAAGCACTGCCTACTTCCTGCTCTAGACCTTCGATCAGCGCAATGATGAAATCTTCACTGGCTAGAATATTACGAGACTCATGCCAGTCCTCAATCGCACCCTCAGATCGATTAAATCTAAAGAAATCCTCAAAGCGGTAGTGATTGAGCTTATGAGGGTACAACTGTTTGAATGAATGTCCGCTATCAGTGCTGCTGAAAGAAGCATTGGTGGCGGTTTCTGCTTGTGTAAAAACCATTGAAACTAGCCCTTTATATGTTTAACTGCATGGCGAATGGGTAATCGTTACCTTGCAAAAATCTGAGGCAGCCTATCTATAACTTGACAACTGAAAATTCTCTTAAAAAAGTAGATAAGATAGACAAGAGGTCTATATTAAGGGTTCCCCTTTGCCGAATCGATTGAACTTTCGGTTATAAAATTTTTTCTTTGCTATGGCCGCAGTTAAAGACTTAGGCCAGTTACCAATCTTGATCCTCAACACTAAGCTTATTCCACTGCTTCTTTTAGATGGCAGTTGTTGTTATCAAACAGTTCAGCACAATCCGAGGCTACTAGCTCAAAGTAATTTCTGATAAGGGTTTTAGGGAAATTCCTAACCGTCCTCTCAGGCGTAAGAGAAAAATTTCAGCAAAAATTATCAAGGTGTTCAAAAACCCTACTGGCGTGTCAGATTCAGTTTTAGGAATGTGTAACCTTAAATATAGGATCTGTAGAACTTAGGTCGCTTCAGTGATGATGTCTCTTCAGATCTCTTTTGCAGATAATGTTGACCTTATTGTGGTTGGTTAGGTTTGGTTGTGTCCAGTAAGATCTCACCCATGACGAATTACTATATACGGAAGCTTTATCGTCAAAAGGATCCGTATGTGTCCCATGTTGAGGATATGGAGGATGATTTCTCTACGTTTCTGGATCTAGAGCAGGCTTTAAAAAGCCTTTATGGTAAGGGTAACGAGTTAGATCTAATGGTTCGGCAGCTAGAAACCCTTGTACGCTACCATCAGGGACTCACTTCTCAATCTTTTCCCCAAGGCACTGAAATTGCTGCCGTCGAGCAACGTATTTTTGCCATTTTAGGTGAATCTCAGGAGGGCGGTAGTCAACCTATCTCCGTGGCTGTAACCTCCCAGGTATCAGCCAATTCAACGATTGCCAATAAAACTGTCACGGTCAATCAGTTGTTGCAGATCCTCAATCATCTGCAAAACGTTGGTTCCACGTATTTAGGAGCAGCCGTTACCTACAATTACCTGAAGTCATCTCGTCCTACTCCAACGTGGTTTGAGCAGTTTCAAATTGTGCGATCGCAACCCATTACCTTTAGCGGCAACCCCTCTCAATCCTTAGAACCCGATCAGCTAGAACAGTCTCGGCAGTGGGTACAAGCCTATATTCAATCCTGCGCCCAAGTCATTACCAAATTCCCCAATATTGTCAACCAAGCAGAAATCCTGACTAAGCTATAGCCCACAGAGTCCCTTTTTGAGAACACACCACCCTGTTTCTCGTGTTTCAGAGGGTAAGAAAGCGTACAGTAGGAATAATTGTTCGCTTTTAAAACCTGCGAGGATCCATCCCGTGAGTCACACCGACTATCTTGAGCGCATCTTGACGGCACGGGTCTATGATGTTGCTCAGGAAAGTCCCCTAGAGCCTGCCCCTCGTCTTTCTACCCGTCTTCAGAATCATATTCTGCTCAAACGGGAGGATATGCAATCGGTTTTTTCCTTCAAGCTGCGGGGGGCGTATAACAAAATGGTTCACTTACCCCCTGATCAACTCCGTCAAGGTGTGATTGCTGCCTCTGCCGGCAATCATGCCCAGGGGGTGGCCTTAGCGGCCCAACACCTGCACACCACCGCCATTATTGTCATGCCGGTTACCACGCCCCAAGTCAAAGTGGATGCGGTGATCAGCAGAGGTGGGCAGGTGCTGCTGCAGGGCGACACCTACGATGATGCCTATACCCATGCCCGCCAGCTCTCGGCAGAAAAGGGTCTGACGTTTATTCATCCCTTCGATGACCCAGATGTGATTGCAGGGCAAGGAACCATCGGCATGGAAATTCTGCGGCAATATCAGCAGCCCATCCATGGGATTTTCATTGCCATTGGTGGGGGAGGACTGATTGCTGGGGTTGCGACCTATATCAAACGGCTACGTCCTGAGATTCGGATTATTGGAGTTGAACCTGTGGATGCAGCCGCGATGTCCGAGTCCTTACAGGCAGGGAAGCGGGTCCGGCTCGCTCATGTCGGCTTGTTTGCCGACGGGGTAGCCGTGCGCGAGGTGGGCGAAGAGACCTTTCGGCTGTGCCAGCAGTACGTCGATGAAATTATCCTCGTGAATACAGACGACATCTGTGCCGCCATTAAAGATGTCTTTGAAGATACCCGCTCTATCCTAGAGCCGGCTGGAGCGCTGGCCATTGCTGGGGTCAAAGCCTATATTGAGCGAGAACAGCTCCAGGATCAAACCTTCATTGCCTTGGCCTGTGGCGCTAACATGAACTTTGATCGGCTCCGCTTTGTGGCCGAGCGGGCAGAACTAGGGGAGCGACGTGAGGCGATTTTTGCGGTCACTATCCCCGAAGAACGGGGCAGTTTTCGTAAGTTTTGTGCCTGTATTGGCAACCATAATCTGACAGAGTTTAACTATCGGATTGCGGATGAACAGGAAGCCCACATCTTTGTTGGGGTGCAAATTCAGAATCGAGCTGACGCTACTCAGATTGCCCAAACCTTTGCAGAAAATGACTTTAGAGCCCTCGACTTAACGGATAATGAACTGGCAAAATTACACCTGCGCCACATGGTAGGTGGACGGTCTCCCCTAGCCTGCAATGAATTGCTCTATCAGTTTGAGTTCCCGGAACGCCCCGGTGCATTGATGAAGTTTTTAAGCTGTATGAGTCCAGATTGGAATATCAGCTTATTTCACTATCGCAATAACGGTGCTGATTATGGACGGATTGTCGTGGGAACTCAGGTTCCTCCCCATGAAATGGATGAGTGGCAAGCCTTTGTGGATGCTCTAGGTTATCCTTATTCTGATGAAAGTCGAAACCCTGCCTATCAGCTCTTTTTGGGATAAACCTTGCAATTTATCCCAAAAGCAATGCCCAACCTTGAGGTCACTCTCAAGATCCATAAACAAAAGTTATACAGAGCGGATTTGCGAAAGTAAAGTTTTATGTATTAACTTTTGTATCTGCTGTTACCCTAGGATGAAAATGTGAGGAATGTTACATTTGCCTGCTGCACAACTGGGAACGCGCAGTTGGGCTTCCTTGACCTGAGAAACAACGTGACTAATTCTGATTCAGCTAGCTTTCATTCAGTTAGCTTTTTTGTAGATTAATTGTAAGTGGGTTGCTCCATTGATCTGTGGTCTAGGCGCGATCGCAAAGCAAAGGCTCTATCAATATCAAAAACTTTATTGTGGGACGGTTGCCATCAAAGCAGCTTGTTCTTCAGGTGCTTGAGGCACAAGTTTATTGCTTCTAAAGAAAAGAAAATAGACAATACCCACAGCTAGAAAAAGGGCGACCCCCCAAACACCGGGTTGATAGGCTGGATCAGCAAAACAGGCGAATAAAGCGGATAGCGCTAAAGCAGTGCCTAACCCAGCACCCCAAATCCCTAAAGGGCTTTTATAGGGTCTGGGTAAAGCTGGGTAGTCTCTTTTGAGCTTGATATAGCTGAGCATCGCCAAGGCATAGGAAATAACAGCTCCGAAGACTGCCATATTTAGCAATGCGGCTCCCACCGCCCCTGATTGGCCAGAAATTTGAATTGCAGCAGTGCAAGCAAAGCCAATGATCCCACCCAAGATCAACGCTCTGGCAGGTATTTTCTTTGGACTAGTAGCTGAAATCCATTCTGGGAAGTAACCTGCTCGTGATAGTGAAAATAACACTCGACCGTAGGCATAAATGACGGTGTGGAAGCTGGCGATCAAACCAGAGACAGCAATGATCGTCAGGATGACGGTGAATGCCCCTGTACCAAAGACAGACTTCAAACCGTCAGCAAAGGGTGCAGAGGACTTACCCATGGCGAGGACACCGCCACCAACCCCAGAGTTGATAAAAAGGGTAAAGATAGATAACGCCAATAGGGTATAGATTCCAAAGGTAAGAGCTTTAGGGATATCTTTAATATCCTTGGCTTCTTCTGCGGCCAAAGGCAATTGCTCAATCGCTAAGTAGAACCAAATTGCATAGGGGAAAGCCTTAAATACACCTCCCCAGCCTTTGGGAAGCCAAGTAGCAGATTGTCCTGGGTCTGGGGGAAGGTTAAACAGGAGTGCAGGATTGAATGCACCTGTCTTGGAGACTGCCCCAAAGTAGAAAATGCACAGGATTATAATGGCCACTACTGTGATCAACAGACCCACCTTCATGGTCAACTCAACCCCGCGAATATTAATCGTCACAAAAACGACATAAAATAAAAACCACCAAAAAGGGATAGGAATCGACGGCAATAAGGTATTGAGATAAGTGCTGATAAAATAAACAATCACAGCCGGGGTCAGCACATACTCGATCGCTAAAGTGATACCGCAGATGAACCCAGCAAAGGGACCAAAAGCATAGCGAACAAACGAGTAGAACCCTCCTGCATGGGGAAGTGCGGTGGACAGTTCGGCAATGCTATAAACCATGCATAGGTACATTATCCCCATCAAAGCAGAAGCGATCGCCAATCCCCAGAATCCACCTGCGGCCAAGCCAAAATTCCATCCTGAAAAATCACCAGAGATGACCGCGCCTACGCCCAGAAACCACAATAGTTCCCAACCCACTACTTTTCGTAACTGTCGTTGATGCAAATAGTCGCTACCTACCTTTCGATAACGAACAAATCCTGTAGAACGTTTTTGAGTCATAGAATTACGCTTAAACTGAAATCAAAAATACATTATTCAGCTAGTTTTCCCTTTAATTTCTTGAATCATTCTTTAGAAGTATATATTTCTAAATGCAATACTGGAATTGGTAGGTTCAATGGGTGACACCTAGTTCTTTTCCTATCTCATCTGAATTGATCGTTTAGCTATGAAGATTATCCACGGCACCTGGATTCCAGATGCAGAAGAATTTATACAAACAGGGGCGTTCTTTTTGTGGGTAGAAACCACTGAACCCCTCAAGAAACGCAAATCTGCTCAGACGATTCATCCCTATCATTTGCCGAGTCAAGACTTAGAGAGCTTTCTGGGGAATGAGCTAGGGGTTAAGCCGGGACGACCCCTAGAACAAAGGATTGAGCCGCGATTTTTTCTGCTCCCTAGTAGTGAGCAAGCGCCGCTGCCCTCTCTGGAACTAGCCCGGTACTTAGAGCAAACCCTACCAGAAACCTTTGAGTGGCAATATTGGCAAGTGGACTGCTATGAGGTGAAGACCTGGGTAAAAACAGGTCAGTATCAGCACCAACCCGTTACGGATGTGATTAAGCTCCTCAACGAACTCCATTTCATTGCCCTGCATAACTTAGCGGATGTGCAGTTGGGGGCAGACTTACTGTTTTGGTATCACTACACCCAAACCCTCAAATTGGTCCTGCTCAAAGATCAATATATTCCAGCGCTGCGTTATCGAGACTTATCCCAGAGCCAACCCGCCAGCAAACGTCGAACCTCTAAAGCCAATTCTGAATCTCGCCCCCAGACCCAACCGGATTTTGAAATTTACCCAGCTTGGGAAATTGTCAGTGAATCCTATGAGGCGGAGTTACAGCGGTTTGTAGAGTATATGCCCTTAGCCTGTGTCTCTGGGTTTACAGACTGTCCGCAAACGCCTAATTTTTATGATCGCACTACCTTGCTGCGCCACCTTTCTGAGCATCTGATCACGGAAATCGTCACCCATACTTATCTGCCTGCTAGCTTTGAGAAAAAAATTACAGACACCTTACTTGAAAATTGCCTTCAAGCTGAGAAGGGTCAGCATTATGTCAAAAATACTAATGCACAGCTGTATCAACAGTGGCGAGGCTGGCGCGATCGCATCCACCATACGCAAACCTCGATCCCCTTTTATCTGTGTTTTCAGCTCCAAGATCCAGCCCAGCCCCAAGAACCCTGGCAGTTGCAGTTTCTAGTGGCTCCCAAACAAGATCCCTCCCTGCAAATTGCCCTTGTCGATTACTGGCGACTCAAACCAAAGCGCCAACAAGATCTGCAAAAGCACTTTGGGGAAAGTTTTGAACAACATTTGCTCTTGAATTTAGGCTATGCAGCCCGGATTTATCCCCAGCTCTGGCAGGGCTTAGAGACCGATCAACCCGTTGGCATTCCTTTAGATGTGACGGCAGCCTTAGATTTTTTACAGGAATCTGCCTGGGTTTTAGAGAATGCGGGATATAAAGTGATCGTTCCGGCTTGGTGGACACCCAAGGGTCGGCAGCGGGCCAAAATTAAGTTGCGGGCCAAGGGCAAATCCGTATCTAGCAGCAACGATAAGTCCAAAGGTTATTTTTCTAAAGAACGGTTAGTCCAGTACAAATACGATTTGGCCATTGGTGACCAGAACATCTCCGAAGCAGAATGGTTGGCCTTGGTGCAGGCTAAATCGCCCCTGGTGCAATTTCGCGGCCAATGGATGCATTTAGACCAGGACAAAATGCAGCAAATGTTGGAATTTTGGCAAACCCAACAGGCCGAGAACCCGGATATGTCTCTGCTGGAATTTATGCGGATGACCGCAGAAGGCGGCGAGGCGGTCGAAGTTGATTTTGACCGGGACAAAACCCTGACCCACATGCTGAACCAGTTGCAGGATAAGAGCAAGTTGGCTGCGATCGCCGATCCCAAAACCCTGCAAGGCACCCTCAGAGAATACCAAAAACGCGGCGTCTCCTGGCTGCAATACTTAGAACAACTGGGCCTGAATGGGTGTCTGGCGGATGATATGGGTTTGGGAAAAACCGTCCAAGTGATTGCCCGTCTCGCCCAAGAACGAGAAGAAGCCGCCGCAGCCAGTCAGGAACCGATCCCACCGACTTTGTTGATTGCCCCCACCTCTGTCGTCGGTAACTGGCGCAAAGAGATCGAAAAATTTGCCCCCCATTTGCAATCCATTGTTCACCACGGCAACGAACGAGCCAAGACCGTCCCAGAGTTCCAAGAGATGGCGGATCAAAATGATGTGGTGATTACCTCCTTTACCCTAGTTCGCAAAGATAGCAAGTTATTCGATGCTGTTCCTTGGCACCGCATTGTCTTGGATGAAGCCCAAAATATCAAAAACCCCAAAGCCGCTCAAACCAAGGCTATCCTCAAACTCTCCGCCACCCATCGACTAGCTTTGACGGGAACGCCCGTCGAGAACCGTCTCCTGGATTTATGGTCGATCTTTAACTTCCTCAATCCGGGTTATCTCGGTAAAGAAGCGCAGTTTCGTAAAAACTTTGAACTTCCCATCCAAAAGGACAATGACCCCAGACCGTCGGCCACGCTCAAGAAGTTGGTCGAGCCATTCATTCTCCGTCGGGTCAAAACCGACAAGTCCATTATCAAGGACTTACCTGACAAAGTAGAGCAAAAACTCTACTGCAACCTCACCAAAGAGCAGGCTTCTCTGTATGAGGCCGTCGTCAAAGAGATTTCTGAAAACTTAGATGAAATGGAGGGCATTCAGCGCAAAGGACAGATCTTGGCCACTCTCCTCAAGCTCAAGCAAATTTGCAATCATCCCCGCCAGTTCCTGCAAGATGAAAGCGATTTTACCCCCGAACGCTCCCATAAACTTAGTCGTCTCACCGAAATGGTGACGGAAGTCATGGAAGAAGGCGAAAGCTTGCTAGTGTTTACCCAGTTTACGGAACTCGGCGATGCCTTAGAAAAATATTTGCGCCAAACCCAACATTACAACACCTACTACATTCACGGCGGCACCAACCGCAACAAACGAGAGCGGATGATTACTGAGTTTCAAGATCCAGAGACGGAACCCTCGGTGTTTATTCTGTCCCTGAAAGCAGGCGGGGTGGGCATTACCCTCACTAAAGCCAATCATGTCTTCCACTTTGATCGCTGGTGGAATCCCGCTGTCGAAGACCAGGCCACAGATCGTGCTTTCCGCATTGGCCAGGAAAAAAATGTGTTTGTTCACAAGTTCGTAGCCATCGGTACCTTAGAAGAGCGGATCGACGAAATGATTGAGGATAAGAAAAAACTCGCTGGTGCGATTGTGGGTGCGGATGAGTCTTGGTTGACGGAGCTAGATAATGAATCGTTCAACAAACTAATCACCTTAAACAAGAGCGCCATCTTGGAATAACACCAAGTCTCAAATCAAGTATAAAAATTGCAGCTAGATAGTACATTTCAAGTGAGTGAGCGCTAGACTACTAGCTTAAAATAGTTAAGTAGTCTGGATAAGAAGTTTATATGAGCATCAGTCTTACTCCTAACCAGGAACGCTTTGTCCAAAACAAGCTACAAGCTGGTAAATATTGCTCTGCCGAAGAAATTTTAGAAATTGCTTTGCGGCTGCTTGATGAATATGATCGCTCTGAAGCAAAGTGGGTCGAAGACGTTCGAGAAAAGATTGATGCGGCAATTGAAGCCTCCAAGTATACTGCTTCGATTGATGGCGAAACGTTTGTCAATGATATTTTAGAGCGTTTCCATCAGGCCAATCAGGCATGAGTCGCTACGTTATCAACGTTCTTGCCAGCCGAGACCTGAATGAAATTGTTGATTACTTTACCGAGAACAACCTTGAAGCGGGTGAACGTTTTTTTCGTGCCTTCAATCGCAAGTGTCAACAACTTGTTGCGTTCCCCAACAGCGGCAAAAGCTATGCAGCGATTCACCCTGGACTCCGAGGACTGTCTCTGACAGATTACATCATTTTTACAGAATTTTAGACGACGGTATCGAAATTCTGAGAGTTGTAAGTGGTCGTCGTGATTTTCCATCCCTCTTTGAAGAGTCCAATTAGAATATACTCTTTGGGAAAAATAACGTACTGTAGCACAACAATCCCAATGCACCCGATGTCGGAAAATCATCTTAGAACCAGATGTTATCTTGAGGTTTTACCAAAGCCTGTACTTGCTACCATAGTTATGTTTCTACAGAAATAGCAGTCATGATCTTCGATATTGAAGTTGAGCAGGAAGAAGATGGGCGTTGGCTTGCAGAGTTTCCGAACTATCTGGGGTGATGCTGTATGGTCAAACCCCTGAAGAAGCCAGAACCAAAGTGCAAGCCCTTGCCCTAAGAGTAATTGCTGAGCGCATTGAAAGCGGTGAGACTCAACCAGAACTGGTGAGTGTTATGTTTAATGCCGCATGAGCAAGTGGGGGAGTACCAAATCCAAAAGAGTTTTGGCAGCATTGCTCAAAATTGGCTGAACCATTAAACGACAGTTAGATTCGCATCGAATTCTGTGTCGTGATGGCTGGCCAGATTTTGTATTTGCTTTCCATGATGGCGAAGAAATCGGCTCTCGTATGTTCGCTTGTATAGCACATATTCGTAGTGCTATACAAAGTGGATTAATCCAAACTGAAATCAAGGGTTACCCCTAGTGGGTCATTTGGGGGGCGGTGTAATGCCGCGATCGCACAAGAACTGATCACACTGATGTAAGAAATTCAAATCAGCTTCGGGGAAAGAGGCAGATGCTTTACTCCTCCCTGCAAAGAGTCCCCGTTTAGGGGATTTGGGTTGCAGAAAGTCAAAGGCTTGATTGAACTGGCGGGGGGTTGACAGGACGGGTGCATCCAAGTGAGCAGGAATGATGCGGCGGAAATTCCATTGGGCGACGAGATCGACCCAATTCAAAACGGTTTCTGGCTCTCGGTTAAAAATCAACGTCTGCAAGATAGGGGCAACAATCAAGTTACCCCCTTGGCGAATCGTCGCAAACGAGCGTTGCCAATCGGGCTGCCACTGAGCAGGGAACAACCCAAAATAGGCTTTTTTAGAGCGATCAGGGGCTTGGCAGGCTTCTTGAAAACTTTGTTTAGTTCCGATCACCTCCAAGGCACCAGGTCGAAAGTAAAGGGCAAACAGAGCCATCCGCTGCCATCCTTTGCGACGAATAGCGGGGGTATCTTCAACCACATCGAAGCCATTATCTCTGGCATGAAACAACATTGGATAAGGATCAAGCTGCAAGATCTCCGGCGGGGTGAGGGGAATAGAGACAAGAGAATCAGTGACAAGTAAGGTGCGCGATCGCCGATGAAACACAGCTACTTCTTCAAAAGAACCTAACCCCAAATCAATGGGACCCAAAATAGCATAGTCAAACTCCTCGGCAAAGGGAGCAGTAGCACTATCAGATGGGAGAACTTGGGTCTGGCGATTAGACAACCCCAACCAACTCAAAGGCAGGTTAATGGGAAACGTCCATTGACTGGGAGAAACAAACACCTGCGCTTGGGGAAATCGTTTAGCAAAGGGGCCGGCAAACACCTTATGCTCAATACCAGAAGCTGTTGGTAAAATAATATACTTGATCTCACCATGCTGGCTAATCACCTCTTTGACCATACGAATGCACTCTCGTGTGGGTGCCACTGGAGCATAGACAAGTAGTCCCCCCGACATCAACTTAATAAGAGTCATCCTCACGGGTATGATCACATAGAGAATGCCTTGCAGTTGCTCAAAGATCCAAATCTTGCCCTTGACAACCTCCCGGCAAATGGTGCGGCGCTGGCCATAGGGGTAAAGAGGAGCGGCTGGCCAATAAGGCCATGACCAGTCCCTAGAACGGTTACCATCAGACTGTCGTTGAGGGTCAATCTTTGCCTTTACATTTCCTGTCGTTTTTATCACCAACTCCCATCCACATTAATAATCTCGATAAGGCACTAACCTTTGTCTCAATTTTAGGGTGTAGATAAATCCTTGACTAGAATGCCTTTACCCCTGCTGGAGAAAGAGCGAAACTATTTGTGGTGTATCTTAGTAGCACTGAATGACGCCATCACTATGCCTAAAACAACAGCTTCTTATTGGAATACCCTCAGCCCAGGCTATTCAGATCAATGGATCGTGGTTGAAGGGTCTGAGGGAATGATGACCCAAATAACGCTGGCGATGGATGAGGCCACGGGAGACTATACACGGTTGACTCGCTTTAGCGCTGGCGCGGACACCTCCAGCTTTGGATCGCAGGTGCATGATTATCCTGAAGAAATCTACATTATTGCTGGGCGACTGTACGATCAAGCCTTTGATCTGTGGCTAGAGATGGGTCACTATGCTAGCCGTCCACCTGGGGAAGTGCATGGTCCTTTCATTACCGAGACAGAATGTATTGTCCTAGAGTGTTCCTACCCCAGTCAGAAGGCGATTCTGGGAAGACCAACCCATTAGCTATTGGCCTTTTCCGTCGTCGCCATTTCTAGCAATTCTGGAATGGTAACTAGTTGATAGCCTTGCTGTTGGAGTTTGCGGATAATGTGTGGCAGAGCCTGGATCGTCAGCTTGCGATCGCCTCCCCCGTCATGGAGCAGGACAATACCCCCCGATTTCGCATGTTGGAGCACATTCTTAACAGCTTTATCAACTGATCCCGAATAGGTATCATCTACAGTCCACAGGATGGTGGCTTGTTGGCTGGCGTGGGCATGAGCCACCAAACCATTTTTAAGATAACCACCGGGTGGGCGAAACAGCGCAGTTTGCAACCCGGTATATTTGGCAATCACCTGTTGGGTTAACTGAATTTCCCGTTGAGCCAAAGCAGGGGAATGGTAGTGATAGCCATGATTCCAGGTATGATTCCCAATGGCATGGCCTTCTTGAGCAATACGCTTGAGTAAATCAGGATATTGAACCCCATTGCTGCCTAGGACAAAAAATGTGGCTTTGACGTTATGGTGGCGGAGAATATCCAAAACGGTAGCCGTGGTTTTGGGCCAAGGGCCATCATCAAAGGTGAGAGCGATCGCTTTTTGATGGGAAGGGAGGGTTACTCCTCGGATGATTTGGCCTTGGAATTGGGTTGGAAGTCGGTTTTGATGAGGCTGTTGACCCTCAGGAGCATTTAACCTTTTCAAGGTTCGGCGAAATCCAGAAGTTGTATAAGGTAGGGGTGACCGCAGGGCTTCTGCCTTGATGTTTTGGGGTAAATCAGCAACCAACATTCTTTGTAGATTAGCCTGAACAACCAAGGCGCTTATCCCTAAAAGCAATCCCATTGCCAGCAGCCATCGATACTGCCGATGGGCGACACGAACTCTTAAACTTTTCCCAATCATGACTCGCTCAACTGCAAACCCTTAGCCAACACCCAACCACAGGCGTAACATACCGTCCTGAACTACAAAAGCAATGTCTTGCAGCCTAAGACTTGACAGGATGTTATACCTTCAGCCCAATCTTTTTCTAAATCACCTCACCCAATCATCTTGGGGTGATTTGCAAATGGAGTGAAGACCTAGTAGAAAACCTTATATTCATAATAGCTAGACTTTTCAGGTGACGGACAGGGATCACGCCGATCTTCAACCTTCCTTAAACAATGAAGTAGTCTATTCCGTCGGAGATCCCCTTTAGTTATTCGTTCAAGGGTGTAATGTACCCAGTTCGGTGATTAAAAAATATTAGATACGATGTCTGTCAACCTTTAGCGGCCTTGAATGGCAGGATCTCTCATGACCTATTCCTATTCCCCAGCCCGGTTGAGATCCCTGGATGTGTTTCGAGGCATTGCGATCGCAGGGATGTTACTCGTCAATCAGGCAGGACTCGTGGAGCAAACCTATCCGCAACTGCGACATGCCGACTGGCACGGTTGGACCTGGGCTGATTTGGTCTTTCCCTTCTTCTTATTCATCGTCGGTGCCGCGATGGCCTTCTCTTTGGCCAAGGCTCGCACTAACCGGATGCCTCCTTTGGCAATCTATGGCCGGATCTGCCGACGCAGTGCCTTGCTTTTTTGTTAGGACTTTTCCTCAATGGCTTTTGGTTCTATGACTTGAGGACATTGCGGGTAATGGGAATCCTACAGCGGATCAGCCTCACCTATTTACTGACAGCCCTAGTCGTTTTGAAAGTCCCCAGAAAAGGCCAATGGGCCATTACGGTTGTCCTATTAGGGGGCTATTGGTTGGCCTTAGCTTTTCTACCTGTTCCTGACTTTGGGGTTGGTCAGCTCACCCGAACCGGAAACTTTGGTGCTTATGTGGATCGCCTTGTCCTGGGAACTGCGCATTTGTATGCGGGGGATCAGTTTCATTCGATGGGTGATCCAGAGGGGTTATTCAGTACTTTGCCTGCGATCTCCACTGTATTACTGGGTTACTTTACCGGAGATTGGCTCCGGCAACGGTCGAGTGGTCTGAAAATTAAAACTAGTCGCCAAAGCTTCATCCTCACGTTCTATGGGCTGATCAGCCTGGGGCTGGGCTTACTCTGGAATTTCTGGTTTCCCATCAACAAAAAACTGTGGACCAGTTCCTATGTCTTGTTTAGCGTGGGCATCTCCTTGATCCTCTTAGCAGCCTGTTACGAGCTGATTGAAGTGCGTCGGATATCTCGATGGAGCAAACCCTTTGAAGTTTTAGGACTCAACGCCATCACCATTTTTGTAGCGTCGGTGCTGGGGATCAAAATTTTGGTGTTAACTCCAATCGGTTCTGGAGATCAACCCGTCAATCTCTTTGCCTGGTTGTTTGAAAATTTATTCCTAACTTGGGCCAGCGCTGAATTCGGATCCTTGGTGTTTGCCTTGCTAACACTCTGCTTCTGGTGGATTGTGGCCTACAGCCTATATCGACAGCAGTGGTTTGTCAAAATCTAGAGCAGTTACATAGAGGCACACATCATTTACTGAGCTAGCAGGTGCTAAAACTCATACCCTGGAAGGGATTTCGCTGACTTTTTAAACAGGTTCTTAGACCTACAGAAGTAACTCAAGCTAACCCACGCCCTGAAGGGAACTGAATTTGGGCTTCCATATTTCGATCAAGGGGATAAGAACACCAATCACTCCAACTACCCGCATAGAGCTTGCCACCCTGAATACCTGCGATCGCAAAACCCAGCAAATTGACACAAGCGGTTACACCAGACCCACAATAGACCATAATTTCGGATGCAGGCACTAGATCAGCATAGTGGGCTTGTAATTCAGGCTGGGAGAGAATATGGCCTTGTGCATTGGTAACCGCCTGCCAAGGATAATTGACGGCACCAGGAATATGTCCGGCAACTGGATCAATGGGGTCATGATTGCCCAGATATCGCTCCTGGTCGCGAGAATCAACCAGCACAGTTCCCGTTTGGGTTTTCCGGGTTTGCACCGCTTGAATATCCACAACTTGATCGACTTGGGGAACAGCCGTAAAGATTCCCGGTCTAGGCTCCGGCACAACCGAGGTCACGGTATATCCAGCCCCTTGATAGGCCGCAAATCCCCCGTCTAATACTGCGACCCATTGATGCCCAAAATAGCGTAGCAACCACCATAAGCGTGCAGCAAAGGCGAATTGGCTATCGTCATAGCCCACCACTAAGGTGTCGGAGTTGATACCCATCTGTGCCAGCTTAATCGCCAGGGGCTGGGGATCTGGCAAGGGATGACGGCCTCCGTGGGTTTGTACAGGAGCCGACAAATCTTGCTGCAAATCCAGATAATAGGCACCTGGGATATGGCTGCTTAAGTATTGGGTTTGGCCTTGTTGGGGATCACTTAGGGCAAACCGACAATCCACCACAACCACCTTGGCATCCTCAAGATGGGCCTGTAGCCATTGGGGGGCTACTACAAAATCCGACCAATCCGCGTGCGTAGAAATCATACCCCAGACAGCCCTTAGAGATGGGTCGTAATCCGCTGCATGGCTTCTTCGACATTGGCACGGCTATTAAAGGCTGAAATGCGGAAATAGCCTTCCCCTGCTGCCCCAAAGCCAGAACCGGGCGTACCCACGACGTAGGTTTTCTGCAATAGCTGATCGAAAAAGTCCCAACTGGATAGATTATGGGGCGTTTGCACCCAGACATAAGGGGCATTGACACCCCCATAAACATTGATTCCTGCTGCGGTTAACTGCTGCCGAATAATGCTGGCATTCTCCAGATAAAAGCGGATTAAATCCTGAATTTGGGCTTGACCTGTCTGGGAATAAACCGCTTCCGCGCCCCGTTGGACAATGTAGGAAACGCCATTGAACTTAGTAGATTGCCGCCGATTCCAGAGTTTCCAGAGTTCTACCTGTGAACCATCCCTGGCCTTGGCCGTCAAGGTTTTGGGAACCACCGTGAAGGCGCAACGGGTGCCCGTAAACCCCGCATTTTCGAAAAGAACGAAATTCAATAGCACAATCACGGGCACCCCCAATTTCGTAGATGGAATGGGGGATAGCGGGGTCGGTAATGAAAGCTTCGTAGGCCGCATCAAACAGAATAATAGAGCCGTGGGCTTTGGCATAGCTCACCCAATCTTGCAGATGACGCTTACTAGCCACCGCACCCGTGGGATTATTGGGAAAACACAGATAAATTAAATCGACTTTTTGGCTAGGGATCTGGGCCGTGAAATCATTGCTGGCATTGATGGGTAGATAGGTTAGCCCTGCATATTCGCCATTCTCACCGCAGGATCCGGTATGGCCAGCCATGACGTTGGTGTCAACATAGACGGGATAGACTGGGTCGGTGACGGCAATGGTGTTATCGTCTCCAAAAATATCCAAGATGTTGCCACAATCGCACTTAGAGCCATCGGAGATAAAGATTTCCCCAGAATCAATCTCACAGCCTCTTGCTTGGAAGTCATGAGCTGCAATTTTCTCGCGTAACCAAGCATAGCCTTGCTCTGGACCATAGCCTTTGAAGCTGTTGCGATCGCCCATATCTTCAACCGCTTGAATCATGGCACTGCGGCAAGCCTCTGGCAGGGGTTCCGTCACATCCCCAATACCCAATTTGATGATCGGAGCCTTTGGGTTGGCCTCAGCAAAAGCATTAACCCGACGAGCAATTTCTGGAAATAAGTAGCCTGCTTTTAATTTGAGATAGTTGTCATTAATCGTTGCCATGTTGTCTTAGCGATGAACACCCTCAACCAGCTTACTGTGATTGATGCCATCGCACAGGCAAGATTTGGTGAGGCTGTCAACCCACAGACAAATTTAAGAAGCCTCAATAGAGAATGCTCCAAATAAGTTGCCTAGAGTCTACCGATCAAAGGCAAAGTGAAGGAAGCAACACATAGCCATAGACCGATATGAAGGCAGTGATTCAAGAATTTTGCTGACACAGTTCTAGACCCTTAAGAAAGATTCTTCCCTTGATGTTCTCCTGTTTGTTAGGTTTTCTTTCACCGTAGAAACACTGATTTTCTGTAATTGGATCTCTTTCTTAAAATATCGATACAGACTATAAATAACCCCTAACACCCATTCCCTTAAAGATCTCAAAGATCAGTCAACCCACCCCCCCTTCCCTATCTCCTTCATCTTCATTCCTCTGCATCGGTAGCCAGATCAACGCAAAAGACCCATGAAGAAGATAACTACAGATCGGAAGACACACACCTAAGGGAACGGATTTCCATCGCATCTGTGACGTAACAGGTTCCCCCAAACTTATTCAGCAAGGGACGGATATGCTCTATAACCGAGTTTAAGATTTCAGGAGTACAGAAGGCAATGATGTAAACATTGTCTAGCATGGTGTAGTCTAAATCTTCGGTGTTGCCCCGTAACCCTTGGCCAGCGACATTGCGAATCACGGCATGCCCATGCACACCAGACTTATCTAACCCATCTAAAAGTTTACCTAATTCAAAAGAATTTGCGATTATTTCGATTTTTTTAACCGGATGCATAATTTTAACTCCACAATAGCTTTATTCCAGCTAGGTAAAGAGGAATTCCTACAATAATGTTGAAAGGAAAAGTCACCGCCAAGGCAGTGGAGACATACAGGCTAGGGTTCGCTTCTGGAACCGTCATGCGCATGGCTGCGGGGACAGCAATGTAGGAGGCACTCGCACACAGGACTGAAAATAAAAGGGCATTCCCCACAGACATACCAATGAGTTTGGCAATAACTAAGCCAAGCCCTGCATTGACGATCGGTATCAGTATGGCAAATCCGACTAGAAAAACGCCGGTTTTTTTCAAGTCCTTAATTCTTTGAGCTGCCACTAAACCCATGTCTAGCAAGAAAAAGGTGAGAACGCCGTAGAATAAGCCTTGGGTAAAGGGTTCTAGCACTTCCCATCCATGCTCACCCGTCAATACGCCGATGATGAGGCTGCCAACTAACAGAAAGACCGAGCTATTGAGGAACGCTTCTTTTAAAACTTCAGACCATTCAAAATCTTGTGATTTGCCCGCACCAAACAGATTGACTAAAATTAAACCCACAATGATGGCTGGAGACTCCATCAGCGCTAAAGCCGCTACCATAAAGCCATCGAAGGTAATATCCAGTTCGGTTAAAAAGGCACTGGCTGTAATGAAGGTGACGGCACTAATGGAGCCATAGGTGGCTGCGATCGCAGCCGCGTCATAGTTGTTGAGCTTGATTTTGAGAATAAAGAACGTGTAAAAGGGGACAAAGCAAGCCATCAAAATAGCGGCCAGCAATGTCAGCACGACATCTTGGGTGATACCACTTTTGATCAGTTCCACCCCTCCTTTAAACCCAATAGCAAACAGCAGGTATAGGGATAACAGCTTGGGAATAGGGGCAGGAATTTCCAGATCAGACTTAACAAAGACGGCCGTCATACCTAAGAAAAAGAACAAAATAGGTGGGTTCAAAATATTAGAGATAATTAGGCTGACGTCCATATAGATCCCTCCTTGAGCAAAATCAAGCGCACAAATACATTACCTAAAGCGTATTAATCCAATGGTGTATCTTAGACAACGACCCACCCCATGTCAATCCAACAGAGGGCTTCAAAGTTAAGCCCTCTAGATTCACGTCATCCTCAAAATGATCTTGAGACCTTATATCTACGCTTCTGTATGATGAAAATGAATAGCTTTTAGATACAACATTTACCTCCAGTTCCAAAGATCAAGAAAACTGAAAGAAGAAGCTCTAAGGCTGAATCTAGCCATTTTTTTTCTATGGAAGCTTTCTAATTATCCGTGAATATGTTAACTACACTAATCAGGCAAACTAGATCTTAATATTTATTGATAGTGGTATTTGTTAGGGAAGTGTTAGAGATGAAAATACCAGATTCAAGTACTAAGAGTATAAATTAGTAAAACCAACTATCTTTATAAGTAAATTTTATGTTTCTTGATTAAGAGTATTGATTAAAGTTCTTTGAAATATTTTCTTGAGAGTTATCTAGATCATCCCATAAGCAATAACTTTATTTTTGACAAAGGCTAGCTATGACTATGAATGTGGATTTAAATGAAGAAATTGCCATTCCTACAATTGTTGAAATATTGCTTTTTAGGAAAATACTTGATATTTAATAAGATGATCTCATTTTAAAGTCTTATTTCTGTCTTTAATGAATGCTTAAATTTGCTATGAATAATTAGGTCAGAGTAGATTAGTATGGCTAAGTTAAACTTTGTAAAGTATCTAAGCCTTATGCTGGATGAACTTGAAGGGCTTGTTTATATTCTCTAATGTAACTAGGAATTTCTGACCAAACCGACTTAGTACAGGAATGATAAATGACAAATTACGACGTATATGGTCTTGGCAATGCCTTGGTAGACATTGAATGCGAGGTTCCTACGCAACTATTGCAAGAACTTGAAGTAGATAAAGGGGTCATGACCCTGCTCACAGAAGCGGATCAACACCGGATTATTGAGTGTTTAAATGGGCATCCCTTAAAGCGAGCCTGTGGAGGCTCAGCCGCCAATACCTTAATTGCTGTGAGTCAGTTTGGAGGGAAAGCCTGCTACTCCTGTAAAGTTGCCGATGATGAGCCAGGTCAATTTTATTTGGATGATCTGATTCGCTGTGGTGTAGATACAAATTTGCAGCACCATCAGCCTGAACCTGGGGTAACGGGGAAATGTTTAATCTTTGTGACGCCAGATGCTGATCGCACCATGAATACATTTTTGGGGATCTCAGAGGGTTTCTCCGCTGCTGAGTTATTGCCGGAGGCGATCGCAGCCGCTCACTACACCTATATTGAAGGCTATCTGGTCACCTCTCCCCTCGCTAAAGTGGCTGCAATCCAAGCCAGAGAGATGGCTCAAGCCGCAGGTCGCCAAGTTGCCCTGACGCTTTCTGATTTGAATATGGTCAATTTCTTTAAGGAAGGCCTCTTGGAAATGATTGGCTCTGGCTTAGATTTGCTGTTTGCCAATGAAAGCGAAGCCCTGAAAATGGCAGAAACCCAAGATATTGCTACAGCCATTGACCATCTGAAGACCCTGGCAAAACGCTTTGCGATTACACGCGGTTCACAGGGGTCATTAATCTATGACGGTCAGCAGGTTCTAGAAATTGCGCCTACCCCTGTCAAGGCCATTGATACGGTGGGAGCTGGCGATATGTATGCGGGGGCTGTCCTCTATGGCATCACCAATGGCATGAGCTATGCCCAAGCAGGACATCTCGGCTCAATAGCAGCCGCTAAACTGGTAGCAAACCTGGGTCCCCGGATGCCGACGGAGGTCACCCACAGTCTCTTAGCAGAAGTACAAGCTCTGACTTGAAGAGTCGGTTTGGGGAAGCGGTACAGGAAAGATTCGGCATGATCTTTTACCGTCTCTTGTTTTATGGGCTTTCTTTATCGGGTAACAATTCTGAATGGGAGTGATCCACACTCGCCATCACAGAGGCAGCGGCTTCCTGATATAAAACCATGGTGGTACTTGAGTTACAGACAAAACCAATCTGTTCGTAAAAGCGCTGTTGATGGGTTGTGGTTAAATAAATGCGCTCGACTCGATTCATATGGGGGTGAGCTACAAGGGTTTGCACCAATTGCCGACCCAGCCCCTGACCGCGATAATCGGGATGAATGACCACATCCCAGATCATGGCACGATAAATTCCATCGGAGGTGGCTCGTGCAAAGCCAATGAGCTGCTCATGATCCCAGACACTAATAATGGGATAACTATGGGCGATCGCAATTTGCCAATCCTCTAAGCGGCGCTCTCCTGCCCAAAAAGCTGCCACCTGAAATAGCCGCTGCAACTTGAGTAAATCCTCAGTAGAAACAGCTTGAGCCGGGTCAGCCGTTAACCCTTCCCGAAATTGAATGTGTCGATTATCCATTAGTAATGATTATGGCCTAAAACAATATGGAAGCACTGATGTTTTCTGTGAACAGCCAAAGGGTATCTTCCCTGCCTTTACTAAAGTACATCTATTTTTAGATTTATTGATACAATGAGGTGTTGTCGTTACGCTTCATTACAATATTCAAGGGATGTAAACCTGGTAATGATAGGTTCAACTTAATAACCTTTGAGTGATTCAATGTTCTGTATGGAGAGCCCAGTGCACTTAAATTCACAGACCATTTCCAACAAATCCAACCAAGACTTGCAAAAATCTAATAAAGAAGACTTCAGAAAATCCCCTAGAGAAGACTTGAGTGAATATGTGGCTCATTTGCAGTTGCATATGACGTTGCAAGCTCGCAATTTAGTGCCGACGCTCACTCGTCCCGCCGATAGTCGTGAGGAATTACTGCAAGAGACTCAAGCCACCTTTGAAAAACACGTCTCTCGCCAAAGCGTTTAGTTTTGAGCTGTGACTGAGCATTGTCAAAAACCTTAATTTAAAGATACATATTTTTCAACAAAGATTTACAAAAAAGAGAAGGGCTGCACGACGGTCTTTCTCTTTTTTGTCTATGCTCCACCCAGGCCATAGTGTAAAGAAAGATTACATCATGGTTTTGGCGAAGATTATGAGATAATTATGAAAAGTGAAACGATTATGAAACAACTTGACTTTCATGACAGCTCCTTTTCCCATCCGTAGTATTGTTTTTGCCTCTACCTTGATCTTGGGGGTTGGGTTGACGGGTTGCACTGAGACACCTTCCCCTACAAACACCGCAAAGCAGACCGCAGAGAATGCCAATCGACCCACCCGTACCCAAGGCAAAAAGACCGTGCTCACCACCTTCACGGTCTTGGCAGATATGGCCCAAAATGTGGCGGGGGACAAGCTCAATGTTGAATCCATTACTCGAATTGGGGCAGAAATCCACGGCTATGAACCCACGCCCAAGGACTTGACGAAAGCGCAGTATGCCGACTTGATTCTCTATAACGGTATGAATCTAGAGCGGTGGTTTGAGCGATTTTTAGGAAACGTCAAGGATGTGCCGGCAGTAGTGTTGACGGAGGGCATTGAACCGATCGCGATCGCCGAAGGACCCTACACAGATAAACCCAATCCCCATGCTTGGATGTCCCCCAAGAATGCCTTGATTTACGTTGAGAATATTCGCAAAGCCTTTGTGGAACTCGATCCCGCCAATGCCAAGACCTATAATACCAACGCCGCTGCCTACAGCCAAAAGCTCAAAGCCATTGACCAAGAATTACGGGCAGATCTGGAAAAAGTGCCCAAAACTCAGCGCTATTTAGTGAGCTGTGAAGGAGCCTTTTCCTATTTGACCCGCGATTATGGCATGGAAGAGATTTACATGTGGCCGATTAATGCCGAGCAGCAATTTACACCGAAACAGGTGCAATCGGTGATCAAGCAGGTTAAGGCTAACAAGGTTCCCACCCTTTTTTGTGAAAGTACGGTGAGTGATGAAGGCCAAAAACAAGTGGCCAAAAGCACTGGCGCTCGGTTCGGTGGCAACCTCTATGTGGATTCTCTTTCTACGCAAGATGGGCCTGTGCCCACTTTTTTGGCGCTACTAGAATACGATGCTCGGACAATTACCAACGGCCTATTAGCAGGCACGAATGCTCAATAGTTGTGGAGACTATGCCAACCATGTTACAAGTGACCCCGCAAAGCCCTAGGATTACCGTAGAAAATTTGAGTGTGACCTACAGCAACGCTAGACTTGCCCTGTATAACGCCAGTTGTACGGTTGAGCCAGGGACAATTACGGCTCTCGTGGGACCTAATGGCTGTGGCAAGTCAACGTTGTTCAAGTCGATCATGGGATTTTTACAGCCCAGTCAAGGCAAAATTCGGGTGGGTGGTTATCCGGTGCAAACGGCTCAAAAACAGCAATTGATGGCCTACGTCCCCCAAGCGGATGAGGTGGATTGGAATTTCCCGGTCAGTGTCTTTGATGTGGTGATGATGGGGCGGTATGGCTATATGAACCTCCTGCGCATTCCTAGCCCCAAGGATCGGCGGTTGGTGATGGCAAGTTTGGAGCGGGTGGGTATGAGCCAGGTTCGCCATCGGCAAATTGGTGAACTCTCAGGTGGGCAGCGAAAACGAGCATTTTTGGCGCGGGCTTTAGCGCAAGCCGGAAAGGTAATTCTCTTGGATGAACCGTTTACCGGCGTAGATGTTAAGACCGAGAAGCGGATGATTGATCTGCTGCTTCAGTTACGCGATGAAGGGCATACGATTCTATTGTCAACCCACGATTTAGCTTCGATTGCCACGTTTTGCGATCGCACCATTCTCCTCAATCGCACCATCCTCGCCGAAGGCAAGACCGAAGCAACCTTCACCCCAGAAAACCTAACCATGACCTTTGGTGGCTTACCCCTGACCAGCCTAGGATCAGGGTTCCAAACAATGGAGAGAAAGACAGGGGTAAAGTCATGACCCTCTCTTCAGTTTGGCAGTGGCTGATTGAACCCTTGCAATTGGACTTTTTGGTGCAAGCCATCTGGGTGAGTGCCTTTGTTGGCCTAGTTTGTGCGGTGCTTTCCTGCTATATCACCCTCAAAGGCTGGTCGCTAATGGGCGATGCCATTTCCCACGCCGTCGTGCCTGGAGTCGTTGTCGCCTATGCCTTGAATATTCCCTTTGCGATCGGTGCTTTTGTCTTTGGATTTGGCGCAACCGTCGCTATTGGATATGTCAAGTCCAACACCCGCTTGAAGGAAGATGCCGTTATTGGGGTCATATTTACCGGCTTTTTTGCCTTTGGCTTGGTTCTGGTTACCAAGATCCCCAGCAATGTTGACCTGTTTCATATCTTATTTGGAAATGTTCTGGGAATTTCCCAGGGAGATATCCTGCAAACCTTGGTGGCAGGCTCAATTACACTGATTTTGATTTTGCTGCGGCGTAAGGATTTTTTGTTATTCAGCTTTGACCCCAATCATGCCAAAGCTATTGGTCTCAATACTCAGGTTCTCTATTACACGCTCCTGTCGGTGATGGCTCTCACCATTGTTACTGCATTGCAAACGGCAGGGATCATTCTGGTGATTGCAATGCTGGTCACCCCTGGTGCCACTGCCTATCTATTGACCGATCGCTTTGACCACATGCTAGGGATTTCCATAGCAACGAGTATCTGCTCTTGTGTAGTGGGAACCTATCTGAGCTATCACTTTAATACCTCCACAGGGGGTAGCATTGTTGTGCTGCTCACCCTCATTTTTGTCGGAGTCATGATCTTTGCCCCCAAATATGGTCTGCTGGCGCAGCACTTTGGGCGGCACTCCCAGGCTCTGGTTGACCCAGAGCAATATCCAGATTTGAGTGTTTAGGCTTCTATCCTTCAATTCCTAGTTGGGCTGCTTCAAGTCTTGGAAGGGACAGTACTTTGATTTTACTGGTGGGTCAGCAAAGGTTTAGGATCAAGCAATCGTATCCAGACGATTATTGCTGACCAAAGGGAAAATCCATGAGTCGCATTGTTTTAACCACCATTGGCTCATTTGGAGATCTGCATCCCAAAATTGCGATCGCGCTTGAGTTGCGTCATCGGGGTCATGATGTGGCATTTGCGACTCATAAGGAGTATCAGCACAAAATTGAAGCTCTGGGATTTGAGTTTCATCCAATGCGCCCTGATAACACCGCACTCAACGATCCTCAAGAGATGGCGCGGATGATGGATTTGAAGACGGGTACAGAGTATGTGATTAGAAATTGGGTTTGTGCGAGCTTGCGTGAAACCTATACGGACTTGATGGACGCTGCAAAAAATGCCGATCTCATCATCAATGGTGAAGGAGTACTGGTAGCCCGATTAGTGGCAGAAAAATTGGAAATTCCGTGGATGCTGACGGTTTTGCAACCCCTAGCATTTCTTTCCGCGTACGATCCATCAGTTCTACCCGTACTGCCATCTATCTTCCAACTACCAGGCTTGAGTTTCATCGCTCAACGAGGGATTCGTCAACTCGCAAAAATTATATCAAAAACTTGGACAGAACCCGTTCACCAACTCCGACAGGAAATTGGATTACCTCCGCTTAAGGGCAATCCTTTTATTGATGACAAGTATTCTCCTTATCTTGTGCTGGCAATGTTCTCATCAATACTTGCCAAACCTCAACCGGATTGGGCAGCAAATACGTTACTCACAGGCTTTACTTTCTATGATGGTAGCGACGACAGTCCACAACTCCCACCAGAACTAGATCGATTTTTGGGTGCAGGTGAACCACCGATCGTATTCACTCTAGGGTCAGCCGCAGTTATGACTTCAGGGCAGTTCTATGAGGAAAGCATCAAAGCAGTCAAACGCTTAGATCGCCGTGCTGTGTTATTGATTGGTAAGAATGCGCCACCAGTCAATCTTTCAGACAGCATTATTGCGGTGAACTATGCGCCGTACTCTCAGATCTTTTCACGAGCTTGTGCAATTGTTCATCAAGGCGGCATTGGCACAACAGCTCAGGCATTACGGGCAGGTCGTCCAGCACTGGTGATGCCTTACAGCCATGATCAGCCAGACAATGCAGCTAGAGTAGAACGTTTGGGAACTTCACGGACGATTCCTCGCAAACAATATGTAGCAGAACGAGTTGTTAGGCAATTGGGTGAATTATTAGGAAATCCTAGTTATGCAGCTAAAGCCGCAGAAATTGGAGCGATTATCCGAGCAGAAGATGGAGTGAATGTGGCGTGTGATGCGATTGAAAAACAGCTTACTCTTTTCCCGACATAAGAATCGGTATATAGATCATTTAGCGTATAAGAGTTTTACTGATTTCAGCCTACCTAATCTTTTCAGGGGAAGAGAGTAAAACTGCCTAACTTTCAGAGTGAACGCCAACAGCCCAATACTGCATTGGTGCGGATGAAATCAAAGTTACCGATGAGAGTTCAAGCCTGTCTGCCGCTGCACAACTTTGCCGATAGAAACCAATCCTTTGCATTGGGGCAAAGGGTATTTATTGCCAGAATCTATCCTGGAAAGAGCTACTCAGGATTGGGTTGTGAGTCCACTCAAGGAGTCCCTGACAAATTGGGTGTAGACAGAGGATCGAGTGTAGGTGTCTGGGGTGAACTACTTGTAGCAGGAGACTGACGATTGGGATTAGCTTCAGGTGGGTTTTGCAAACTAGGATCAAGATTATTGGGTTCTAATGGCTGAAATCCAACCGATGGAGAATCCTGGGAAGAAGGCAAAGGCAGAACTTCAACACCGCCTTGATCGTTAGAGGAATTAAGGGCAGGATCCTCTGCGGGCAAAGGCGTGGGGGATTCAATCGTTGTTGGTGAAGAATCCCTAGACGGTGGTACGGTTTCCCCTGACGGGTTGCTTGGCTTGTTTTTAGGCAAAAACGGCTCATTCTTCAGGGGTAAATTTTTGGCAGGAATCTGGGGATTATTAAACTGATTTTGATAATGGAACCGGAGCGTCAATCCAAAAGCGATCCCCACTAAACTTGAAACGACAGCACAAATGATCAAGGCTCGTAAAGGGAACCGAGGAACGGCTGAATAGGATTGGAATTGAGGGTCAGGCACCGTCTGAACTTGCTCCGGAACAGGGACTGCTGTTTCTAAAGATGGGGTTTTCTCAATCTCGGTTTCCTTGAGAGGTGGAGCTGGCGGTGCTGATGAGGATTCCTGCCTAGATAAAGGTAAGGAAGCTGAGGCTATAGTAGCTGATTCTGCTGCTATAGCGTTAGGGTCTGAGCCTGTAGGCAGTAATGCCATCCATTCTAGAACGGATAAAGGACGGTGCTGGGGCTTCATGGCCATTCCTCTCAGAAGAGCAGTAACGGTTGCCTGACTTAAGTGAGGATGAAGTTGTTGAGGTTCAAAGCGAGTCTGTTGACGCTGCACAGCCGCAATAGGCACCTGGCCTGTCAATAAGGTATAAAAAGTCGCGGTTAAACCGTAAATATCGGTGGCAAGGGTATATTGGCCTTGATATTGCTCTGGCGCGATATAGCCATCAGCCTGATGATTGAGAGACACAGAGGACGCATCCGCTAGATTCAATGCCAAACTCATGTTCACAAGTATTGGCTGATTCGTGGAGGAGTGTTCCACAATATTTTCAGGGCGGATGTCTCCATGGTGGAGATGATGCTGATGTGCGAAGGCCAAACCATTGGCGATCGCATGAATTTTGGTAATGGCTTGTGCTTCGGGTAAGGGCTGCTCACAGATGAATTGATTCCAAGTCTGTCCAGAGATCTTATTTTTGACCAAAAACGGAAGTACCGATTCTACAAACACCTCCCGTAGGGGTTCAAGATGGGGATGTTTAAGTTGTAGCCAAGCCCAGGCTTGTTCTAGAAAATAGTCACGCTGATAGGTTATTTCCTCTGGATGTTGGTGCGAGGGGTTAAGGGTCTTGATAATAACCTTTTGCTGAGTGGGTAGGTGGGTTCCCTCGTAGATGAGTTCCCCACTACGGTGACCCAAAAGCTGTTCCAAGCGATAATTGCCTTTTTGCAGTAAGGTATCGAGGGGAAGCAAAACCATCGTTGGTAAAGAGGGTCTCATGGTGAACGCCTTCTAAATGAAGAGATGATGTCCTAGAAACAGCACAGGTTCCCTAGCTAGGATCTTGGCTAGAGAACTTAAAATGTATGCTGCAAAATTCCTTAATACTGTAGCATTGAGCCTATTATTGAACCCTTGATTCAACCCGATAAAGGATGAACTGTTCCCTAGAATCAGTATGATGGAAGAGTTGCTTCAGTTGCAGCAGATATGAACTTGACTGATGGGGCTGCTGGCAGTTTTTGGCTAGACTAGCCTGAGGGTCTTGATCACCATAGATGCAGGAATACATTCATGGATACAAAAGCCTTTAAGCGATCGCTGCATAAATCCGAGCAGTATCACCGGACAGGATTTGGTCACGATGAAGCCGTCACAAATCTGTTGCAGTTTGAGTACAATAGCCAGCTCATCCAGCAAATCCGCGAGAATGGCTATCATTGGCAACAAGAAAATGTCACGATTCGTCTAGCCGAAGCCTTTGGCTTTTGTTGGGGGGTGGAACGGGCGGTGGCTCTTGCCTATGAAACACGCCGCCAGTATCCGCAAGAGCGCATCTGGATTACCAATGAAATTATTCACAACCCGTCTGTAAATCAGAATTTGCGAGATATGGGTGTGGAATTTATTCCTGTGCAAACCAACGGTCAGAAAGATTTTACCGTTGTGACCCAAAACGATGTCGTCATCTTACCGGCGTTTGGGGCGAGTGTTCAAGAAATGCAGCTTCTCAACGATAAAGGCTGCACAATCATGGATACTACTTGTCCCTGGGTCTCTAAAGTTTGGAATACCGTCGAAAAACACAAAAAAGTGGACTATACGTCCATTATTCACGGCAAGTATAAACATGAGGAAACCATTGCCACTAGCTCTTTTGCCGGAACTTATTTAATCTTGCTGAACTTAGAAGAAGCGGAGTATGTTGCCGATTACATTCTCAATCCAGGAGAGACTGCACAAGAACGGCAACAGCGCCAAGCTGACTTTTTAGCCAAGTTTGCCAAAGCCTACTCCCCTGGCTTTAACCCAGAAACAGATTTAGTGCGGATTGGCATTGCCAATCAGACCACCATGCTCAAAGGGGAAACCGAACAAATTGGTAAACTGTTCGAGCGCACAATGATGCGTAAGTATGGCCCTGCTCACGTTAATGAGCATTTCTTGAGCTTTAATACCATCTGCGATGCTACCCAAGAGCGTCAAGATGCTATGTTTCAACTGGTGGAAGAGCCTTTAGATTTAATGGTTGTCATTGGTGGTTTTAATTCATCCAATACTACCCACCTTCAGGAGATTTCCATTGACAAGGATATTCCGTCCTATCACATTGATAGTGCCGCCCGCATTGGCCCTGGCAATCGCGTTGAGCACAAACCCCTGCACTGTGATCTCACCATTACCGAGGATTGGTTACCTACTGGACCAATTGTCGTAGGCATTACTTCTGGTGCATCAACTCCTGACAAGGTTGTATCTGAGATTGTCGCAAAGATCTTTGCGATTAAAAATACTCCGGTGGCCACTTTGGGTTCTTGCTAGCGCCCGTTTATTGGATGGGCTAACGAGTCACAAACACAATGAGCGTCATCAAAAAGAAGCAGCCGGCTCCAATAATGGTTTGCAGATCGGTAAGTCGCTTGACATGATTGAGTCGCCGATCTAAATGCTGCAAGGCTGCGCGATCTGCATAGATTAAGTTACTCAAGTCTTGTAAGGAATTCTCTAGCCAATCTAATTTGTTTCCCTCTACCCCCGGTGTTGTGTTCAAGTTTTGCTGCTGAAGTTGGTTGAGCTGGCTTCTGTCTTGATGCAGTTGTTCTTGCAGATCATAAGTTGAGGCCTCAAAGCTATGACGCAAGTCTATAAGTTCTGCATGTAATTGGGCAAATTGGGTTTCTAATTGGGTCTCTAGCTGTGTATATTGTGCTTGCAACTGAGCTGGGGGTGACGACTCCTGCAAAGCAGCTTTGGCTTGATTGAGAGACTGTTCTAGTTCTTGTTGGGTTTGAGTCAGTTGCTCAAAATGGGTTTGCAGTTGAGAGAAGCCATCCAACACTTGAAAAGCTTGGTTAAAACGGCTTCTTAAGGTTTCCAATTCTTTCTCAATTTGATCAATTGCCCTCAAAACCTTTCTCCTCAAAGGTTACAAACTTAATCTTTGTCTTGTAAGCATTGTGAACCTAGCATTTAAGTCATCAAGCTTTGACTTTAAGGGGTAATGTTCATCAAGTAAAGTATGCAGTTTCTGGATTTGCCAAGCAATTGCCAAAAATTGAGCACATTCCGATTCAGCTAGAAAGACCTGTGCTGCAGTTTGACCCAGGACAAAAGCAGGAACGAGTTCTCCCTGCATTTTCACAACCTGTTGGATGGCAGCAAAGGCTTCTTCCGCATTGACTGCAAACATTGAGCGGCAAAAGAGCAATAACCCTTCCAAGGATATTCCTTGATTAAGGGCTTGCTTAAATCCCTTACGCCAGCAGGTTAAAGCCACTTTGGCTTGATGTTGATGCTCATATAATAGGGTTCCCAAGAAGTAGTAAGCACCAACATGATCGGGTTGTCGCTCTAGTTTTTGCTTGAGATGGGGCAATAACTTTTTGACCTCATTGGAGGATGTAGCTAGGGTGTTGAAGGTGTTGAG
The DNA here is from genome assembly GCA_012034865.1 of Acaryochloris sp. CRU_2_0. GTDB lineage: Bacteria > Cyanobacteriota > Cyanobacteriia > Thermosynechococcales > Thermosynechococcaceae > Acaryochloris. Next base: position 9,662 of record JAAUOM010000023.1, on the reverse strand, counting down.
GGTTTGGATATCTAAACAGTCTGGTTCTTTGAGCAATTTCAGGAGTTCATTTTCAGCATAACTGAGTTCTGAAGCGGTATTCAGTGACTTTGAAGTCGATGATGCATTACGACTCATCACTTTTTGTAAGAGGCCGGGACTCAGTTGGGTGTATCCTTTGTGAACAGAGCGAATAGCGTTGGCCACTTCCTCAGATGAGGCATTTTTGAGAAGATACCCCATGGCTCCTGCACTGAGGGCATCAGCAATACACTGATCATCATCAGCACTGCTGAGGAGTAATACTCTGGTGTTGGGGCAGCGTTGACAAATAATTTCTGTGGCTGAGGCACCATCCATGACGGGCATATACATATCAACTAGCACCACGTCAGGTTGGAGTTGTTCGGCAATTTCAGTGCCAATTTTGCCGTTCTCAGCTAATCCTACAATTTGAAAGTCAGGTTCTGATTCTAATAGGGCTTGAAGCCCCTGACGGATCACTTTTTGATCATCAACTAATAAGATGCGAATCATTGTTGTGGTTGTGCTTTTGAGAGGTCGCTATATTGGACATCAGATGGCATCCATTTTCCATTTGCTGCAAGGCAGTTGAGGTTAAACGTTAATCATTTTATTCAAAACTGGGTTGACAGAGGTGCTGGAGAGGGCGATCGCATTATTTTCTCCTCATACAAGATAGTAACGGTAACATCTAGTCTATGTCAGTTAAACGGATTTGTTTGTGAGATCTTGCTCAATTTATATAGACTAACAGCAAAGCGCAACTAGCCCCCAGAGTAACCCATCTGAGGGCGATAATCTTTCAAGATAGAATGGCTATAGTGAATTTAAGCCTTATCAGCTATGGATGACAAAAATACCAGGTTTTTGGGATTAAGCATGGTTTACGAAGGTGTAATCTAACGGATTCAACCACAATCTCGGAAACTAAGCTTTCCATCTGGCATCACGGTGTTGCATAAGTTGGCTCCATCCAGATTGGCTCCCTCTAGAATAGCTCCCCTGAAATTAGCGGCACGCAAGAGGGCACCTCGTAGATCGGCATTCGTAAAATTGGTTTTATTGAGGGTGGCCGCTCTGAGCGTCGCCCCTTGTAGATTAACGCCACTGAAATCACAACCATTGAGGTTAGAAACCGCCAAATTTGCCTTGGAGAAATTGGCACCTGTTAAAACGGTTTCTTCAATGCGAGCGCTTTCTAGGATGGCACCTTCAAGATTGGCATTACTGAGATCACTGAATTGGATGGTGGCATTTGTTAGGTCAGCATTTTTGAGGTTTGCCCCCTGCAACTTATAACTTCGCAGGTTGGCACCTGCTAAATCGCAGCCTTCACAAGTTTTGGTTTGGCGTAACTCTGGCACATTTTTAATCGCTTCTTTAGACAAAGGTCCCATGCGCATTTGGGCATAAGCCATATTAGTAGGGAGTACCCAAAACCATAGAACAACCACAAGAACGCAGGTTTTTACAATTGCTTTGAACATTTTAAAGACCTCTATAAACCGGGGGGAGTCTGCCAAACCACCGTAGAAGATTTGACCGCCGTTCATTATAGAACTCTGTTGAACGTCCCAGCCCTCCTCAGAGACAAATTGTAGAGTTTTACCAGGGAGAGCCTTGTCCAAAAATTAAAAATGGTCAATGGATGAATATTGAATCCATGATGGCAAAAGGTGAGCGTTCTGCCATTTGCTAAAAGACTACAAGCCCTTGATCAGCAACCCAGCGACACAATCAGCGAGTAATTTGGGAATAATAAGGAAGACCTGAACAGACGATTGAGAAACCTATGGAAAATGAAACAATTTTCCAGTCTTATTTTGAGCCTGACGTTTCTAATTTTGAGCCTGACGTTTCTAATGAAGTGGCAGTCTTACGCAAGCAACTGGCCATCAGTCTCAAATTTCACCACAGCAATACCTTAGAAAAAATACCCATTGAAGTTGCGATTCAGGTGATGGCTGAGGTCTGGAACGCTTGCCATCGGACTCACGAGAGCAAACCTTTCACAAAAAGATAAAGCTGAGCTTAGCCAGTTCCTTCCTCAAGATACAAGTCAATCGTGGGATTTCCCCCTTTTGCCAACCAGGACTATCCGTGGGAAGAATTAACTACAACTTCAAATCAGCGGCAACCCGATGGGCGCAGGCAAATCCCGAAAAAGCCACGGCATTTAGCCCTTGACCGGGGAACGTGCTATCGCCTACACAATAGAGGTTGGGGATAGAGGTGCGGTTAAAGGGCATCCCCACTAATCCCCGCAGTGGGCGAACAGGAATAGGGCCGTAGGTTCCCGCTTGACGCCCCAGAAACCGACGATGGGTGCGGGGGGTACCCACCTCTAGATGGTGGATATACTGTCCCAAATCAGGGATGATTTTCTCAAGGCGAGTAATGAGTTGCTGAGCAGCTGCTTGTTTTTGAGCAATGTAGGCGGCTTGGGAAAATTTTTGTGGACTATTCGTCGAACTAAAACTACCCTGTGAACCTGTTGAAGGCCAGTCTTTTATCCAACTGGGTGTAAAGGCGTGAATAATATGGTGCCCCGATGGAGCCAAACTGGGATCGAGGAGGGTGGGAATAGACACAAACACCGTTGCTCCTGGTGTACTCATCTGTTGCCAGTCTTCCAGCAAAATATGATGGCAGTCTAAACCTGAAGGTAAGGCATTAGCCTCTACCCCTAGATGTAAGCTCAGAAAACTAGGCGACTGGGTATAGCGCTGCCGCCACTTCAGCTCTGAGGGCGGGATGTTATCCAATAACTGCCCAAAGGTGTCCCAGCGCGTGGCATTGGAAATAATCCGTTTGCCTCGATACACTTCCCCTGTTGCCAGTTGTACACCTACGGCTTTGCCCTGCTCTAGTAGGACTTTTTTGACACGGGCTTGATAGCGAAGCTGGCCACCAGCCGCTTGCAAACCTGCCACCAGCTTCAGGGCAATTTGGCCGACGCCGCCTTGGGGATAATTGACGCCACCATAGTGGCGATCGCAAAAAACCATCCCAGCATTGATAATGGGGGTCTGAGCAGATGGGACAACTGACCAGCAATAACATTCCAGATCAATGAATTTCAACAAAATAGGATCTTGGATATACCGCTGGGCATAATCGCCGACATTGCGAGGCAAGTACTTGAGCAAACGCAAGCAATTAAGGGGATGTTGCCAAAAAGACCGTAGCAAATAGCGCGGTTCCTCTAAGGATAACAGCTCCATCGAATTGAGGGCATTAAAAATCTGCCAGCAGGTATCGTAAAACCGACGAATACCCTGTTGCTCATGGGGAAAAAAACGGCTTAGTTCTTGCAAATACTTCTCATAATTATAGTGAACCTTAATCTCTAAATTCTGGGGCAAATGGTAATGGATCTGCACGGGATCGGGGATGGTTTCTAGCTGTTGGTTGACGGCAGCTAAGGCCTGGGTGAGGAGGTTGGTGGTGCCGCGATCGCCAAAACCAAAAATCATAGACGCCCCCACATCAAACCGATAGCCATTGCGCTCAAAGTAGCCTGCACTTCCCCCCGGAATCAGATAGCGCTCCAGCACTAATACCTGAGCCCCTTTGGCTGCCAATTGAGTCGCGGTCACTAATCCGCCGATGCCTGCCCCAATGACAAGGGCGTCATATTCAAGATTGGGGATTGGGCTTGACGGCAATGGTGTTACAGATGGATGAACCATAGAAGATTCCAAGGGTAGATCTGATCCCATTATCTTCCCTTACGGAGGTTGCTAATCTGCTTATTTAGAGTGTTGTCATTACTTACCCCGCCCTGCGAGCACCTCTTCCAGGATCGGTCGTTTGCGATACTTACCCACCCCTCCCTGTGGGCACCCCTCTCAGGGAGGGATCTGGCTTTGTATCTCACTGTCTTGCAGCTTGGTTCAAAAAAAATGGAACCAAGCTGCATATAGCCTTGGCCCCACCTGCCGAATCCTCTGAGAGGAGAACACGAAAATAACTATAGCTTAATTGAGAATTAATTTCAAGTAGTTTGCATTCATTCTCTAATCCCCACACCATTACTCATTTTTAGAGAGGAAAGACGTATGATGGGTCAGGTTTGAGTTTGAACTGGCTTTCCCTTTGGATGAAACTATGGCTATGCAACTGCGTGTCTATGTCCCCCCGCATCCCTTGATTAAACATTGGTTGGCTGTGGCGCGCGATCGCAATACCCCCGGCGTTCTCTTTCGGACTGCTATGACGGAATTGGGTCGCTGGCTGACCTACGAAGCCATGCGCGAATGGTTTCCTACCCTGGAAACCACAGTGGAAACGCCTCTAGGTCCAGCAACAGCGGCGGTCATCAACCCTGAACTCCCCGTCGCCGTTGTGCCCATTCTTAGAGCAGGGCTGACCTTACTGGATGGGGCACAAAGTGTGATCCCCCGCGCTGCCACCTATCATTTGGGCTTGGCTCGGAATGAGGAAACGTTGCAACCCTCTTGCTACTTGAATAAACTGCCGGATACCTTCGCCCCTCAAACCCGGATTCTGATCACGGAACCGATGCTAGCCACAGGTGGTTCGATCATGGCCACGTTGCAGGAATTGACTCAACGACAGGCCGATCCAGAATTGATTCGGATTATTGCGGTGGTGGCAGCCCCCCCTGCCCTGAAGCAATTGGGAGAGAACTATCCCAGTTTGCAAATCTATACCGCCACAATAGATGAAGGACTCAATGACCAAGGGTTCATTGTTCCGGGCTTGGGAGATGCGGGCGATCGCGCTTTTGAAACCTGAGCCGATCGCTCTTAGGTTCCTACAAATAACCTCTTGGTGGTCGGCTCTAACGTTCGCACCGGGTTGACTGACAAAAGTTAGAAAGGAATGTCATCATAGTTGGGTTCAACTTCTGGATTGGGACTCATGGGTGCAGGTATGGACATGGGTTCTGGTGTGATGGGGGAAGGCGCACTGGCTGGTGGGGGGGCAGCACTAGTCGCTGCGGGGACGGCGTTTGCACTCACGCTCATGTCTGTTGTATGGATGCGAGAGGCGGTAAGTTCAGCCTGCTTTTCCTTGAAGCCTTCGGGACGATCCACGGTATTCATTCCCAAGCGACCCTCAATGATCACTTGGTCGCCTTCGTGAAACTGCTCTTGAATCTGTTGAGCCAAGTTACCCCAGCCAATCACTTTAATGGTGGCCATTGGATCGCCAGATTTTATGGGCGGGAACTGCACCCACATTTCTGAAATGGGGGTCTGGCCATCTTGGGTGTAGCGAAGTTGGGGGGCTTGAGTGATCTCAGCCATTAATACGCAACTGTTCATCGTCCAAATTCCTTGTTTGTGAAGATAAGATTGTATCCAAATTTAGGGCTTGTCCAGATTGTGATCGAGATTAACATCAAGTTCTGTAAACTCTTGTATCTGTTGGCGATAGTCTTGTAGGCTGGCATCTACCCATTCGCGATCGCAGCCATTGGCAAAGATATGGACCAAAGGTTCCCCAGCATCAGGAAGAATCAGTGTCCAGTTATCGGATCCTGGATCTTTGACTTTGACCCCATCAATTAATTCCAAGGAACTGGAGGGATGGTTTTCCACCAGATAGCGCATCAATGCACCCTTCCGGTTCCAGGGACAGCGAACCGTTTGCTTGCGGTGAAAAATTCTAGGCAAATCGGCTTTGAGCTGGCCTAAGGACTTTTGCTGCAACGTCAACATTTCAATGAGCTTGGCAATTGAAAACATGGCATCAAAGCCGGGATGGAGTTGGGGGAAAATAAACCCCGTATCGGCACTACCGCCTAAAACAACATTCGGATTGGTGCGGCAAGTCTCCATCAAAGCCGTGGGGTTAGCTTTGGTGCGAATCACTGTTGCATCATGGCGGCGGGCAATCTGCTCCACCGCACTAGACGTATTCACGGGCACCACCACCGCCCCGCGTGGATGCGTGATTAAAATAATTTCAACCATTAAAGCGGTCAATTGCTCACCCTGAATAGGGCTACCCGTCTCATCCACTAAGACGAGTTGTTCTCCATTGGCAGACACTTGCACCCCAAAATTGGCCTTTAAGGCTTCGACGACCAGACCTAATTGGATTAACAATTCTTCCCGCTGTTCTGGTGTCGGTCCCTTGGCACGTAAGCTAGCATTGAGGACCACCGCATCACAACCAAACTTACTGAGCAAACGGGGGAGGATAGCACCCGACACCGCATACACATAATCAATGACAACCTTAAAGTTGCCTTGGCGCACCACCGATGTATTCAGCCACTTCTCGAAAATCTGGGCATAATCATCCAACAGCCCTGTGGGATAGGTAATTCCGCCAATTTCACTAATAGCAGCCCTGCGAAAATCCTCCTTAAAATAAGCGCCTTCAATTTTCTTTTCCTTGGTTTTGGAAATGTTGATCCCTTGGGCATCAAAAAATTCAATCAGAATAAAATCTGTGCGATCGGGATGAATCCGCACATGTACACCCCCAATCACCGAGGTATTTCTAGGCACACAGCGGGCAATCGGCAAAGCGGTGGCTTCTAGGTTCTGGACATCAATGCCCACAGACATAATTCCAGAAATTAGCGATCGCGACACCATGCGAGAGATACTGCGTTGATCCCTAGAAATGGTGACTTGTGAACCTGGTTTCAGGGTAGAGGCATAAGCAGCTCCCAGCTTAACGGCAAATTCAGGGGTAATATCAACGTTGGCCAATCCTGCTACCCCCCGCTGACCAAAGAGGTTGCGAGGTGCCGTACTTCCCCAGATCAAGTTAATATTGAGGGTGGCTCCTGGTTCAATATTTTTACTAGGCCAGACTCTCACTCCAGGACTGACTTGGGCTTCTTCTCCTACTGTAGAGAGGGCACCGACGACTGCACCTTCCAAAACATGAGCGCGCCGATCAACTCTGGCTCCACGAGCAATAGCACAGGCTCTCAAGTGGGATTCTTCGCCAACTAATGCCCCATTCCAGATAATCGGTCGTTTCAGATCTGCATCACTGCCAATGGTAACGTTATCTCCAATCACCGTCCCTGATTCAATATTGACCCGTGACCCAATCCGGCAGTTATCTCCAATTAACAAGGGGGGACAGAGCTTTGCTTCTGAATCAATATGGGCATTTTGACCAATCCATAGCCCTGGCTGCCGTTCTTGGTAGGCAAACTCTAATTTGACTTTCCCGTGAAGAGCATCATACTGAGCCTCTCGATAGGAATCTAAACTACCCACATCACACCAATATCCTTCAGCAACATAACCAAACATCGGCTCATTCTTTTCCAGAAGTAAGGGGAATAAGTCCTTGGAAAAATCGGTTGGCTGGTCGCTGGGTAAGTAATCTAAAACTTCTGGCTCTAAGATATAAATGCCCGTATTAACGGTATCTGAAAAAACCTCACTCGTGGATGGTTTCTCTAAGAATCGACAAATCCGCTGTTGTGGGTCGGTAATTACCACCCCAAATTCCATGGGATTCGGAACGCGGGCTAACACTATTGTGGCTTTGGAGTGATGGGCATGGTGAAAATGCAGGGCAGCCGTCAGATCAAAATCCGTAATACAGTCGCCACTAATCACCAGAAACGTATCGGTGAGCAGGGCTGAAATATTCTTGACGCAGCCTGCTGTGCCCAAGGCTTGTTCTTCTTCAATGCCATAGGTCATCTGCACGCCAAAATCAGACCCGTCTCGAAAATAGTCGCGCATGACATCGGGCAGATAGTAGAGCGTTGCGATAATCTCATGAATCTGATGTTGTTTAAGCAGATTCACAATGTGTTCAGCAATGGGTCGATTGAGGATGGGTACCATCGGCTTGGGTAGATCGCAGGTCAGGGGTCTCAGCCGAGTCCCTTCTCCACCAGCCATGAGTACGGCTCTCATAAGTTATGCTCCATGAACAACGTCCCATCTCCTAATTCATTGTGATGGGATTGCAGATATTTGCTTTGGCGTTCTCGTTAGTCCTTGATTGACCTCAAGCAGCGGATAACACCTGGAATCGAGATCCAACTCCATCACTCCACGTTAGCGAATGACCCCACTATCGTGGGAAGCCCTATCTCTTTGGGTAAAGATTCCACCAGGCTCCGAATGGCTGCAATCATAGCCAGTTCATCATTGAGCCGATTAATGGCTGACCCTACACCAATCCCTGAGGCTCCCGCCGCGATCGCCAAGGGTGCCGTCACGTTGGACAAACCAGAGGCACACAGCACCGGAACATCAACCGACCTGGAAATTTCATAGGTCGCCGCTAAGGTAGGGACGGCCTTTTCCATGAGTCCTAGGGTGCCAGGATGTCGGGGATGACTACGGGTTCCACCTTCGGTTTGAATCAGGGTTGCCCCTGCTGCCACGAGTTGGATGGCCAGTTGCACTTGTTGATCCAACTCCAGGATATGAGGAACCGTCACTGATAACGGGATGGTTGGTAATAGCGATCGCGTTCTTTGAGTCAGTTCTAGAACCTCTGGGGCACTAAACTGACGTCCTTGAGCGTAAAAGCTGTCAAAATTCCCAATTTCAATCAGATCTGCTCCAGCAGAGACAGCCTCTACAAATTTTTCTGGTTCAACAGCAGACACACAAATGGGTAGATGGATTTGTTGGCGAACCCTGCCAATCAGGTCTGGATCAGCGGCAATATCTACAAAAGTCGCTCCACCTTGTTCAGCAGCGTTGACGATAGCCAACACATGATCTCGGTTGAAATTATTTAAGCCACTGATAATTTTGACGGCACGGCGTTGAACCAAAGCTGACTGCAAGTGAGGATTCATCATCATTCTTCCACCCAAACTACTGAGACCATTGGCTGACAGAGTAAGCACCAAAACGTTTACATGCCTTTACATCAAGACATCAAGGGTGCTTCCCCATACTACTTTACCTGTATATGTTTTTTGCCGCTTTCTTTCGTTAGGCATAAATCCGCATCAAACACCATTCTGCATCAAATACAATAATGAATCCCTGCATTATGGAGGGTTGGATTTCTGAGCCAACCCTGGGTAGGATGAAGGCAAATGTTCTATTGTGGCTGGATTGAGAGCGTTATGAGTGAAGGTTCTGAAACGATTTTAGCAAGATCCTGCGCCAGGAAATTCCTGCCGATATTGTCTATGAAGATGAGTGGGCGATCGCATTTCGGGATGTCAATCCGCAAGCCCCGATTCACATCCTGATCATCCCCAAAAAGCCCATTCCCCGATTATCCGAGGCAGATAACACCGATCAAGAACTTTTGGGTCACCTGCTTCTAACGGTTCAAAGCATTGCTCAGCAACTACAACTTTCTCAAGGGTTTCGGGTGGTGATCAACAACGGTAAGGATGGCGGTCAAACCGTTGACCATCTGCATCTTCACTTGCTAGGGGGGCGATCTCTACAATGGCCACCTGGTTAATTCTAGTTAATATGTTGTAACAATTCCTAAGAAAATCTTAAAAACTTTACAAAAGGAAACAACATGATTCATACTGAAGCCTGGAAGTTATCCTACTATCAGGTTAAACTTTCACCCAATTTATACTCAATAAACAGCAATCATAACCATGACAACAGTATTGCAAAGACGCGAAAGCGCCAGCGCATGGGAGAGATTTTGCAGTTTCATCACCAGCACCAACAACCGTTTATACATCGGTTGGTTTGGCGTATTGATGATTC
>JAAUOM010000118.1 GCA_012034865.1 Acaryochloris sp. CRU_2_0 | reverse complement strand
GAGCGCAGACTGTTCCTCATTCAGCACGAATCCAAACCCTCTTTGAGTGTGACTTTGGAGCAAGAATTGGAGTTATAGAGACGGATTAAAGACTTGAACCTCCATCCTGGTCTGGTGTCTGTATTCCCTGCTCTTGCTCCAGGTCTTCCACTGTTAGATTCTTTATCTGTGCGCCCCTGACGATAATAGCCGCAGCTTTTTTTGCTTTGTCCTGGCCTTGTTCAGTCATAATCCCTTGCAGAGTTGGATTATGACTGAGCAGTATAAATTCGACTTCAGCCTTAGAATGGCTTGCTTTCAAAGCGTTCTGGGCGATCAGATGCTCGATTTTCAGAACTTCGCCAGTCAAGTGGCCGCAACTTCGCCACCCTTTGCCAAAAAAATATTGGCTAGCAGAGATCAGCAGGTAAAAGGGTCTACTTTATGTGATTGATAGAATCAGATTTTACTCATACATATCACAAACGGCCTAGGGTTTCATCATTCTGTTTTTTCAAGGTAACTCACTTCAGTTGCCTTCATTCCCTTTTCCCTTTTGTGCCTTGGGTTTAGAGTTTTGAGTGGCCCCAGATTGGGGTTCCTCCCCGCTTTTAAATTCATGGTTATTCTCCTGTTGTTTGTTCAGTTTGCTGGTCAGCTTACGCATGGATTCGCCTCTGAGGGAGAGCTTCATCGCATCATGGACAATCCGGTCTAGGATCGCGTCGGCAAGGGTGGGGTCTTGGATCTGTGGATGCCATTGCTCAACAGGCATCTGGGTGGCGAATAGGCAGGATGCCTTGCGAAAGCGTTCATCTAAGATGTCGAGAACTTCCCTGGCCTCATAGAGCGACAAGGGATCTCTGAGCCATTCATCTAGCACCAGGAGATCGTAGGCCGCCAATTGTTTGCGGAGCTTGGGATAGGAGCCATCTGCCTTAGACAGTTTTAGCTCCAGCACCAGATCAGCAGTTTTAATATAGCGAACCGTATGGCCCTGCTTACACAAGTGATTGGCCAGCACAGAGGCTAAGAAGGATTTACCGACCCCTGTTGGCCCCATTAAAACCAAACACAGATTTTCTTGGAGCCAATGTCCTTGAGCAAATTCCAGAAATTGTAACTTCTGCAATCCTCTGGGCACATCAAAATCCACCGCATCAAGGGTTGCTTGCACCGGCAGTCGAGCCTGTCGGAGTCGGCGTTGAAGTCGTTGATTCTGACGCCGGATATATTCACGCTCCACGATCAATGCCAATCGTTCATCGAAGGATAGATCATGATAAGTGGGCAACGCTTGTTGTTCTCGCCAAGCTTCCAGCAGGCCCGTGAGCTTCATTTGTTGCAGTTGGTCAATAGTTGCTTGCATAGGTTATAGCTTCCAATTAAGGGACTTGATAGTAGTCGGAACCTCGAAGATTGGCATGGTGGATGGGCACCACATTAGGGATCTCATCGGGTAAGGGGTCAGATTCAAGTTTGTTGGCAAGCATCGACTTGAGATAGCGTTGCCCCACCATGCACAAGGCATTGGCTCGTTTACAGGCCGCTTCGAGTCGTTGGGAACCATGGACTGTGTTCAGGCGCTGTATGCCTCGCAGGGTACGAAAGGCTTGTTCGTCATAGGCTTTCTTCTCAAAGATGGCCTCCACTTGTTTTTTAGTGGCCGGTCCCACTTGCTCGGCCCAGGCCACAAGTTTCTGTCTCGATTGCGTCTTATAAGCCCAATGCTCTGGGGGCATATGGCCCTCTTGTGTGGAATGGCGGAAGGGTACTCTTGAACGTTCATGACAAGCGATGCGCTGATGGTCATGGAAGATTTGCACCAAGGATTCGGTGATCTTGACCGTCACATTTTTACGCACATATTCATACGGAACGCTGTAGTAGTGGCGCTTAAACTCAATGTGGTAATCCAAATTGACCTTGGCATTCTTCCAGTCCGCATATTCAAATGCTTGCGGTGGCAGAGGCTTGAGTTCAGGTTGATCCAACTGCTCAAACAGCGCTCGACGCGATAGCCCATAGTCTCGCATCGTCCGCTGATTCAGTTTTTCTAGCCCTTGATTGAGAGCCTGATTGAGCTTTGTGAAACTGGTAAAGGTCTCATGACGTAATGGTGCCAGAATCTGACGTTCAACCTGCTGCACAGCATTCTCGACTTTGGCTTTATCCCGAGGCGCTTTCGGGCGAGCAGGCAAAATGATCACGTTGTAGTGTTCAGCAAAGTCCTGGTAGCTGCGATTGATCTCAGGTTCATAGCGACACGGATCTGTGACTCCAGACTTGAGATTATCGGGAATGATGGCGCTCGGCACCCCGCCAAAGAAGGCCAATGCTCGCTGATGGGCACCAATCCAGTTCTCTAAGGTCTGGCTGGGGGTGGCTTCAACATAGGTGTAATTGCTCGCTCCTAAACAGGCAACGAAGATCTCTGCCTTACTCACCTCACCCGTCTTGGGATTGGTGATCGGCAGACTTAACCCGCAAAAATCTACAAAAAGCTTGTCACCGCCCCTATAAACTTGGCGCATGGAAAGGTTGTGGCGACTTTTCCATTGCCGATAGCGGCGACAAAGGCCGCTGTAGCTGTATTGCCAATCCCCTCTCTCTTTTCCCTCTATCCACAACAGCCCAAGGGTCACCCCTTTGCGTTGCAGCTCTCGATGGATGTACTCAAAATTAATCGTGAGCTGCTCTGCTGACGATGAGCGTTGACCTTTGCCGAGTAAATGCTCAATCTCACTATCACTCAACTGTGGCAGTTGGTCATGACGCAAGGACTGGTGCTGGGCACGCTGGAGATAATCTCGAACAGTGGAGCGTGCTATCAAGCAACTGCGGGCGATCTCAGATTTGTTATGGCCAAGTTCATGCAAGCGCAAAATTTCACGAAATTTGTTCATGGACAGGGGTACTCCTTGACGTTGATAGGCCATTGCTGTGCTCCAAATCTGCTCATCCTTAATGGAGAGAAGTTTAGAGACAACTATGGGTGCTGGGTAAGTACCTGCCGAAAGCAATGCGGGGGGTGGCGAAGTCAGTGGCCAATCAGGTGGCGAAGTTGTCACCATTCGACTGGCGAAGTCAGTGGCCAATCAGGTGGCGAAGTTAGTGAAAATAAGCAGTTTATAGAAGGCGATCTGATTGAGGTTGACCACATCATCGCTAAAGAAGACCGTGGAACAGATAAATTCGTCAATCTGCAACCCCTTCACCGTCATTGTCACGATGTCAAAACTGCCCGTGATAAAGCAAATAGGCGTTTCCTGACTCAGGAAACTGTATTAGAACCGCTTGAAAGCTATATCAACGAACAAGGCGAATGGTGCTGGTGACAACAGCCGTATTGTTGAGTAGCCGTGTGCCGGGAAACTGGCAAGCACGGTTTTGAATGGGAGGGTGACAGGGCGACCTGTCACTCGACCCTAACCACTGGGATTGGCGGCAGTGGGAGAGGAGCCAGCCAAGAAGATGGCGAAGGCGGAGGCGGCGATGGGGTTGTTGGGTGCGATTAGGGGAGTATTTGAATGTTGAGAAGTAGATGATCGTTGATTTTCAATTAATTACTCACTGCTTTCGTAAGGCCGGGTCATGACCTCAAGCAGATGGCCATCAGGGTCATCGAAATATACCCCGCATCCACCATTATGCTGGTAAGTTTCGCCAGCACGTTGCTTGCCAGGATCCGCCCAGTACTGAAGCCCTCTATCACGGATGCGGGTAAAGATCTGGTCGAACTCCTCTTCACCTACTAAAAAAGCATAGTGTTGGGAAGAAATTTCGCCGTCTCTTTCGTAGAAGTCAAGCGAAACAAAGTTGTTGAGAGTGACGACGAGCATCGCTCCAAATGAGGTGGGGTTTGACAGACCCAGAATTTCAACGAGGAACGTTGCCGACTTTTGCTTATCCCGGCACCAGACGATCGTGTGGTTTAGTTGTACGCTCACAGAGGCAATCCCATTGTTGACGCCCAACCTCAAAACTTGCTGGTTAACAAGTCCATTTTAGACCAGCACTAGAGCGATCGCATCTCCATCCAGAGCCTCAAAACGACCTCACCCCAAGATATAAGCTCCCCGCTGATCCTCAACCCGCTGCCAGTGTCCCAAAGTCACTGCCCTGCCCAGAACAGTCGCAATTTGCTTTTTGACTGCTGTCAAGTCCACCCCATTGCGTAGATTCTTCTCTCCATAGAGTTCCTCAGCTATCCCCTCTGTGGTCATCACCTCTCCCTGATAAGCCTGCATGATGTCACTGATGGCTGTGGTCAAACTCTTGCCTTGGTGTTCCGGTTGCCATTTCTGCTGCTCTGTTTTGCTTGCTGACTTGCGTTTCGAGGAAGTGGGACGTGATTTTGTTGTTTTCTTGGAAGACCCTTTGGGTTTGGAGTCAGAAGATGTCTTCAACAGTTTCTTGTCCAGAGTGTAGCTTTGTTTTTGATCCTTGAGCTTGACCCAGCGTTCCTGGATTGCCCCTTTGTAGAGGGTATCTTTGATTCGGCTCCGTTCAGCCTTGAGATCTGCTTCGTTGAGTTCTCCGACTAGAGCGGTGATAATCTGATCCATATGCAAGACCTGACCTGCATTATCTTGCAGGATCTGACCCACAGCTTCGATTTTGCTCATGCCTACAAAGCGAGGGAGTAAGGGCAAGATGATGGCTGATCCTTTCCTAGAAGATGATTTCGTAGGTTTACCGGAAGATTTAGGTTGGGCAGATGGTTTTCTGCCTTTGGATTTGCTACTCGTTCTAGAGGGCTTAGCCACGGATTTAGCAACAGGTTCTGGGGTAAGTTCAGCTTTCAATGCTAGATCAGGACTAGCATTGATCTCAGGTGTTAGCACAGGCAGGTCTGAGAGGAGGCCGCTGATGTGGGTGAGTTGTTCTCGCAAATGCAGAGCCTTGCTTTCCTGCTCTGTCAGCAGTTCTTGGTAATGGTCACGCAGGACAACTAGGTGATCGCTAAGGCTGGAGAGGGTGGATTTAGGCATGGAAGGAGTGCAAATGGCTCAAAGTGTTACATTCTTTCCTACCATACTTTTGGTGTGAGGGTAGAAATCATGGAAGGCGGTGCTATTTTCGATTCGACAGGTCAGTATCGCTATACCCTCTGGCGAGACTGGGACAGTTGCAAGCTCCGCGTTGCTTTTGTCATGCTCAATCCCATTACTGCTGATAGTATCTGTAATGATCCAACCATCCGACGTTGCATCAACTTCGCTCAAGATTGGGGGTTTGGTTCAGTCGAAATCGTTAACCTATTCGCGTATCGAACTCCTTATCCCCAGCGATTACAGCAAATTGTTGACCCCATCGGTTCAATGTCTACTTGCTTCAGGCTAGCCTGCGCTCAGAGTGTTTAGTGTTTGCCTGGGGGAATGGTGGGTGTTTGCTCAAACGGGATATGGAGGTGCATAAGCTCCTGACGTACTCAAACCCTTGCTGTTTAGGTCTTAACCGTACTGGACAACCTCGACATCCTCTGTATCTCCCCAGACAGACAGTGCTAATAGCTTTTCAGAGGAATGATAGCCTTTGCTCTGAGTCACAAGAAATCCCTTCAGCCGACAAGTAACTGATCATCAGCGAAGGGAGGGTTAGGTTGAAGCACACCCAGTTACCAAAGTAGTGAATGGAGCTAGCCGTTGTCTGATTTCTCTCAACGGCTAGCTCCAAGCATGGTATAAAGACTGACTTTGATGAACTTTTTTGATCAATGAGGGGGCTTAGGGGGCAATAGTAGCCGCACTGTTTGGCTTCTGTGGAGTTGTCTCAGGAACGGCTGAGGTGCTTGGATTGTCGATCTTTTGAGTCTTCATCCGAGTCAAATGGGCTGCACCGTGGGGTCCACGGATCATCACCTCTGGGAAGCCGTGGCTAGGAGTTTGAGGCTGGGTCTTAGCATCCAGGGGGATATGCTTTGAGTCAACAATGAAGGCAGCTCCATTAGGGCCACGGTTGACGGTGATAGGTTCAGCGTTGGCTTTAGGAGTAGTAGCAATATTGAACAGTGCGAAACTAGCTAAGAGGACATGGGTCAAAACTTTAGTGCGAGTCATAATCTTTTCTCCAACCTTTGATGATTTCACTTTAGGGGTGGAGTCTGAGAGCCTGGTGATGCAAAACCCAGGTCAGTCTATAAAGTTGCTAAGTTAATCCCAAGGGTTTGCTGAGAATTCTGAGAGTGCGATGACCTCCGGTCGGTCGTAGACCATCGCCCTCGCTCACAGCATCTTCAAGTTCTTTTTCTAAGTTAAAGACTAAGCCATTCTGAACGTCTCTGTATTCGCTTCATTTACTTCAGAATGCCGAAACTCGTTATTGTGACTAGGGAGACAAGGAAGATGGATACTAACCAACTCAAGAAGAATCAATATCTTGATAAAACCAATCACGCACCCTATGGAGGTATTGTTGTCACTGGGCTGATATTACTGGGCTTGATCACCATGGTTGTGTTGCTGGGTATCTTCTAATTCTCCTTTTATGCTGTCGGGCGCAAAGGGTAAACACTCAGACTATTTCCATAGATTTGAGGCAAAGCACCAAAAACTGGGAAAGGTCTAGACTTGGAGAGACCCCATTGGGAGAGAGGTAAATGACCCGATTTGTTGGCATTGGCGGTAGCCTTCGCAGCAGTTCCTACAGCATGATGGCCTTGCAGTTGGTCGCTCAAAGGATGAACATACTGGGAGCGGAAGTTCAGATCTTGGACTTGCGGAAGATGACCCTACCTTTTTGTGATGGGGGGAAAGAGTATGGTGATTATCCCGATGTCGCTGTGTTACGAACAACTGTGCAGGCGGCAGAGGGACTGATTCTAGCGACACCAGAGTATCACGGCAGTGTGAGTGGGGTACTCAAGAACGCATTAGATCTCATGGGATTTGAGGAGTTAGGCGGTAAGGTGGCCGGATGCATTAGTGTGTTGGGAGGACAGTCTAACAGCAACGCCCTTAATGAATTGCGCTTGATTATGCGCTGGGTTCATGCCTGGGTGATTCCTGAGCAGATTGCCATCGGTCAGGCTTGGCAAGCGTTTGACGCAAAGGGCAACCTGGTAGATGAGAAGTTGGCTCAGCGCCTAGATGAGTTTGCTAATAGTTTGGTTGAAAATACCCGGAGACTGACAAGGGCATGAGAGCTAGCGAACTCCTTAGTGGTCTGGTTGGATCATTCCTGAACCGATTAGAGAAGTTCAGTGGTGCTTAGCAACTACACAATTTGGCATATAATTTGCCAATAATCACCCACTGGACAGTGCGAAGTTCTCAAATGAAATTACCGACCTTAGAGGCTGGAAGGGACTATGTTAGCCTTTTCGCCGTAGCTACTAATGATTTCCTGTGGAATGAGCTTGGGGTGGATCAATTTGATTGACCAATAGTGCAGTTGGGAGCATCGGTAGCATCGGTGCTAAACAAATTAGCCATTGATTCCAGCTCAAAGGAGCCGTGGCAAATAAGGTATTCATGACACTCCACTGGCTAAAAAGTATTTGCAATATGATAGCAACGGCAATTCCCAAGAGCAGCACAGGAGCAGGGGAGATCGCTCTCGTTTGACCACGCAAATACTGAACAATATTTGCACCCAATTGGCTAATGCTCACTAAATAAATCATTCGAGCCGCAACCAGCGCTTGAATCGCCATTGTCCGTGCCACCGCGACATCTCCCGTCGTGGATCTTGCCCATTCAAACAGTCCGAAAATCAAAATCCAATTGAACACCGACACCGCCAGAATGCGACGGAGCAATTTTGGAGTCAGTAAGGGTTCATTGGGGTTGCGGGGTGGCTGTTGCATCATTCCTTGGGATTTAGGTTCAAAGGCGAGGGGAACTGTCATCGTGATGGAATTGATCATATTCAGCCAGAGGACTTGCAAGGATAAAATCGGCAATTCCCGCGCCAACAAAGCACTGATCAAAATCGTCATGGATTCTCCGCCATTGACAGGCAGCAGAAAGGCGATCGCTTTGCGTAAATTTTGATAAACGGTACGCCCTTCTTCCACCGCCGCTTCGATGGAAGCGAAATTATCGTCGGTCAACAGCATATCCGCCGATTCCCGTGCCACTTCCGTACCCCCTTTACCCATGGCAATGCCAATATCCGCTTGTTTGAGGGCAGGGGCATCATTCACCCCATCGCCCGTCATGGCCACGATGTCGCCCTGGGCTTGGAGCGCTTCCACCAGTTGCAGCTTTTGTGCTGGGGCAACTCTGGCAAAGACCGACCCTTCCGCCGTTGCTTGCTCCATGTCCTGCTCATTCATTTGGGCTAATTGTTGCCCTGTAAATGCCACCACGCCAGCAGCAGATTGAATCCCCATTCGTTGAGCGATCGCCTGTGCTGTAGCAATGTGATCGCCCGTAATCATCTTGACTTGGATCCCTGCTGACTGACAGGCATGAACCGCTGCAATTGCCTCTGGGCGGGGCGGATCGATCATTCCCTGTAACCCCAGAAAGACTAAATCGGTGGCAATGTCCTCATGGTCAATCGCGTGCTGATGCATCGCTGCCGCTTTTTGAGCAAACGCCAGCACCCGTAAGCCCTGACCTGCCATTGCGTCTACCTCTTGTTTGATTTGGGCTGGATCGAGGCCGATTGCCTGCCCCTGTGCATCAAGCATCTGGGTACACCGACTGAGCAACGCCTCCACCGATCCTTTGACATAAATCATCCGAGGCTCGGCATCGTGCAGAGTTGCCATGTACTGATAATCTGACTCAAACGGAATAGCATCCAGTCTGGGTTTTGCTGCCGCCAGCCCGACTTGACTCAGCTCCGCTTTTTCCGCCACAGTAATTAAGGCTCCTTCCGTTGGATCACCCACCACTGTCCAATCTGCCCCCGTTTGCTTGAGCTGGGAATCGTTGCACAAGATCCCCGCCATCAGACAATCCCCTAAAACGGGTGGGGTTTCATCTAGCACCGGGGCGGCTTGAGTCCCATCATTGACCGGGGTAATGTCGCCCTTGGGACTATAGCCACCACCACTGACGCGATAGTGTTGTCCTCCCGCGTAAATCGCCTGGACGGTCATCTGGTTTTCGGTGAGCGTCCCAGTTTGTCCGAACAAATCACTGTAGCACTGCCCAATGCCTCTACCGCTGGCAATTTGCGAATGATAGCATGGCGTTTTGCCATGCGGTTTACCCCGATCGCCAGCGTAATCGTCACAACAGCGGGCAACCCTTCGGGAATGGCGCTGACTGCCAAGGCCACCGCTGCCTCAAACATATCAATCCAGGATCCTCCCTGCCCCAACCCCACCACAAAAGTCAAGGTTGCCAGACCCAAGATGACATAGAGCAAGGTGTGGCTGAATTTCTCAAACTTGCGGGTCAGGGGTGTACTCAGACTGACTCGGTTTTCCATTGACTGAGAAATCTGCCCCACTTCAGTGGCATTGGCCGTCGCCACCACAATGCCCTGTCCCTGCCCAAAGGTGACAAAACTACCTGCATAGGCCATATTGTGCCGTTCGGCCAGGGGTGTATCAGCAGGAAGAACTTGAATTGATTTCTCCACCGGAACGGATTCCCCCGTCAGAGCCGATTCATCTACCTGTAAGTTGCGAACCCGTAGCAACCGCAAATCTGCCGGGATTTTATCGCCAGATGCCAGCAAAACTAAGTCCCCTGGCACCAGATCCCGCGAAGGAATCCGCAGGGGTTGTCCATCTCGCAATACGGTGGTTTCGGTGGTGACGGCTTTGGCAAGGGAAGCGATCGCCCCTTCAGCCTTGGCTTCTTGAACATAGCCAATGACAGCATTAACCAGCGTCACTCCCCAAATTACTGCCGCATTAACCCACGAACCCAAGAATGCTTTCACACCGCCTGCTAGCAGCAGAATGTAGAGTAGCGGCTGATTAAACTGCAACAGAAATCTAAGCCAAGCAGGCTTCCCTGGCTTGAATTGCAGTTCATTCCAACCATACTGTTCATAACGTCTGGCAACCTCCTCAGCCGTCAAGCCATTTTCTGGGTCACTGTTGAAGGATTGAAGATTCTCTTGTACGGTCGATCCATGATGAGAGGGAGATTGTAGTTTTGCTGGCATTATGACCTCTAGTTCATCACGAGAACACGCTAATACCGAGCACTGGGTAACACCCAAAGATCCAAAAGCTCTCCCACACTCAAACCCAAGATTGCGATCGCAATTAAACTCCAAAACGTGCTGTTTTGACTGCGATTGAAAAACCGCATTTCACTCCAAGCATAGAATGTGGTGAGAAAGGGAATCAGGGCAAGTGGTAAAAACAGAGACGATGTCAAGGCTAGCGTTACTAAGATACTAGCTGTTAAAGCCACCAGTAAGACGGTAGGAATATAGTTGAGGGCTTGCTTGATCCATCTGCTGCCAAACCAGGACAGGGTCATCGCTAAAGCGATGATCAACAAACCCATAAACCAGATAACGTGGTAGACTGCTAAATTCCACCCCACCAGAGCATAGGCAAGCCAGAGCAGGATCAGCGCCAGCCAGGGCAGTTTACTGGGTGACTTCATTCCTAGTTCTAGGCCGTGAAGTTTCATAGCGAAAATCCCAGGTTTCAATGCATCAGTCTGTCCCAACCATAACAAATTAACCTGAGTTAGAATGCGCGCTCAGCAATGAACCCCAAGGATTTCTAAAGATTGTCTAGCAGTGGCTCGTGCTAGGGATTAGGTTCTTCATCAGGTAGGACAGATCGGGCGTTGATTCATGATCGCGATCGCTTCCTCCAGTTCAGTATTCAAATTAGCGGAATATGAACGACGATCAGCGATAGCGATGGGTTTTGATGAGCGATCGTTTCGGAGCCAATTCCCAACGTTGGTAAACCGAGAAATTCAGCGTTGAACTTTGCCGTAAGAATCAGCAAATCATCTGCAATCAAATTTCGAGAAACGTAACTGGCAAAGCTCACCCGCACTGGCTGAATGGGGATATCGCTGTTGATCGAGGCAAATACAGTCCTGTCAACAGCGCGACGAAAGACAGCTACCACATACAGTAAACAGAAGGAAGCTTTCAACTCAGTGGCCAATATTTGAGACAGAGTCAAAAGCTGCGGAAAATTGGCGGCAGTTAAGCTGGTTCTATCAACGGCGAGAAACACCCGTTGGGTGGTCTTAATCGGATGAGTAAAGCGGGTCAGCATGACAGGGACAGTCGCTCGTCGTAATACATTGTCAATTGCGCCACCAAAGAAGTTATCTCGATAGGTGGAATACCCCTTCCAGCCACAGACAATCAGATTCGCGTTACGCTCTTGAGCCGTCCGCAAAATTCCTTTATCGATCGCATCATCCACCCGTCCGATTGGTTCAACATCCGTCACCGCGGCATGGGCGATTGTTTCGGCAGCGGCTAACAACTGGTCTTGTCGAGTTTTGGCTGCTGCGATAATGGGGCCTTCATTGTCCAGAAGGATATGCAATGGCAGCAAGGTTCCCTGGGTTGATTTAGCTAGTAACAAGGCAAGTTGCAGCAAATTATCTTCGGTATTGGGATTGGCAACCGGAACAAGAATGCGATAGCGAGGGGAAGTAGAGCGACTGGGATTGGCTAAAGCCTGTTGCTCATGTGCGGTAGTGGAACGCCCCGGTTTTAATGTTTGTCCCCAGCGTTGTGTCACCCAAGGGGAAGCAATACAAGTCACCAAAATCATGGTGATCGTGCCGTTGACTGTGAGTTGATCAACCAATTCAATCTGGTAAGCGACCGTAATCGCCGCCAGGGTTGATGCTGCTTGAGCGACAGATAATCCGAACACTACCATGCGACTGGAGCGGTCAAACTTGAATAGTCTGCCCGTGCCCACTGCCGGAACCCACTTCGCTACAATTGCAACGCCCACCATCACCCCTGACACGAGGAGCGATCGTGGCTCCTGCAACAGCACCAATGGATTGACTAACATTCCCACTGAAATCAGAAAAAACGGAATGAATAGAGTATTACCAATGAACTGAATTCGGTTCATTAGTGGACTGAGTTGAGGAATAATTTGGGTAATAGCAATTCCGGCTAAAAAGGCTCCAATAATTGGCTCGATGTCAATTAACTCTGCGATGTAGGAGACAATCAGTAAGGATGCCACAACGAACGTAAACTCAGCCCCTTCGTCATGACCAAACTGCCGAAAGAACCAGCGACCGACTTTGGGAACTCCCCACAGCGTGGCGAATGTGTAAAGACCGAGGGACGGAATCAGAAATAGCCAAAATCCCAACGTCAAGTTACCTTGATGAGCTTTCACGACAACGGCTAATACCAGCAGCGCCAGAATGTTAGTAATTAACGTTCCGCCTAAGGTGACCGTGACGGCTTGCGATCGCATGATGCCCAACTTGCTTACGACAGGTAAAGCCAGCAGGGTATGCGAGGCAAAACACGAGGCCACGAGAACGGACGCCAGCAGGGAATAATTAAGCAACAGCATGGCTGCCGTACCTAGCACCATTGGTACAGCAAACGTGGCAATGCCAAAAATAGCTGCCTTGTCTGCGTTGTATTTCAGATCATCAAGGCTGGTTTCCAGTCCAGCCATAAACATGAGAAATAACAGTCCAACCGTTCCCAGCAGAATGATCGTGCTGTCTCGTTCCAGCAACCCTAAACCATTTGGCCCAACAATTACCCCAGCCAAAATCAAGCCGACAATGCCAGGTAGCTTAAACCGTTCAAATAAGAGCGGTGCCACCAGCATAATGGCAATAATGACTAAAAAGACAGGCACTGGATCGGTAATCGGGCCTGTCATTACTGAGGGAGTTAATCTCTGAGCTACGAAATTCCAGGTGTCTGTTAGCGTCTGCCAAATCTGCTCCATTGCACTGTTTCCTGTTGCAGTTGATTGGTTGCGATTCACGCAACATCTTATTGTCAAGCTTTCAGGGGCGCAATGGGGTCGTCAATCTGTTTGGTTTCTTTGAACCACTCGCGGCAGATCGGCAAATGGGGGTGACAAACGTACCAAAGTTGATTTTGCCCATCAAATGAAAGCACTGGTGGATATTTATCGTC
>JAAUOM010000117.1 GCA_012034865.1 Acaryochloris sp. CRU_2_0 | reverse complement strand
AAACTGCCAGTGAAAAATGCCGCATTTGTGCCAAACTTTCTGCTGAAGATGCGATCTCCCGCCACGGCTTCTCGGGTACGGGCTGCTGGGTCGCTGAGCAGTGCCATAAGCGCAGGTCTTACTACCGCAACCGCGATCGCTACAACCAGCACAAGCGCCGCCAGTATCGACAGCAGACCGGACAAGAATCTGTAGTCCTGCACATCCCAATGCCAGAATCGACTTGGGCAGAGCTGCATCTCTTTCGAGAGCGGGTGGATGCGCCTCTCCATGCGATCAGCGCTGAACTGCGGCAATCCAAATGGAATGATCCTGAGCAAAGGATGGTTGAGCGCATCATTGCCCGAATTGAGCCGATCCATGCCAGGGGATTGAAGCCTGCTCAGATCAGAGGGTTCATGCAGGAGGTGTTGGTGCATTTTTCTGGCCAGTTGGAGGGGGTGACCCTGGACAAGTTTGAGGTGCAGAAGGAGCTGTCGCCCGATCTGTGTCCGATCTGCGGGGGAGAGTAACCCATGCAGGTTGTTCAACTCGAACTTAACTTCCAGCAGCAGCTCCAGCAAGCCCAATCCTCGCCCCAGGATGTGGACTGGCAACAATTGTGCTTAGCCTTTGATGCCGCCATTGCCCGAACACCCCTGAGTGAACAGCTTGCTCTGGCCGCCGATGCCATCTGGGAACTGGCTGAATTGTACGCTCTACGGGCTGAGGCTTGGTTTGAAGAATTGCGGTACTCGTCTGATGATGAGCCTGTCGTCGCTGATGATATGTTTGCTGATCTGGTTCGGCAGTCCATGAGCCTAGATTTGGATGCTCTGGTGGCTGAGCCGGATTTGTACGTGCGATCTGCTTCCGCAAAGTCTGGTGTTGAAAATGGATCAGTGGTGGCCTATCGGGATAAATCAGTGGTGCTGGCTGAGCTGGAGTCAGAAATTCAGGATGGGGAAGAGGTTACTTTGGGGGCTAGCTATGAAGAACGTGTTGGGGAGTGGGTGAGTGCGATCTCGGCTTACCTGGAAGGGGCTGAGGGGGCGGTTTCGTTCTCGGAGCTGGTCAGGGGGGTGCGGTTGCCTTGGGTGGTAGTTTGGCTTGGGATTTTGCTGGGTGGGTTTGAGGTGCGGCGGGATGGGGGGTTTTATGACCAAGGGGTTTGGGTGAGGTAAGAGATGATTGTAGACTGGCAAAGGAATCTGGGTAATGTCTCAGACATGTTGTTGTAAGTTTAGGAATCTGCTCAAATAGGGTATTGTGACAGAACCCCCACACCCCTCTCCCAGAGCGGTAGAGGAAGTGCCAACTCTATATTGGATATACTTAAAAGTCATAGGAATCATTCTGAAAGAATAACTAATGACTACGCAATCTAAAGCCTTGGATAGGCAAAAGTCTGCGAGTGCAATGGCCGAAGCCCGCTCTATGTCCTACGGACAGCAAGCAACAAACATCGCAGAACCCTCCAATCCATCCTCAACTACCCTCTCCAAGAAGGAACAGAAAAAAGGCAAGAAAGACAAAAAAGCCAAGCTGGGTAAAATCCCAAAGCTAAAAGTGCCTTATCTGGAAACTTCTGAGCAAGAGAGCAAATCTAAACTCTCCAGTAAAAGGTATGAAAAAGAACTGGCTCGTCTGCAATTAGAATTGGTGAAAATGCAGTACTGGGTGAAGCATACGGGCACACGCATTGTTATTTTATTTGAAGGTCGGGATGCGGCGGGTAAAGGGGGGACGATTAAACGGATTACCGAACCGTTGAACCCACGAGGCTGTCGTGTGGTGGCACTGGGGACACCCAGCGATCGCGAAAAACGGAAATGGTACTTCCAGCGCTATGTCCCCCACCTGCCGCAGCGGGCGAAATTGTCTGTTTCGACCGTAGTTGGTACAACCGGGCTGGGGTCGAGTATGTCATGGGTTTTTGTACCGATGAGCAGCACCAAGAATTTATGCAAACCTGCCCAGAATTTGAGCGGATGTTAGTGCGAGCAGGCATTGTCCTGCTCAAGTATTGGTTCTCGGTCAGTGATGAAGAGCAAGAGCGACGCTTCCAATCTCGAACCACTGATCCAGCCCGTCGTTGGAAGCTGAGTCCTATGGATTTGGAATCGCGTGATCGTTGGGTGGAATATTCCCAAGCCAAAGACGTGATGTTTTCTCACACCAACATTCCAGAAGCCCCTTGGTTCACGGTCGAAGCAGATGATAAAAAACGCGCCCGCCTTAATTGCATCAACCATCTTCTCAGTAAGATTCCGTACATCGATATGACTCCAGAACCGTTGGAACTGCCATCACGCAAAGCTGCCCATAACTACGTCCGTCCGCCCCGGAATGAGCAGTTTTTTGTGCCGAAGTTGTATTAAGGTAATTTCTGCAAACATTTTTACCCCTGTAGGGGCGAACGGTAGCTTGCCCCTCAATACCGTTCGGTTAAGTTCACTCTTAAGAATAATTTCAATAGCTTGAACAGGGAAATAAGGCTTTCAGCACCTGGGAATGCACCAATTTGATTTATCTGAACAGTATTGGGCCGGATACCCTGCGGTGCCTCCTCCAGCAAGGCCGATTGAATGTGCTGCAAGGCAGGCCGCAATTGTTGTGCCAGGGCGATCGCTCTAGGGATTGGACGCAATTCGGCGGCGGTGCGGACAAACAACTCATCGGCCATTAACGTTCGTAACCGCGCCAGAGCATTACTGGTCGCGGGCTGGCTTAACCCCACTCTTTCTCCAGCACGAGTGACATTCTGCTCCGTCATTAAGGCATCAAAGACCACCAGCAAATTTAGATCGAGTCCAGCAAGATTGATATGATGTATAGCGCTCATATTAATTATCCATTGGACAAATTCATTATGTCCCACCCATGATGGGATGAACGGATGACGTCTTTTACATGAGCAGTAACCATGAATATTGCATTTATTGGCATCGGACAAGTCGGTTCAGCTTTGGCGGGACGGTTGATTTCCTTGGGGCACAAAGTTGTCATTGCAGCCCGTGATCGCAATTCAAATAGTGTCAAAACAGCTTTGGCCAAGTATCCTCAGTTAGAAGTTACTTCTCCTCCAGAGGCGATCGCATCCGCCGAGGTCGTTTTTCTAGCAACTCCCTTTTCTGCGAATCAAGCAGCATTGGCTGAAGCGGGGGATTTGTCCGGTAAAATTCTCGTGGATTGCACCAATCCAGTGGGGATAAATCTGACTCATGGATTGAAGAGTGAACGATCAGGTGCTGAAGTAGTGCAAAGCCTAGTCCCGAATGCCAAGGTAGTGAAGGCATTCACAATCTATGGTTTTGAGAACTTCGAGAATAATACCTATCCGAAATATGGCGATCTCAAACCCGCCATGTTGATCGCTGGTGACGATGTGATCGCCAAGCAAGTTGTCTCCGAACTCTGCCAATCGTGGGGATGGGAAGCGGTAGATACGGGCAACCTTTCCATGAGTTTACATCTTGAACACATGACCCTGCTCTGGATTCAGATGGCAAGAATTCAGGGATTAGGACCGGATTTTGTGTGGGCAATGCTTCGCAAGAACAAATGAATACAAAGATCTAAGCTCTCGATAAGATTTTGCAAACCAATTGCTTTAGGGGTGAACATGAGAGGTCAAATCTGGTACATTGCTTTTCTAATTGGACTGATGTGCCTGATTCGATTTGGCCTCAGCGCGGTAGGCTATGCTGACCCCCCTTGGTTGATGGAACAACTGGGTGCCCCCGTAGCCTCAAATATCCAAATGCCCTACATTATCCGTGTTTGGGCCATTAGAGACATCGTACTTGCCATTCTGGTTGCTACTGCAAACCCCAGTACTGTGAAGACACTTTTGTTAGCGTGCGTTGCTATTGATTCCACCGACGTCCTGTCTGCGCATTTGAGTGGAACAGCGGGGTTGTTTCATGCGGACGAAACTTGGTCACTAAAACTCACTGCAATTGCTGCGCTTATACCAGAACTTATCGCATTGGTATTACTCACCATTCGCAAAAACATGGGAGCGGATTGACCGTCATTAAATCGCACAGTTGGGTGCAGATTGAGGATCAAGATTGGTGATCAAACTCAAAAGCTAACTGTTTTGGGCTACCCTCCTTATCCACGAGGTTGGAGATTGTCAAGCCCAATAGCCTGACCGCTTGCTGCTCATCCACATGAGTCAGCAACAACTCTCTTCCTAGCTCCAAAATCTCATCAACACCATTCAGCGCATCTCTCACCGTCTGGCTGCGGGTAATTTGCTGGTAATTGGCATACTTAATCTTTAAGGTGAGTGTATAGCCAGAACGCTGGCTTTCCGCCAACCTGTGGTGAACCATATTGGCAATATTCTCTAACTCCTCCGCCAATCGCCTAGTCCCCAACAGATCCTCATAGAAGCTGCGTTCAGCCCCAATCGATTTGCGAATCCGGTTAGGGTTCACCTGGCGCTCATCCTTGGCTCTGGCTATCCCGTAGTAGTAATGTCCAACCTTGCCAAACTTCTCTACTAAAGCCTGTTCTGACCACTGCAACAAGTCAGCTCCAGACTTGATCCCCAGTTGATGCATCTTGGTGGCGGTGACTGTGCCAATC
This sequence comes from Acaryochloris sp. CRU_2_0, assembly GCA_012034865.1. GTDB lineage: Bacteria > Cyanobacteriota > Cyanobacteriia > Thermosynechococcales > Thermosynechococcaceae > Acaryochloris. The sequence continues at coordinate 8,485 of JAAUOM010000117.1, read as the reverse complement.
CCATGAAACTGTTCAATAGGAAGCTGTTTGACGAACTCTACTGCCTGGTGGGGAGCAATCAGTGACAAACTATCTGGCTTTTTGAGGCCCGATGCCATCTTTGCTAAAAACTTGTTGATGGATACTCCTGCTGAGGCTGTCAGATGCGTCTCTTGCTGAATGAGCTGTTTAATCTCATGGGCGATCGCCATCGCCGATAAAATCTGTGGCTTGTTGATCGTTACATCCAAATAGGCTTCATCCAAGGAGACGGGTTCCACTAAATCGGTGAACTGGTGAAAAATCTCCCGAATCTGCCCAGAGACTTCACGGTAGACCTCAAACCTTGGCTTCACAAAAACTAAGTCCCTGCATTTGCTGATCGCAACCCGCGAAGGCATAGCGGAGAACACCCCAAACTGTCTGGCCTCATAACTGGCGGCGGCGATCGCCCCTCTTTGCTCAGGTCGCCCACCCACCACCACTGGCTTACCCCGTAGCCTGGGATTATCCCTTTGCTCGACGGAAGCGAAGAAGGCATCCATATCAACATGAAGGATCTTTCGCATGTCCCTGCGCCTATTCCACCTCCAGGGAATGCTCGACCAGGAAGCGACCTGCTTCCAGTGCCACTAGACTGCTCTTATAGAATTCCCCATCCGTGTGGACCTGCCTTTCTGGGGTGATCACCCAGCACTGATAACCCCACTCCAAGGCATGTGAGACTCCTACAAGCCATCCTCCAGGAAAGCCAATCAGTTCAGCAAGCGTATCTATCGCCATTACAACCTCCAAGGGGAGAGGTGAAAGATGAACAAAAGTATCATATTGACACTAATTTAGTACAATCTTACTATATTAGTCGAACAACCCCAAATCGACCCTTCGGAGATCAACTGATGGCCATAAAATCTGACTTGACCGAAAAAGAAAAAGCGCTTGACTTGGTGTTGAAACATGTAGAACGCACCTTTGGTAAAGGGGCGATCATGCGGCTAGGGGACGCCAGCCGGATGCAGATTGAGACCATCTCCAGTGGATCATTGACCCTAGATCTGGCACTAGGCGGCGGCCTGCCTAGAGGACGAGTCATTGAAATTTATGGACCTGAAAGTTCAGGGAAGACGACTTTGGCCCTTCATGCGATCGCTGAAATCCAGAAAACAGGGGGAGTGGCCGCCTTTGTCGATGCCGAACATGCCTTGGACCCAGTGTATGCCAAAGCCTTGGGTGTGAACGTGTCAGAGTTGCTGGTGTGTCAACCTGATTCGGGGGAGATGGCCTTAGAAGTGGTGGATCAACTGGTGCGCTCCAGTGCAGTGGATCTAGTTGTGATTGATTCAGTGGCTGCTCTCACTCCGAGAGCTGAAATTGAAGGAGACATGGGTGATTCTCATATGGGCTTGCAAGCTCGTCTGATGAGTCAAGCCTTACGCAAGATTACCAGCAATATTTGCAAGTCAGGCAGCACCGTCATCTTCCTCAACCAGTTGCGTCAGAAGATTGGGGTGACTTATGGCAGCCCTGAAGTGACAACGGGTGGAAATGCGCTCAAGTTTTATGCCTCCGTGCGCTTGGATATTCGTCGCATCCAGACTCTGAAGAAGGGCAATGATATGTATGGTATTCGGGCCAAAGTCAAAGTGGCCAAGAATAAAGTTGCCCCTCCGTTTCGAGTAGCTGAGTTTGACATTCTCTTTGGGCAAGGGATTTCGACGTTGGGTTGTCTTGTCGATATGGCGGAAGAAACCAATGTGATTGTTCGCAAAGGGGCTTGGTATAGCTATGACGGCAATAATATTGGTCAGGGTCGGGAGAATACGATTACCTACCTAGAAGAGAATCCAGAATTTGCTCAAGATATTGAACAACAGGTTCGTCAAAAGCTAGAACTGGGCGCTGAAGTGTCGGCTAATTCGATCACATCTGTTGATGTGGAAGAAGTTGATATGGAGGAAGTTGACGTAGAAGAAGCAGAAGCAGCGTAGCTTTCCTGCGATTATCATATGGCTAAATCACAAAAGCTGGAAGCATTTCTGGCTCAATTGAACGAAGTCAGAGATCAGCCAAACACTGAGAAATCCATCTCCATATTGCGCCAGGTAATAGGGAGCAAATACTCAGTCGCTGTTGCTCAAGCGGCTAAGGTAGTGGGTAAACATAAAATTCGTCAACTGGCTCCTGATTTGGCGGATGCTTTTGACCGATTTATGACCAAACCAGAGAAAACCGATGCCAATTGTCTGGCCAAATCTGCGATCGCCCAAGCCCTAAACTATCTGGACTTTGCAGAGTCGTCCCTATATTTACAAGGCATCCACCACATCCAACTGGAGCCTGTTTGGGGAGGGACTACTGATACCGCGCCCAAATTACGGGGTATTTGTGCGTTTGGGTTAGTGCGGATACATTACCCCGATCTCATGTTGGAATTAGCTGACCTGCTCAGCGATCCAGAATCTGAAGCTCGTATTGGTGCTGCTCATGCGATTGCCTATAGCAATGACCCTAGAGCAATTCCCTTACTTCGATTGCGGGCCAAAGTTGGGGATGAGCCACAAGTGATGTCTGAATATTTTCGAGTGATGTTGGATCTCGTTCCTGAGCAATCAATGGAGTTTGTGGCCCAATATCTTTACGACAAGAACCGACAACTTCAAGAGCTAGTGGCTTTGGCGCTGGGTGAATCCTATCAGCCGCAAGCTTTAGCCCATTTAATCCGTTGGTATGAACAAACCCAGCAAGAAGAATTGCAGGCGATGGGCTTGCTTGCGATCGCAATGCTCAGGAATGAGGAGGGCATCGATTATTTGCTGTCCTTGATCAAAGAAGGTCAGGCAAAACAAGCTGACAATGCGATCCAAGCCCTTCACATATATCGACAAGATGAGCAATTATGGAAGAAGGTGGATCACGCCCAACGGCTGCGAAATCAGTCCAAGCGCTAAACTTCTATACCTAGCTTTAAATGGCATTCGATTCTGCCCATACTGCCTCACCTCCCACCGAGCAACTGCAAGGGGTAGTGGAACGTCTTACCTTCCACTCCGAAGAATCGGGGTATACCGTCGCCCGTCTCAAAGCCCCTCGAAACCGTGACTTGATTTGCATCGTTGGCAACTTTGCTAACATTCAAGCGGGACAGACCCTCCAACTCCAAGGATTTTGGCGAGACCACCCCAAGTATGGCCCCCAGTTTCAAGTCAAACAGTATAAGGAAACCAAGCCTGCAACTTTGACAGGTATTGAAAAATATCTGGGCAGTGGTCTGATTAAGGGGGTTGGCCCCGTCACTGCAAAACGAATCGTCGCCCATTTTGGCCTGGATACCCTCGATATCATTGAAACCCAGATTGAACGACTGGTGGAAGTCCCTGGCATCGCCAAGAAGCGGGTGAAGCTGATCCAAGTTGCCTGGGCCAGCCAGAAGGCGATTAAAGAAGTGATGTTATTTCTCCAGGGACATGGAGTCTCCACGACCTATGCGGTCAAAATCTACAAACAGTATGGAGACGACGCGATTGAGATTGTCACCCACAATCCCTATCAACTCGCTACAGATGTCTATGGCATCGGCTTTGTTACAGCGGATCAGATTGCCCGTAATCTGGGAATTTCACCCCACTCTGAATATCGCTACCGCAGTAGTCTGTTGCATGTGCTAAGTGAATCAGCAGAAGAAGGGCATTGCTATTTGCCTCATGCTGAACTTGTTGACCGAGCTGTGAAGCAGCTCACTCTCCCTGAGTATCAGCCCAAAGCAGATCAAGTGGAATACCTGATCCATGCAATGGTGGCTGATGCGGAACTGATTTTGGAGAAGCTTGAGTGTGCTGGCACAACAGAATTGCTCTGCTATGCCCCTTCGTTCTTTCAATCTGAATTTCACCTATCCCGGCGGCTCCTTCATCTGCTAGCCAATCCAGTAATTGTCGATAGGCAACGGGTCCGAGATTGGCTAGATCGCTTCATCGCTCGAACACAAGTCAACCTTTCCCCTCAGCAATGCCAAGCAGTAGAAATGGCGGCTAGTCAGCGAGTAGTGATCCTCACTGGGGGACCGGGCACAGGAAAGACCTTCACCACCCGCACCATTGTGGCTCTCTGGAAGGCAATGGGTAAGCAAATCGCACTGGCTTCCCCCACAGGCAGAGCAGCCCAACGCTTGAGTGAAGTTACAGGCCATGAGGCAAAAACCATTCACCGTCTCCTAGAATTTGACCCCAAGACGATGAAATTTCTGCGAGACAGTGACCGTCCCATCCCTGCTGATGCTGTGATCATTGATGAAGTCTCCATGTTGGATCTGTTTTTGGCTAACTCATTGATCAAAGCCATTGATCCCAACACTCAACTGCTGCTTGTGGGTGATACCGACCAGTTACCCAGCGTCGGACCAGGGAATATTCTTCTGGATTTGATCAACTCCAATCGTGTCCCTGTCGTCAAACTCACCGAAGTCTTCCGTCAAGCTCAAGCCAGCCACATCGTTCGCAATGCTCACCGCATTAACCAGGGCCAGTTTCCCAATCTAGAACCCGTCAGCAACACGCCTAAAACAGACTGCCTCTGGTTAGGGGCACCTGAACCTGAAAATGGGGCACAAGCCATTCAAGACCTCATCACTGAACTGATTCCCCAGCTTGGCTTTCAGCCTGCAAGAGATGTGCAAGTGCTGTGTCCCATGACCAGGGGAGAGGTAGGTACTCGCAAGCTCAATCAAGTCTTGCAAGCACTGATCAATCCTCCCAGTCCCAGCAAAGCTGAATTGACTAGAGGGGGGCTAACCTTGAGAGTGGGCGATCGCGTCCTCCAGCAAGTCAACGACTATAACCGGGAAGTCTTCAATGGCGACATGGGAGTGGTCGCAGAAATTGATTTAGAAGAAGTGGAAGTGACGGTACAGTATGCAGAACGCTCTGTCAGTTATGACCTAGCCGACTTGAATGAAATCGGCTTAGCCTGGGCTATCACGATCCACAAAAGTCAAGGTTCAGAGTACCCTGTGGTTATTTTGCCGTTGTACATGCAGCACTATCTCATGCTCAGTCGTAACTTGCTCTACACTGGATTGACGAGGGCAAAGAAGCTGGCAATTCTCGTTGGTCCCAAAAATGCGATCAGCATGGCGGTGAGGCAAGTCAAGGATAGGGAACGGCATACCCTCCTTGATCTACGGCTAGGGGGAGTTCCCACCTGAACTTGATTTTGATACCCTGCCCTATATCGTCAACCACAAGCTGAAGAAAAAATATGAATAGAACCGAAGGGTTAATCCAAGAGTTAAAGACCAAAACCGAAGGCTTGATGTTTGCTAGCGAAGCAGAATACCCTTTCAATACTGTGGTCTGGCGTGAACAAGCTCAAGACACTCCCCTAACTTCAGCAGAGTTTTTACGGATTGCAGGCCACTCTCCTGAAACTCCTCTCCAGGCCATCAATGTAGATACCTTTTTTCATAGAGCAACTCAGGATCAGGATTGGCATGGTGAAATTGAGAAGGCCAACGTAAATAAATTCAGAGAGCTTGCACAGCTACTGAAAGACAGCTTGGAAGAGGTGCAAGTCTTTAAGGTTGGGGAGTTTGAGATGGATGCCTATATCTTGGGCAAGATGGATGCTGACTTTGTGGGGCTATCCACCAAAGTCGTTGAAACTTGATCATTGATTATCAACCTTTGCCTCAATCATTGACTGCACAGTTGGTTCAATGGCTGAGAAGAAGTCATAGCCTGTCTGCTGCTCAACCTCATCCACAGACACCCGAAACTCCTGCCATTTGCGAATGCGGATCCCTTGGGTATTGGACATATTGACAGCGATAGTGCGGGTGGTTTCACTAACCTGCTCCCATGAAGAATTAAGAACCAAGATCACTTTCCAAGTAGAGGCCGGAACAGAGACTTTGCCTCCTGCAAGGCTTGTCATTGCCCCCTTCTCTCCTGTTCCGCCTTCACCTACCCCTCCTGCAACAACGTAAAGCTCTTTGCCCTGTTTGACGAGTTCCCGGCAATAGGTCTCCAACTGGACCCACGGACCCCGATTATTGTCAGGAGACTGGGGAATAATATTCGTCATCAAAAAAGTGGCTGAATTATCTTGAACTGTCGCCCCCCGATCTTCCGAGGAAGTCAAGTGTCCTCTATCGAATCCACTATTGGTATAGTCCGTGGGGGTTACTCGATACCAACTACTGGGCAGGCTCGAATCTGGTCTAAAGTCATCCTGCCTGGGTGTATCTCCCAGCCAAGATGAATTGAGCTGCCAACTCACCCAGTTGGCAATGCCTTTGCTGCGATTATAGGAAATCGCATACTGGGGCTTGAGTAGTAAGTAGTTATCAGACTTGTCCACTTCAAAGGTGGCATTGCTGGGATTACCATACTTTAAGTGGGCATCTGTGGAATCTTGTGGAGGCGAGGTAGGGGTGGGTGAGGGGCTTGCTGTTGGTATCGGTGAAGGCGAGGGTGAAGCTGTTGGGCTAGGTTGATCCTCAACATAACAGACAGGTTTTACACTCCCGCCAGCCTTGGAATAAGAAGAATTCCCTCCACAAAGTCTTCCTGTGCTTGTGCGATCATAGGGGCACTCGCAGCTCCCTGTCACGGGATCTCGCAAGGGGGTTTGAGCTTGAACATTGATGTTGTGGCCCAAAAACCAAAACAAGACCACACCAGCGATCGACAGCAATGCCAGTGTTTTAAACCTTGATTTGAACACTTATTCAACCCCCCCCAATATTCAAGTTTTAGGTTCTGATTGGGATTATGTCCCAAATATATGCCAAATTATCTATGATTATTGAGCCAGTTGTTCAAAAATTTCTTTGTTGCTCCTGTTGATAGCTGTTGGGGGGTGTTCCCCATCCTGTTGAAGTCTGATATCCTGCATTTGGCTAGCTTATTGGCAGGACATCTATGAGAATTCGGGGACTGGTGAAAGCCTCACACAAAGTCAGAGATCAGCTCAAATTTGGCATTCCCGTCAATGAAGTTCCTCAATTCAAGCAATACATAATTGTCTCAATACACGCCACAGAGCAAATCTGTGCTACCGCCAAGATCAAACCCAATCAGTTGCCCTTACCCTCCAGAAAAGCCTATCAATTCTTGAAGGGTGTTGATCTGAAAAATTTACCTATTCTCCAGCACAGCAACAGCCTGCAATCTCAAAAGCGGATCTCCATTCGCCAAATTCGTCCTCAACATCAACTCATTCAACACCGAATCGCTCAGATTGCCCAATTAAATACTAATAAAGGGCAAACGCTTATTCAACTGCTTCAGCAAACGACGCAGGAAATTGAAGATCTCTGTGATCGTCAACAGGCCACTCCAGCTAATCTGACGGGGCAATCCCGGCAAATCTATTGTTGGTTAAAATTTCTACTCAGGGATGACCATCTCTCAATTCACATTAGGGCTGTCCATCAGTTCCAGGCTCTAGTCCAACACACTCTCGCTCAAAAGAAATCGCTCAACGATAAAATCAAGCAGCTAAAGAATATCAACAACTGGACCATTGAACTTACTAATATGTCTGCGTTGTATCGCTGCCAACTCGGAAGCGATTTGTGGGCAATTAAGATCAATGAAGGGTTCATTCTCGCAGCATCTTCTGTGATGCAAGCGATTGTTGAGTCCCTCCTCTTTGGGAAATCTCCTAAAACGACCCACATCCTTAACGATTTCTCCCTATCAGAAGAGTTTGCGGAACTCCTACTGTCAATAGAACTGAGTGTGGATGAGCTAGAAGAAACCGCTCAAGGAAGTAGTTATAACCTAGATGAGATTTTTGAGGCTGTTAATTGTACCTATTTCAGCAGTACCTTGGACAAACCTAAACTCTGCTGGAGCCGCACCTATAGCAAACGCAAGTTTGGACACTATGAACCCACGCGTGACCAGGTAGTCATCAGCCTAAACCTAGACGCTAAAAGGGTTCCGAGATACGTAGTCGAATTCGTGATGTATCACGAACTGCTCCATAAAGTGCATGGGCTTCGTACTCAAAATGGTCGTCAGAGGGTGCATTCCCCAGCATTTCGAGTGGATGAACGCCAGTTCAAGCAATACTCAAAAGCACAGGAGTACCTCAATCATCTGGCGAGGGCATCTTAAGCCGTCTCAGCATGAACTTTGATTATGAACATCCTCTGAGAGAAGGCGATGGTCTCCGACCGACCGGAGGTCATCACACTCTCAGAATTCTCAGCAAACCCTTGGGATTAACTTAGCAACTTTATAGACTGGCCTGGGTTTTGCATCACCAGGCTCTCAGACTCCATCCCTAAAGTGAGATCATCAAAGGTTGGAGAAAAGATTATGACTCGCACTAAAGTTTTGACCCATGCCCTCTTAGCTAGTTTCGCACTGTTCAATATTGCTACTACTCCTAAAGCCAACGCTGAACCTATCACCGTCAACCGTGGCTCTAATGGAGCTGCCTTCATTGTTGACTCAAAGCATATCCCCCTGGATGCTAAAACCCAGCCTCAAACTCCTAG
>JAAUOM010000116.1 GCA_012034865.1 Acaryochloris sp. CRU_2_0 | reverse complement strand
GGGCGGCGTTATAATCAGGCCAGTTGCGGATGCGGTATTGCTGTTTCATGAGTGTTGGGTGGTGTTTGACGATTCAAACCTAACATGGGACTAACCCATCCGTAACTCCTCTTTATGCAACAACGCCCTATCGACCCGGTGATCCTACCAATAAGATTCACTGGAAAAGTTGGGTCAAAGTGGGTCGACCCATTATCAAAGAACAACAAGATGAATCTGCCGTCCACCATGCCCTGATTTTAGATGCGTTTACAAAAGAACTCCCTAGCGAAGCGTTTGAAGCAGCCCTTGCTGTAGCGGTATCCTTTCTCATGGAAAAGCAACTTGAAGCAAATCTGCTCGATATTATTTATGCTGCTCAAAACACTCATTGCGTCACCGTTGGCAGTACTTTAAGGCAAAGAGAGCCAATGCTAGAGACTTTAGCAACCCTTTCTCCTTGCCAGACCCACACCTTTGATGGCCTGAGACCCATTGTGCAAAGCCGTTTGTCCCGTTTGAGTGGTTGTCTATGTCTCTTGCTGGATTTCGATGAGACACGATCTTCATTTCTGAAAATGCTCAACCAGCATGGCATTCCCATCAAAGTACTTGTCTTGGGTGGGCAATGTATTCGTCAAGAGGAACCTTTGGATGATCTGCTGTCGCCGCAGTGTCAAGTCCACTTTATTGAGATCGACCAAATTCAACAGGATTTATGGTTGATATGAAGAAATCTACTCCGAGTTTATGTAGCCTAGCGCTTTGCCTGTGGGGATATCAAACTGGGGCATGGATATTCGCTATTCCTATGGTTTTCGCCCTAGAAGCAAGGGAATGGATCAAGCGGCGCTGGACGCTATCTGCAGATCAGTTCAAATTCATTCCTGTTTTAGCTGGATTGCTGTGGTTACTATCCATTGTTTATCTCCCGCTGACGTCTCCCTCTCCTTTATCCTATTCGGCTAGCTATCATCTTTTGAAGTGCTTACCCGTGGGTTTATTCCCTTTTATTTTATGCCAAACTTACTGTGCTAATTTCGCATCCCTATATAGCGCCTTATTCAGAAAGTTCTCTGAGTCTCATAAAAATATCAATCTTTATTATCCCTACTTTGGCATCTGTCTTTTAGCAGCCAGTGCAACGGGGGGTAACCTCTGGCTATTCCTGACCCTTATCGCTGGATTGGTTGCAGGGTTGCTCTGGTCTGTGCGATCGCACCGCTTCAGTTCGCAAACCTTCGGTGGTCTCATTATTCTGGCTTTAATTCTCAGTATTTTAGGGACACATCAATTCTATTGGTTACAATCTAACGTCAAGCTCGATATTCCAGCCTTGTTCAGTCATCTGATCCACCAAATTGGATCCTCTGCATCACCAGAGACTGTGCAAATCTCTGAAGAAACCTTTGAACCCGATTCAGCTCTCACCAGCACTCAAAGCACAAGTGATCCTGAAAACACCTCTAATCCGTCTACATCATTAGGTACAAGTTCAAGTACCAGTGATACGGGTACTACCCCTAATCCAGATTCATCCTCCAGTACAAGTTCAGACACGGATGATTCAGGGAACTCCGGTGATACAGATTCATCATCAGGTACAAGTTCAAGCACCAGTAACACGGGCACTACAACTCCGGGATCATTGCCAGAGACAACTCAAGGTGATGAAGGTACTGGAAATACAAACAACACGAATTCAGACCTTCATCAAGATCCTGGAGAAACTAGCAACCCCAATCAAACACCAGCATCACAGAGTACTAGTCAAAACAATGGAGACACTGGCAATACTTATGAAACGGCATCATTGCCAGGAAGGAAGCAAGGTGCTGGCAAGACCCATAACACCCAATCCTTACCAGGTAGAATCCAAGGGACTGGAGACAGAGTTGATCCTGAAACCAGCGTGACTCAAATTGGGAATAGGGGTTCTTTAGAGCCTGCAAATACCATTCTGTTTCGAGTTGTTCCTAACCCTAATCAAAACCCCAGCAATCGATTACCCCATTTGCCTTTCTACATCCGGGAAGCAACCTATAACCACTATCAAGCGGAAGCATGGCAGGCTGTAAAACCTAAATTTGTTCCCAGAGAGTTACTCAATAAACGGCAGTGGATCTTTGGCCGTAAGACAGCCCATACAAACTCAATTCGGATATTAGCAAGCTTACAGCAGCAGAAAGGACTCTTAAAACTCCCCCTGGGCACGTCTGAAGTTGAGGGATTTAACGTTAAATCAATACAGGTAAACCAGTACGGCACTGTAGCAGTTCAAAGCAAACCTGGTGCGATCGCATACAATGTTCAGTTTGATGCCACCCAGTCTCTAGACAGTCCACCCACCTCAGCAGATAGGGATATTCCTGTAGCGGAAAAACCCACGATACAGAAGGTACTGAAATCACTCAATCTTGAGGAGAAATCAGACCTAGAAACCGTCCGGGCAGTTTCGGCATTCTTTCAGAAAAAATTTCAATATTCCCTGAAGCTTCCTCAACCGCAGCAAAGTACTACACCCCTTGCCGATTTTTTACTGAACCATCGCTCCGGTCACTGTGAATACTTCGCTTCAGCAACATCACTACTACTGCGGGCAGCAGGTATTCCGACTCGCTATGCCGTTGGCTATTCTGTGCATGAATATAGCCCTTCAGAAGCACAGTTTATTGTGCGCGATCGCGATGCCCATGCTTGGGTCATGGCTCATGTTAAAGGCTCCTGGATAACCGTTGATACAACGCCGGGGAATGGCATATCTTCAGAAACGCCTGTGGAGTCAACCTCAAATATAGCGTCACCCTTAACAGAAGACACAGCTCTAGGCAAGAATATCCCCTCCCTCCCAGAAAAAATACGAGGAATTTGGTCATCTTTAACGGCTGCTTCTGGCGACGACATTGGCCCTATAATAGGTCTGTCTGTATTGTTTTAGCAGTGGTGATCTCTTTCTTACCCCTCTTTTTAGCTTGGGTAATCACTCGCAAGTCCCGTTCCCAGAACTTGAAAGCATCGAAAACCCTGCCCTCAGATCGCCATGCCTCTAAAGTAAATGTAGCAGAACCTGAGTTTTATCTGATTGAGAAATACCTAGAGAAATGGGATTTGCAGCGCAGAGCTTCTGAACCCATCAAGCAATGGCTCCTGCGCCTAGAGCAGAAACTCTCTCAATCCCAAATGCAGGATTTGCATCCAATTATTGATTTACATTACCGCTGTCAGTGTGACCCCTAAGGAATTTCTCAACAGGAGCGAGTTCAGTTAAGGTTAATGATCCAATCTTGGCTCCTTGAATTCCGTCAAAGCTAACCAACCAAACTTTTCCATGGGGATATTCATCAGCAAGATCGTCATACCAATCCTCAATGATTTGCCCATTTTAGACTCCTAGCCTTACCCCCCTGTTTTCCTAATTCGCATAACCTTAAAAGTTTCTTAACCTCACCTTGGTTGTGCTTGGCTTTTCTCTCGTGGTATCGATAACTATCGATGGCGGATCAATTTACAGGGTATGGTTGTCGCTGCAATCTGAGGCATCTAATGCAGGATCAATGCTCAATATCCATATATTCCAGCAAAGCTAGAATATTAGAGTTTTAAATTCAGCTTTCATGCTCATTTTTGCGTATACTTATCAATATTTATATTCTGAATGTACGTCAATCCCAAATAATCGAAAATAACCGATTATTTGTCTTTTGTGTGAGGAGATGATTTTCATGTCAACGATTTGGTCTAAGTTGGGGTTACTCAACCCCGTTTTATGGGGATTCGCACTCTTGTTGCCGGTTCCAGCAATGGCAGCAGAGCCTCTAGCCTCTGTTACCACTACGGATGAAGTGTCCCAGTCCGTCGTGTCTGTACCCGCTCAACCTCTAGTGTTGGCTGATGCGGATAACCAAACCCCATCGGTCTCCGACTTAGCGGATAACCAAACCCCATCGGTCTCCGATTTAATGGATTCACAAGGGGATGCCGTAGAGCAAGTCACCTCTGTTTCTCAACTGTCAGATGTACAACCTACTGATTGGGCTTTTCAGGCCATTCAGTCCTTAGTGGAACGCTATGGTTGTGTTGCAGGTTATCCCGACGGCACCTTTAAACCGAATCGAGCCATGTCCCGCCGAGAAGCGGCGGCCTTGGTAAACGCTTGTTTAGATAATCTCAGCAATCGATTTGCCACCAAAGAAGACTTGGATGCCGTTAAAGCCCTGCAAGATGAATTTGCTGCTGAATTGGCAACCCTAAGAGGACGGGTAGATGGCCTAGAAGCTCGGGTGGCTACGGTAGAAGCCCAGCAATTCTCCACCACGACCAAACTGAACGGGGAAGTTATCTTTGGAGCTGGGTATGCCATTGATGATTCTGCGATCTCAGACCCAGCAGGTGCAGAAAAAGACCGCTTCTTCTTTGGTAATCGGGTTCGTCTCAACTTCGATACCAGTTTCTCAGGAGAAGATCGCCTCCGAGTGCGCTTGCAAGCTAGGAATATACCTGAACTAGATGAGGCAACCGGAACTCGTATGGCTCGTCTTGGCTTCGATGGAGACGAAAACCCGAATGGTGTTGAATTAGACGAGTTGAACTATCAGTTCAAACCTCTCAAGAACTTGAAAGTCAAAATTGATGCCAATGCTGGCGATTTTGAAGACAACGTTGACACCCTCAACCCTTACTTAGAAAGCAGCGGTAGTGGTGCCCTTTCACGGTTTGGTCGCTTTAATCCCATTTATCGCCAAGGCAATGGGGGGATTGGTGCAACCATCGTTTGGGATATTACGGAGAAAGCCTCCTTCTCGGTAGGTTACTTGGCAGATGAAGGCCAAAATGCTGTAGGCCAAGGGGATGACATTGACGATCCCAGAGGTGGCTTATTTGAAGGCAGTTATGCTGCTCTAGCTCAAATCGCCATTGAACCCTTTGAAAAGAGTAAATTTGCCCTGACCTATGTTCGCGCTTTTGATGAAGCGGGTAATGTCAATGTCACCTCCAGCAATACATCTGTAAATAGACGGCCTTTTGGCAATGATTTTGATACCTCAGCCGATCACCTTGGTTTCCAAACCACAATTCAAGCTGCGGATTGGGTCAACTTCTCAGGTTGGGTAGGTTACACCTTTGCCAGAACCAGTCAGGCTGCTGATGACCGTAAGGCAGAATTCTTGACATGGGCAGCTTCTTTGCAATTCCCTGACTTAGGGGGCGAGGGCAACATGGGTTACGTGCTGTTTGGCCAGCCCTACGAGATTGTCGATGCGGCAGGGGTGGGCTTTATTAGCCCTGACGACGCGCCTAAAGCTAACAACCCCGGTACAGGAACCTCCTACCATTTGGAGGCTGGTTACAAATTCAAGGTAAATGACAACATCCACATTACACCCGGTGTCATTTTTGTTTTCAATCCAGAGAACAACAATACCAATGACAATGTGATAGTGCCAGTGGTGCGGACGACCTTTAAATTCTAAGCCCTTGCTTTAGCCTTATAAAGATTAACCCTAAGTCTGCTGTGCTGGACTTAGGGTTAATCTTTCATGGGAATCTTTACCTTATTAACGGATGGATTAACCCCTATTCAAAGCGTATTTAAAAGTGAATAACACCCAAGCTAAAAGTTATAACTTTCCCCCTCTCTTTTTTAGATACTAGATGGAGAAGTTCAACTCAGCAAACAAACTGAAGCTGAAATACGCTCTCCCTAAAACACACATTGAGGAAGTGTTAACAATAGACCTGGATGTTATTCTGTTCTAACAAGACAGATGTTATTCGCAACAGCTCATTTACCTCTTCTATATAGTTAGCTTTGGCTGTTTTATCTGCCAGGGAAGCTTTATTGCTTCACTTCATAGTATAGGCAGATATGGATGGTTCGGGCTGTTTTTGCAAGTAAAGTTTATCTCAGGAAAGTCTTTACCTTTATAAAGATAAACTTTAGTGACATACTCCCGTAGAAGAGAAGCCAGTCCTATGGCATGATCATCTGGTTTGCAACCTCAATTTGTCTTTGGTTGGGTAATCGAGAAATCTCCAAATTTTGGGGAAGTCATTAGATCAAGAGTAAGGATTCATCACGCAGCAATGATCATTGAAAGTATTGGAATGGGTCTTTTAGCCGTCTTGTTCGCGGCTTGGGGAGGATTGGAATGGGTCCATCGTCGCCGCTCAGGGAATGCCTTGGAAGCCTTGCCTGGAGAGTGGCAGCTTGAAACTTGTGAGCCTCAGCATTATCGACTGCTGGGTGAGCAATGTTTTTTTAATCCCACCCGCACCCTAGAAGTGATGATCCCAGAATTATGGGTGGAAGTCACGCTCCTCTCCAAAGGCAGTTTGGAGGATATTGAACATTCTGTTCAGGTTATCCCTAAGCATCCTGATGCAGAGCCTCGCCGGGATGGCTATTGGTTTGCTTACATTGTCAAATCGAAAAAGCGTACCGCTGTTGAGATCATCTTGGATATCACAGGACCTGATTTAACCGATCTAAAAGCAGCTTGGATCCGCATTCATTACATCACCTATGGTCCTAAGGGTCGCCTTCATAACACCCACCATGAAGTGATTCCGCTTCGCTTTCCCGATCCCCAACAAGGGCTACAATGGCGTCCGGTGCCGGCAGGTCAAGTTTTACCCGTACCCACCCATTTATTGACACAGCTTGATACTTGTCCTGATATTGTCCGGCGTTATGTTCTTCCCCGTGCTCAACCGGGTGATATTGTCACCATTGGTGAAACCCCGGTGGCAATTATGCAAGGCCGCACGATCCATCCCAGTACGATCCAGCCCGGTTGGGTGGCGACCCGCCTTGCCTATTTCTTTTTGCCGACTTCCAGTTTGGCCACCGCTTGTGGCTTGCAGACTTTAGTGAATCTTGAAGGGTCTGTGCGGGTGTTCTTGGCGTTTATGGTGGGTGCGATCGCCAAAGTATTCGGTCAAGCAGGTATGTTTTATCGCCTAGCCGGTGAACAGGCTCGCCTGATTGATGATGTGACGGGAACCCTTCCCCCGTATGATCAGTTTATTGTCTTAGGACCTGACCAGCCTCAAAAAGTGGTCAATCAAATTCAAGCAGAGACAGGCTTAGCAGCCGCGATCGTCGATGTGAACGATCTCAAACGGGTCAAGGTTTTAGCAGCAACCCAGGGGGTTTCTTTACCCTTTCTAGAAGAGGCTCTGCGCAGCAATCCTGCGGGAAATGCCGACGAACAAACCCCTGTTGTCCTCATTCGACCCAGTTAAACCCGTTTTTACCCGGGCTAGTGCAGTAACCCAACCCTCAAGGAAGGCTTTGCCTTGGATCAACAACAGAAAACGGATAAGGATATCCCCCTTTTCGAGCAAGATCCGATACCATAGAATCAGTTCTGAACACTATAATATTTCCAAAAAAATCAGTTTAATTTATGCGACTTGAAGTCACCGATGAAATTAAGGGCTAGATTTATGCAAACATGACATGTGCCCCGATCATTGCCAGTGGACTTTGAGTCGTTCCTCATATGGCTAGCCCTTAGTTATGACTTCAGTAGCTCCCAAGTTGGAACCCATCATTCGACCCATTCAGTACCGTGACTTAGAAGCGGTTAAACAACTCCTAGTAGATACGTATCCTCAATCTTGCCTGGGATCATCCTATGGGCATGAGCATCAGTTACAGCAACTACATCGTTGGTCTAACCTACTCAAACTGCTGCAACTGTTCCCCAATCATTTTTCCGAACAACTGAGAACCTATGTTTGGGAGCAAAATAACGAGCTAGCTGGCGTTGTCCGAGTTTCCCCCTTTAACCATGCTCGGAGTACTTGGCGGTTTGATCAAGTCAGTGTTTTGCCTGCGTTTGGCCAACAAGATGTCGGCACACAGTTGCTCCGATATTGCTTGAAAAATATTTGGGAAGCCCGCACTTGGCTAACTGAGATCGAAATTAATCAATCAGCAGCGTTAGCCCTCTACCGTCATAATGGCTTTCAACCCCTCGCACAAATTACTTATTGGTCTTTAGAACCTGAACAATTGCAGGAACTGGCAACCAGAGAACCAGCCCTACCTAACTTATTACCCGTTAACAATGCAGATGCCCCCTTACTGTATCAGCTTGATACAGCCTCCATGCCACCTTTAGTCCGACAGGTCTTTGATCGTCATGTTCAAGACTTCAAAGCGAATGTGGTGGCGTCGCTATGGTCAGGGTTACAGTTATGGGGTCAGCCGCAAGAGTTGGTTAGGGCCTACGTGTTTGAACCGCAACGCAAAGCGGCCATTGGTTATTTTGAGATCAATCTGTGTCGCAATGGTAGCCAACCCCATGAAGCACGCTTGACCGTCCATCCCGCCTATACTTGGCTCTATCCTGAGTTATTGACGCATATGGCCCAACTCACTCAGGTGTATCCGGCGGCTCCCTTGCAATTGGACTCCACCGATTACCAGCCAGAACGAGAAGAATACTTACAGCAGGTGGGCGCAGAGCATTTAGACCAAACTCTAATGATGTCTCGATCTGTCTGGCATAAATTGCGAGAGTCCCGCTCCATCTCCTTTGATACCTTGCAGTTATCAGAGATGTTGCAGGGATTACAACCTAATCATAATCCGGTTCCAGGTCGGATGACTTGTCGGCTAACCCAGAGCGATCTTACAAGGGCGGATGGCCATCAACACGCCTCGGCACGGTCAAGTTTTGGTCATCCAACTGCCACAACCTGGAGCAGGGGTAAGCGGTCGTGGAAATAAGATTCCTAAGCAGATAAACGATGCCACACCTATCAGCTTTGGGTCTAGATTTGGGTCATCGACGAATTGGAGTTGCTGGGTGTGATGGTACTGGTCTAATCGCTACGGGGCTGATGACTCTTCAGCGTACCTCATTTACATCGGATATGGCCATCTTGCGCCAGATTGTTGATGAGCGCCAAGTGCAAATTTTAGTGGTGGGATTACCCTACACGATGAAGGGCGAACTGGGTTCTCAAGCCCGACGCACTCAGAAATTGGCTCGTCGGATTGCTCAGGCCTTAAATCTACCTTTGCACTATGTGGATGAGCGGCTAACGTCCTGTGAGGCTGAAGGGCTGATTCGGACTCAAGGCCTTAATTTGGCTAAACATCGAGATCTGATTGATCGCAAGGCGGCGGCCTTAATCTTGCAGCAGTGGCTAGATCAAAAACTGTGGCAATCTTCTATGGGGAGTGAGTAACTCATTGCAGATTTTCGATTAATTTTCTCGCGCATCACGTCCATTAACCCCTAAACTTATGCCTATGGACTACAACATTGGTGTTAGGCAAGGGGAGCAGGGAAGCTTTCCCTAAACTGATGCTTATAAACTACAACATCGGTGTTGCTTGGCTCGAAATTTGGGGAGAAGAGGTAACAAACGCATGGAAATAGACCGTTCTACGGTAACGTTAATGGATGAAGCAGGGCGTTCCTTAACTTGTTATGTTGAGGTATCCGTTCCGATTGATCAAGAAGAATACGCCCTCTTAAACCCTGTGGATTATCCAGTGGATATCTTCAGTTGGGTTGTGAATGAGGAGGATGAAGAGATTATTCAACCGATTGAAGATGAGGAAGTGAGCAAGATCTTTGCCACTGCTCAAGCGGTTTTAGCAGAGCAAAATCTGAAATTAAAACGCAGTGCCTTGTCCTTAACAGTGGAAGGGGATCTCCCTGATATTGATGAAGAGGAAATCTTGATCCTAGAGATGGAGGAAGGGGATCCTACGACTGAGCAAGAAGAGTATCAACTCTTAGCAACATTTTTTGAGGAGGAACAAGAATATTCAATTTATACCCCAATTGATCCGGTGTTGTTTGTTGTCAGATTGCGAGACAATTTGCAACCCGAATTACTGTCTCCAGAGGAGTTTCAAGCGCTACAACCTAAGCTGCAACCGCTGTTGGAAGAGCGTCTCATGGATGATATAGAGGATATAGAGTAACACCAGCCCGATGCTCACCTTTGCATAGAGCGCGGGCTTGCCCCGAGGATGCTAGTAGACTACGATTTTTTCTGACTGTGAACAAACGGATTCGACTGCCTTACCGCAAATTAGCCTTAAGTTTGACTGCTGCAATTGCTACTTTAGCAGGGTTAATGGGTGGGGGGAGTTGGATATGGTGGCAGTCGGCGATCGCACCCCTACAGCCACGGCAGGGACAAACCCCATCTCAAACTGCTGCTGATTGGCTGCAAGTCAATGTGCCAGAGGGGGCATCTGCCGAGGAAATTGGTCGGATCTTGCATCAAGCAGGGCTGATTCGTTCGGTAACCGCCTGGAAAGTGTGGACGCGGTGGCAGGGTTGGCGGCAAGCTGCGGGTGGGTTTCATGCCGGAACTTACCGACTTTCGCCTCAGGCGTCTTTGCCGGATATTGCCCAAACGATTTGGTCAGGGCAGGTTCAACAAGTGAGCTTTACGATCAAAGAAGGGTGGTCGCAAAAACAAATGGCTCGTTACTTTGAAAAGCTGGGCTGGTTTTCGGCCTCAGACTTTCTAGCAGCGACCCAACGGATTCCGCGCGATCGCTATCCGTGGTTACCAGAAAATATCCCTTTTCTAGAAGGCTACCTTTTTCCTGAAACGTATCAAATTTCCGTCGATCAGCGCACCCCAGAGGCAGTGATTACGGTCATGCTCGATCATTTCCAAAAGTCAGCCTTGCCCGTGTATGAGAAGCGGAATGGTCTTGCCGAGTTAAGTCTGCAAGATTGGGTCACCCTTGCCAGCATCGTCGAAAAAGAAGCAGCAGTGGCTAGCGAACGCCCTCGAATCGCAGGAGTGTTTTGGAACCGGCTGCGTCAAGGGATTACCCTAGGGTCTGACCCCACGGTAGAGTATGGCCTGGGGGTGACCCAAACCCCCGATCAACCCCTCACCTATGCGCAAGTGGAAACCCCTTCACCCTATAACACCTATATCAATGCTGGATTAACGCCGACACCCATTGCTAGTCCTGGACTAGCCAGCCTCAAAGCCGTGATTTCACCTGAAAAAACCGATTTTCTATATTTTGTGGCTCGTTATGATGATACACATGTGTTTAGCCGCACCTTAGCTGAGCATGAGCGCGCTCATGCCAACATTCGAGATCGACAAGACGCCCAATAGCCCATCACCCTCCTTTAGCCCTGTCCTTATTCCGTTGTCATCATCAATGTTCTCTACCTCTCGCTGGTTGTCGTTACTGCAACCCGACTTAATTCTCAAAGACTCCATCCTGCAATTGACTCCCCAAGTTTTGAATCAATATCAGTTGAAGGGATTGGTGTTAGATGTGGATGATACTGTAGTGTCGACCAAGGCCGCAGAGGCTTCACCAGAGTTGTTGGCTTGGTTAGACGAAATTAAGGCAGAGACCGCTATTTGGCTGGTTAGCAATAATCTCAAGCACTCCCGGATCAAAAGAATCGCCACCAGCCTAGATTTACCCTACATTTATGGAGCCAGTAAACCCTCTCGCCGTAAATTGCGCCAAGCGGTCAGAGCCATGGACTTACCCTACGAACAGGTGGCAATGGTGGGCGATCGCCTATTCACAGATGTTTTAGCTGGAAATCGATTAGGTCTGTTTACGATTTTGGTAGAACCCCTAACTCAGGGTAATCTGCTGCACAAAATCGAATTCTGGCTGTTTCAAAACTTGGAAAAGAAAACCAGGCCGTAAATCTTGAACAGAGTTGACGGAAGGTAAAGGAACGTTAAAATATAAAATAAATATTATAGATAGTTGAGAATAAGAAAAAGTTGGTCATTATATAAACATAATTAATTGGAGCCAGCTCTATAAAGGCTCTAACCATAAATCTTAAATACCATCGCAGCAGGCAATCTTTCTCACGGAAGGTTGCCTGCTGTGTTTGTGCCCATGGGTAAGGGTGGTAATCTCCTGCTTCCAAGGAAATGCATAAACAATGTATTAGAGCAATAGCAAGGCTTGAATTGAAACAAAACAACATAAACATTTGTTTTTTTGTTACATTGAAGAAAAGCAATCCTCAGAACTGACGGGCTAAACCATTCTGACAAGTCAACGAGGGATTGTTCGATATGATCTCACCGCTTTGATACATTGTTGTTAGCACCATGACCTCTTTGCCAACTTTGGTTGACCACAAGTCTTCTTCCCACCAAGAGTCAGACTTTGCTTTGCCGACTTGCGATCGCACGCATTCCCTCCAAACCCTGCCAGCAGGCGGTGACGATCCCGCTCGGTTTGACTGGCAAGAAGCTTGGTATCCCATTGCTTATAGTAAGGATTTAAATCGCAGTCAATTGACTACTTTTACCCTGTTGGGTAGAGATTTGGTAACTTGGTGGGACAAGAACGCTAACACTTGGCGGGTCTTTGATGATCAGTGTCCACACCGTTTGGCT
This sequence comes from Acaryochloris sp. CRU_2_0, assembly GCA_012034865.1. Lineage (GTDB taxonomy): Bacteria > Cyanobacteriota > Cyanobacteriia > Thermosynechococcales > Thermosynechococcaceae > Acaryochloris. Next base: position 717 of record JAAUOM010000116.1, on the reverse strand, counting down.
CGCTTATCTGAAGGCCGGATTGATGAAGCAGGTTTACTAGAGTGTCCTTATCATGGTTGGGCCTTTTCCGGTTCGGGGGATTGTGAACGGATTCCCCAGCAGATCAATGGCCACACCGCCACATCCTCTCGCCGCGCCTGTGTGCAGTCTTTGCCCATTTGTATACGACAAGGGTTGTTGTTTGTCTACCCTGGCCAGCCAGAGCGAGCCGCTGCCACGCCAGTGCCCATTGTGGATCCGATTGCGGAATCACCTGAAGATTGGGTGATCCTAGATGGCTTTCGGGATCTACCCTATGACGTGCTAACCTTGCTAGAAAATGTTTTAGACCCCAGCCATTTACCCTATACTCACCACCGCTCCGTGGGGAATCGCAGTAACGCGGGTCCTGTGGAGTTAGAGGTCACTGAATCAAGTAAGCAAGGGTTCACGGGTCTTTGGGAAGAGGGGCCTCGACAGGGCAAATTAGGCACTCAGACCACCACTTTTATTGCCCCAGGATTGATGTGGCATGATTTAACCTCTCATCAGTTTGGCCGGACGTTAACCGTGGTCTATGCTACGCCCATTCGTAAAGGAGAGTGTCGCATCTTTGTTTCTATGATGGATTGCAATACCCACAGCAAGGTGCAAGCCTAAATGCTAGGCATACATTTACCTCTCTGATTTGATATCAAGGAGTTCCATCATGAAGCAAGATACCAAAGCAAGATCTTA
>JAAUOM010000115.1 GCA_012034865.1 Acaryochloris sp. CRU_2_0 | reverse complement strand
GGGTGATTCGGCTAGTGGAGCAAGCCCAGACGGAAAAACCACCCTCGCAGCAGTTTATCGAACGTTTTGAGCGAGGCTATGCCAAAGTTATTGTACTGGTCGGAGTTCTATTAGCTCTGTTGCCTCCCATTTTGTGGCATTGGAGTTGGGAAATAACGATCTATCGAGCCTTGATCTTCCTGGTTGTGGCTTCCCCCTGCGCGTTAATGGCAGCCATTATGCCCACCTTGCTTTCCGGCATTGCCAACGGAGCCAGACAAGGGATTTTGTTCAAAAATGGGGCACAGCTAGAGTTGATGGGGCGAGTGCAGGCGATCGCCTTTGACAAAACGGGCACCCTCACCACTGGACAACCGGAAGTTTACGCCGTCATTTCCGCTGCTGGACACTCAGAAACCGAAGTGCTACAAGTAGCCGCCGCCTTAGAATCCTCTTCTGAACACCCAATCGGACATGCCATCATCGCTGCCTATCACTCATCCACCTCTCTACCCCTCTACTCCTCTCCCCAAAACATCCAGGCACACCCCGGACAGGGTATCACCGGACAACTAGAGCAGCAGTCGATCGCCATTGGTCAATTGAGCTTTGTGCAACCGTTCATTTCGGACTGGGACAGCGAATCGCAATCGCAGGCAACCGCGTTACAGCAGGCTGGAAAAACAGTTGTTTGGGTCGTTCGTGCCAAGCAAGTGTTAGGAATCATTGCGATCTCCGACCAGGTGAGAGCGGATGCGGCAAGAGCGATCGCCCTCCTGAAACAGCTTGGCATCAAACACCTGATTATGCTCACCGGAGACAATCAGGAAACAGCGCAAAGTGTAGCCGATGCCGTTGGAATTACGGAAATTCATGCCGAATTGCTGCCAGAAGACAAACTCCATCTCATCCGGAAACTGCAACAGCGCTATGGTTCAGTCGCAATGGTCGGTGATGGCATTAATGATGCGCCTGCTCTGGCTCAAGCAACGGTTGGAATTGCAATGGGTGTCGCAGGTAGCGATGTTGCCCTGGAAACCGCAGATATTGTGCTGATGGCAGACCGTCTAGAGAAACTTGAACATGCCATTAATCTGGGGCGGCGTTCTCAAAGGATTGTTAAGCAAAATGTTGTATTTGCCCTTGGTTTTATTGTACTACTCATTATTGCTAACTTTTTGGGCGATATTACGCTTCCATTGGGTGTTTTAGGGCACGAGGGTTCTACTGTACTGGTGACGTTAAGCGGACTGCGATTACTCAAACGCTAATCTGCTCAGGAGAAGATTCGTGGAATGTAGAAGGCTTCAATCAACAGGCTTAGCTGCACGCTGAAAATAGAGCAGGCTGATCGCAGCCACTGCAAAGCCACTGCCCACTAGGAACGCAGCTTCTGGACTCACGCTTTGCCACAGCCATCCCGCTAGCAAACTCGCAGGCAGTAGCGCAATGCCCACCAGCAAACTCAGAAAGCCGAAGGCAGTCCCCCGCAGATGCTCTGGCACTCGGTCTGCCACTATTGCTAACAGCACGCCTTGGGTCATCCCCAGATACAAACCGTAACCACCCACCAGTAGCCAAACCTGCCACGGGTCTTGGGCGATCGCCAGTCCCAAGTACAGCACCGCATTCAGCCCCCAGCCCACCAGCAGCAGCGTTTTGCGATTCACGCGTACCGAAGGGCAGCTTGCTGCATCGCTCAGGACACCCACCGGATAGGCACTCAGCGCATAACTCAGGTTCATCACTACCAGCACCAAAGGAATCTGAGCCGGGAATGAAGACCTGTTTTGCCTTCAGCAGCAGAAAAGCTTCGCTGGAATTGCCGAGGTTGAACAACAGCGCGGCGATCGCCAATCCCCAAAAGGATCCGCCCAAACTTGGCATTAAAGATAGCGGCCAGTGCCACCCCTTGCTCTGTCGTGCCTATGATATTGCACTCCAATGGTTTGACACTGCCCATCAGCAATGCTACACCCAGCGAGAGTTTCATTATTTTCTGACTTCGTCAGGATTCAACATTGACGCTTCGGCTAAAGTTCGTTTTGGTATTGTCTGGGGCTTGATGATTGCTACGGTTGTCCCCCAACAGATTGAACTGGTTGAATAAAAATCTGCTTAGCAATCTTTACGATGCAGCAACGACGATGACCAGCTCAACCGTCAGTGCCCGATCTGCTTGGGCAATCCACTTAATTTTCTTAATTGTTCCGTGATAGGGTGATCGCACCATCCCCACCCCATCCAACCTCGCCTCAACATCCTTCAACTGAGACATCAACAACACCTGCTGCAACGAGGTATCCTGACTGGCTGGCTTTTTCTCCCTGGCAGCCTGAAGTTGAGCCACCGCCAGATCCATCTCCGTTTCAGCCTCCCGAACCTTCATTTCAAGCTGCGAAACCTGCGTCGATTCCTTGTAGAGCGGTAAACTTGCCAAAGCATAATCCGTCCAGGGTGAATTGATTTTGAACTGGGTGATCGCTTCTCTTGCCTGTTGCACCCGCACCTGAGCCTGACGAACCCTCGCCCGTTCCACCGCATAACTGACGGATCTTGAACCTACCCCAGCACCTGAATGCAGGTGCTCCAACTTTAGGCGAATGACCTGGCGCTGTTGCTCCAGTTGGGTTCTAGCAGAGGAGCGATCGCTCAAAACCTGACCCTTTTGGATGCGATCGCCCTGCTTAACCTTCAAATCTGCCGGATCGTCCAGCGTCAGCTTCAACTTTAGTTCGCGGGGTAACAGATTTGGTCTGTGGCTGATAACCGGAGTGGGTTCAACTAGAGACACAGACGACGATGGAGACACCTGAGACACCGAATTACAGCTTGTCAAAAAAACAGCGATCACCACAGGCAGACCGGAGGCCGACAAACCCAAGACTCTACGCATCGTCCCCTCCTTCAGCAACCCGCTGGTAATAGGGCAAAATCTCTACCTGTTCCGCGTGCTTGCCAAACCGACACAACGCCGTCAACGGCAGCAACGCTGCCACCTTCTGTTCCGCAAACCGAAACTTCGCCGCCACCTTCTTCACCTCCACCTGATCCACAGGCAACACAATCTTGGTCGCCGCATTCCCCAACACATCTGCCGATAAATGCCGCTCACTCTGGGAAGCCAAAACCAAATTCAGCCCATACTTTCGTCCATCGGCAATAATCCGATCCAGCGCCGGAGACTTCGCCATCTCCTTGGCCTCATCGATGAACAAATAGGTTCTGGGGATTTTGCTTTCAACCTCACCCTGAAGCCGATGGGTATCCATCAAGTATTTGGCTAAGGATTCAGCCGCGATCGCCCCCAACTCCGGCGGCAGCTTGCACAGATCCACCCGTACCAACCGATGTTCCAGCAAGAATGCCGGACGATTGAAAATCCCATAGGCAAACGTGGCATTGAGTTTTAGTTTGAGCTTGGCACTGTCCTTACACCCCTCCTTCACCCGTTGCTCAATCTCTACCTGAAGATCGGCAAAGTTGGGCGGTTCTTTTGTCCAGGTGCCTTCATGACTCTGGACAATCCCCTTGTGTCGGTAGCAATCCCCCAAAACCTCCAGCAACAAACCTTCCTGGACTGGCCCCATTTGCAACGCTTTCTTGAGCGTAGCTGCAACGGCGATCGCCTGTAAATTCGGCCCACCCCCTTCAGGATCTAAATTGATATACAGCGGATTCACGCCATAGGGACTGCTCATGTGGAGCGGATAGCAGACTTCGCCCTGAAGGTTTTGGTCGCCGTGAAAATCCACGATCACCAACTGCATCGCTGGGTAGGTTCTGTGGAGTTCGTAGGCGATCGCCTTCAGCGTCTGGGTCTTTCCCGAACCGCTGGCACCGATTGCCACAACATGACCATTGGGCAACTGCTCTGGTCTCCAGTACACGCCCTGCCCCAGCAAAATTCCAGGATGGTCAGTACCGTCCCCCTCAATCTCAATCCTCTCATTGGGCTTCAGAACCGCAATAGGCAACGGTTTTTCTCTACGACTGAACATGAATCGACCTCACAATAAGACTGCCGCTAGCTGAGTAATCCCCCAGAACCCGAACCACTTCTGTAGGACTGGCAGCTTGTAAATGCACACTGGCAATCCCGCTCCCTGGCTGCACTCGAATGGAATTGAAGCGATCGGGGTAGTTAGGCGGTACCAAATCCTCAGCATCCTCAACGGTCAACAGACCCGAAAGGTAAACACGGTCTGATTTCGGAATTCGTGAGAGAGCATCGGCGATCGCCTCGTCTTCCAACCGAATTTCTCGAACCGACTGCTTTACGCTTCCCTGCCGTTGAACCTGCACCTGGGTGATCAGGATTTGGGATTCCTGAGTTTCTCCCGCTCGATAGAGCCTGCCCTGCCTATCTTTCACGAGCAAATCGGTTTGAGTCAGCGGCTGTACCACTTCAAATTGACCTTGAACCGCTTGCTGCGTCAGCGTATTGCGCCCGCGAATTTGAGCCATTAGCAAATACTGATTCTGTTCTGCGGCAACAATCTCAACCGCTCCGCTCGAAAGTCCCAGCGTCTGGTTGAAGGCTTTGAGGATGCCGCCATTGGTATTGAGATTGATAATGGCGATCGCCACACAAACCAACACCACCAGCAGAAAATATTCAGCAGAACTCCCCGTACTGAGTCGAAGACGAGGATTGCCCGGTGTCACCAACCTTCCCGGATGCGGGAAAAAGGCACAAACCCCTTGCTTCGTAAAATTGTCGGCATACCAGCCCAGAAAATAGCCCAGATTCAGGGCAATCCAGAGCGACTGATTCCAGAAGGAGATCGGAATGGTCGCAACCGCCAAACTTAAGGAAAACAAAAAGCTGTGGGTCAGAGTGCGATGGGAGTACCGCTTTTCAATCCAACGGGAAATTAGCGTCAATGGAGGCAAGCGACCGATCCAACTTTTGCTGGTGTCCAAGTCTGGGAACTGGGAGGCGATCGCCGCCGTTCCCAACAACACTGGGTCAGCCGTCCCCATCGCCAGAGAAGTGAGGGCCACACTGAAAACCGCCTGAGTTGAGTTCATCATTGACCTAACCTCCCGGACTTGCGCGGCAGGCTGTAGAGAATCAATCGGAAGATGCCCACTGCTACCGCCAGAATCCCGCCAAACAGATAAAGGCTGGTGCTGTTGAGTCCCAATCCAATGAAGCGCAGAATGGTGAACGTCATCAATCCGGCAATCAGCAGCGGGGTTCCGTCGATCCATTGCCGATGGTCGGGGCTGGGGTCGTCTAGTCCCAGATATTCCTCTCGAATCACCCGCGCTGCCAACATGGGATTTCCGCCTGCCCGTTGTTGCAGATGAGCCAATTGCGCTGTGGATAGCTCTAACTCCAGTTCAGCGGCAGCTTCTTTCATGATTTGACGGATGGTGCGATCGCTCAAGGGTTCCAACTCAATCCGAGGAAGCTTCAGAAAAATGTCCCGTGCGGGTGGATGGGTGGCCAGCAACAGCAGCGGCTGACCCAGTTCGTGAAGTTGCTCCAGCCAGCAGCGAACCTGTACCTGAAGGCGATGGGCATCGTCGCAGATCAGAAATGCTAGGTTGTCTTGAAGGTGGTCTGCAATCGCCTGCATCAATTGCATTGCGGTCAATGCTTTGCCTTCTAGGGATTCTGCATCTACGCCTAGTTGAAGGGCGATCGCTACCACCATTTGCTTTGCGGTTGAGGGTTGAACGGTCACAACGGTAAAGCCCAATAGTTCAAGTTCTTCAGCAACAAACTCACTCAAAGTCGTTTTGCCCCCGCCTGCCTCCCCGACAATCAGCAAACTGGAATTGGCCTGAAGTGCGGCTACGATTCGACGTTTTTCTGTGCTTCTATAGCAGGCGGTTGAAACGGTACCTTCACTGAGCGCATGACGTTTTCCATCTGCGCCAACGGCGTAGCGGTAGACTTTTGGGGTGCCATCCTTTAGGGTGCGGGTATGTTTTTCCAGTCGGGTCATTGCAGCTCGCGGCGTTCTTTGATGAAGCGGGAAACGGCACGTTTGGAGCACCCTTTACCTGTCCACAGCCTGACTTGCTCGATCAGTTGGGCATAGGTGCGATAGCCCAGTTCCCAGGCTTGCATAAGGGCTTGATGAACTCGTTCGGTGCGGCGATACCAGGGTTTGTGAGGGATGCTCGGAGCCAGAGCGGTTTGGGACAAGTCCTCAGCGGTGGTGTCCGCAACGGGCGGCAATAATCGCTCTGGTCTGAATCCTTCTAGGACGTGGAGGATGGGAGCCATGACCAAGGGCGAAAGTTTGCCCCAGAGATTCCGGGCAGCAGTGAGGTCGAGTTTGAGCGGACTGTATTGCTGGAAAGACCGACGGGCTTTGCGGAATTTGGCGATTCCGCTGCGATAGAGTTCGCCTAGGGTGATGTGTTTCCAGGTTTCTGCTTCCATGATGGGCGGTACCAGAATGCAATGGAAGTATTGCTAATGCCCAATCAATGGAAAAGGCAAGAGCTAGGCTGAGGTTTGCAAGGAGGCGCATCGACGTGGCAAAGAATAACGCCGTTTGCCGCGATCGCCGATCTGGGACAAAATCAATCCCTCTACGCAAAGGTTCCGGGTTTGGTCGCGCACCTGGTCATAGGTGAGGTTGGCGGACTGCATGAGTTGGTCCCGGCTTTGGTTGGGTTGGTGTTGGAGAGCGGCGAGGATGCGATCGCGCGAGTGCTGACCTCGCCGCTTGTGGGCATTCTGTGGGGTAGTGTGGAGTTGCATACTAGAAATGAAAAATACGTACCACTTTCTATACCCCAGACCCTTTATTCGTCAATTTTTTGCGTACAAACTCCAAGGTTAAGCCCCTGTGTCTCAGGGCATTAGCCTCTACAGCAGTTATGACCGCCTTATTTTATTTATGGAATAGATCGGCAGAAAAAGCCTGGAACAAAGCCCTTTAACCAGGCTTTGGGAAGATATCCCCTCAAAAGTTCAGAAGTTGTCGTCAATAAACACGAGAAAACTGGTGTAAATTTGGTGTAAATAAGATTGGTGGATGTTTACAATTCCTTATTTATATAGTCTTCAAGGATATGTTATCTTGCTTTGGGAGCAGGATGTCGCAGGTTCGAATCCTGTCATCCCGATTTAGATTTAGATTGCTTTTCCTTAGGATGTTTTGAGGGTTGCTAACCCATCAGAACCTCTTGACAAACTACTAGGTTCATATTACTCACGGATCGTGAGTAATACCATAAGTAATATTTTGCCAAAACGTACCTAAATCTGCACGATTTTGAAAGAAGTTGACATGATAGCTATAAACTGAATCCGGATCTAAACCCTTTATCCAGCAGCTATTGTGCTTGTTTTCTTTGAAATGCCAGGAACCAGATTTGAACTGGTGACACGAGGATTTTCAGTCCTCTGCTCTACCGACTGAGCTATCCCGGCAGGGTCATCGACTTTTGACCTTTGTAATCGTAGCGAACTTACCCCCACTTGGCAACTACTTAAGATCGCTTTAATGGATTTGTGGCCGTCATTACAGCATGAGTTTGTGAACTCATCTGCTCATCAATGGTCAAAAACTGCAATATAGACAACTGGGTTACCAACGTTATGCAAAGATTATTCAGGATAATGCCAAGATACTTGCATAACCTTTGTAGAGATCATAGAGAAGGGTCAGCAAGTGGTGAACAAGCGTTGGTTTTTGGTTTTCGCTCTTATGGGTTTGCTGGCAGCGTGTGGGGTTCCTACGATCACTCAACAGTCTCCTCATCCCGTGACAGGTTCCTCCTCTGCAAAGGAAACCGTTAACCTAACTGTTTCAGCCGCAGCAGATCTAAACGCTGTTTTCCCAGAGATTGGCAAATTGTGGGAGCAAGCAACCGGGAACCAGGTAACCTTTAATTTCGGTTCGACGGGGCAATTGGCACAGCAGATTGAGCGCGGCGCACCTATCGATTTGTTTGCAGCAGCGAATAAGAAATTCGTTGAGGATTTAGACCAAAAAGGGTTAATCTTCTCAGAAACTAAGGCATTGTATGGGGTGGGTCGAATTACCCTTTGGCAAAGGGAGGATAGCACGTTTGAGATTAAAGACCTCAAAAATCTGACCAAACCACAGATAAAGCGGGTGGCGATCTCCAATCCTAACCACGCACCCTACGGCATTGCTGCACGGGAAGCCTTGCAATCCGTAGATCTTTGGGATGTGATCCAGCCCAAACTTGTGTTGGCAGAAAACGTCAAACAAGCCCAACAGTATGCCGAAAGTGGGAATGTGGAGGTGGCAATTGTGGCTCTCTCCATCAGTATCCATCAGCCTGGACTGGAGTCTGATTCCCGCTGATCTGCACCAACCTCTAGAACAAATGCTGGCAGTGCCCAAAAATGCGCCCCATCCAAAGGTAGCGAAGCAGTTTGCTCGCTTCTATTAATGGAGAGCAGGGTAGACCTTTGATGCGGAAGTATGGGTTTGTGATTGAAGGCAAAAGTAAAGAGGGAAGAGAGTTGGTGTTGTGATTTGGCAGCCTGCGATTTTGTCGCTTCAGGTTACGGTTGTGGCCAGTGTGCTGATTCTGGTGTTCGGGCTTAGTTTGGGGATTTGGCTGGCAAGAACAGAGTTTCCAGGGCAGATTTTTGTGTCTACGCTGCTGAATTTGCCACTGGTGTTGCCGCCTAGTGTGGTGGGCTATTTTCTGCTGCTGGTACTGGGGCGGGGCAGTTGGATTAGGGAATGGTGGGGGATTGATGTGCTTTTTACTTGGCAAGCGGGTGCGATCGCTTCTACGGTTGTGGCTCTACCGTTAATGGTGGAATCGACCAGAGCAGCAATTAGCAGTATCGACCCAGAGTTAGAAGCAGCAGCCCGAACCCTTGGCTCTAGTGAACTAGAACTACTTTGGGAAATTACTTTGCCCCTGGCCTATCGCGGGATTCTAGCGGGTTTCGGCTTGAGTGTGGCCAGAGGGCTAGGGGAATTTGGAGCCACGTTAATGCTGTGTGGCAGTATTCCTGGGCGGACTCAAACCCTGCCCCTAGCGATTTACGATGCTGTGCAAATGCAGGCGTATGGTTTGGCAAACAGTATGGTGATAATCATGGGTGCGATCGCCTTTGCACTGTTGTGGTGGGTAAGGCGTTTGGAAGGCAAAAGATAAAAACCTTAGGGAATATACGGGTGAACCAGCCGTCTGGTTGCAGACATCTGCAGCCCTGTCTGTGAACATAACCGGAGTACCAATAGAATCTGGGACAAAAATCAAGAGTACCCGTGGACACAAGCGCAAAAGCGGAGGCTAGCCCCTTCGGGGCGGCTATGCCAACGCCAACGGGGAATCGAAAACGTCTATGCAGTCGGTCTGTCGGAGAGTAAGTCATAAGGCTGCTCTAGATAAGTGGCGAAACACCCGTAAGGGAAGAAACTAGAAAGACCCAATTGTGAGGTTGGGAATCCCCATCCGTCTTACGGTGGGGAGGATGTCAAGTCATCGATTAGTTGTGCAAGTTGCAGGCTTGTGGCCTGGTAAACCTCACCACAAAAATCACAGGTGGCCTCTGCACCGTCGTCTTTTTCGATCATGTCTTCCAATTCATCTTGACCCAGCATTTTGAAAGCTCCTAAAACACGCTGAAGGGAACAGCGACACTGAAACTGAACCATTTGTCGTTGAGGAAAAATCTTGAGTCCCAGATCCCCCAAGAGATCTTCAAAAATATCTGGTAGGGTTTTGCCTGCTTGCAGTAAAGCAGTAAAGCCTTGCAGATGGGATAGACGCGAGTCTAGTAATTCAACTAGGGCTTGGTCTTGAGCAGCTTTGGGTAAAATCTGGATTAACAGTCCACCCGCTGCCGTCACCCCTTGGACTCCGACAAAGACACCAAGGGCTAGGGCTGAAGGGGTTTGTTCCGAGGTAACCAAGTAATGGGTAACATCTTCGCCAATTTCTCCAGAAACCAGCTCTACGGTGCTGGAATAGGGATACCCATAACCCATATCTCGAACAACGTAGAGATAACCCTTACCCACTGCACTCCCCACATCCAGCTTGCCCTTAGCATTCGGGGGGAGTTCTACAGCAGGATTGGTGACGTATCCTCGGACGGTACCGTCTAAACCCGCATCTACTAGGATGCCTTGCAAAGGACCATCACCCCTCACCCGAACATTAACCCTAGCCTGGGATTGTTTCATGTTGGAAGCCAATAGCAAGCCTGCGGACATAGTTCGTCCCAGGGCAGCAGTGGCAACATAGGAGAGGTGATGGCGCTGTCTAGCCTCTTCCGTTAAACATGTAGTAATGACACCCACAGCTCGGATACCATCGTTTGCTGCTGTGGCTCGAATAAGCTGGTCGGCCATAGGATTCCAATGAAGTCTTAACAAATCTTTTTAATTGTACTGCAATGGCATCCCGGTAAAGGGTTGAACAGGAAGGATTCTAAGGTGGTTATGTCTGCCAATTGACCTGAGATGGGATTGACATTCGTTAACATGAGAATAGAACAACATCAAAGCGAATTGACGGATGATTGATTCTTTTTGGCGGTATTCGGGAATAGCTTTAGAGTACAGGGCTGGCTTGGACATCAACCTCAACAAAGTTGTAGGATTACAACGTAATCTGGTGTTGCTAGGTATTGAGAGCCCTCGTCTTGTAAGTACACGATGACGACTGATTCTAAGACTAATCTCGTAACCGCAACCAACAGCTCTGAAGCTGTGTCGGTTCTGGGTAGGGAGCGGTTTAGGTTTTTGTGCAACTGGCCACTTTGGGGTCTGGCGGCGATTCTCTTATCTGGGGGAGTGGGGTATGGCTCTTACTATGTGCTGTTGCATCAACCTGCTAAACCCAACTGTGCCCAAGTCTTTTGGCCTTTTGCTTCAGGGTCTTTGCGGATTTACTGTGCCCAAGAACAGGCCAGAAAACAGACCTTGGAAGATCTATTTGCTGCGATCGCCCTCGTAGATGCCCTGGATGCCAACCATCCTTTACGGCCTGCCATTAACCCACTCATTGAGAAGTGGTCGACTCAAGCTTTGGATTTAGCCGAAAAAGCCTTTCATGCAGGCAAACTGGATCGAGCCATAGAATTTGCCCAGAAAATTCCAGCCCAAACCACGGCCTATAAATTGGTCAAGGATCGCATCAATCAATGGCAACGCATCTGGGCTGAAGGCCAAAAAATTTATGACCAAGCTGATGCCACCTTAAACAATGAACAATGGCGACGAGCCTACGAGATTATGGTAGGTCTTTTACAAGTTGATAATCGCTACTGGTCTGGAACCCAATACGATGCCTTGATGGAGAAAATCTTTATTGCCCAAGAAGACGAACGCCAACTGATTAAGGCCAAAGATCTGATGTACCAGGGGAGTCTCGACGATTTATCTGAATCTCTAGACATTCTCCAGGAATTGATTGCCGATAGCGTCTATCATCGATCTGCTCGAAAACTCCAAAGCCAAATTGCCAGTCGTCTACTGACCATTGCCGAATCCGCTTTAGAGCGACGCAATTATCAAGCCAGCATTGATGCCCTAGAACTGATTCCCAAAGACACCACCACCTGGGCTCAAGCCCAAGATTTTATGAAACTTGCCCAAGCCAGTTCTCTCGCTTGGAATGGTACCACCGTTAATTTAGAAGAAGCAATCAAACAAGCCAGCACCCTAGACCCTAACAGTCCCCTCTATGGCAAAGCGCAAACCTTGATTGCCCACTGGCAAAGGGAAATTACCAATATCCAACTGTTGCAGCATGCTCAACTCCAGGCTCAAACAGGGAGTCTCAACGACTTGTCTAGCGCTGTATCGCAAGCGCAGCAGATTTCTGCTGGCAGCGATCGCTGGCAGGAGGCTCAAAAGGATATTGACGAATGGCAATATCAAATTCAACTTCGCCAAGATCAACCCCTCCTTGATCGCGCTGATCAATTGGCCTTACAAGGCACACCTGTGGCCTTGCAATCTGCCATTCAAGAAGCTCAAAAAATTAAGCCGGGGCGCGCCTTATACGACGAAGCTCAACTGAGAATTTCAGACTGGGAGTACCAATTACAACCCCAAGGCAGTACTGCCTTAAATGCACCGTTAACAACGGTCTCTGCATCTAGCAAAGGTGAACAACTTTTAGAGAAAGCAGAAACGCAGGCGAGTCAGGGAACCTCAAAGGCACTGGTTAATGCCATTGCTCAAGCCAACCAAATTGCCCCCGATTCTCCTGCTCAAATAGAGGCTAAGATGGCGATTGACACCTGGTCTGAACAATTACTGGAGATGGCTCGTAGTCAGGCTGTGACCGATCCTGCCGCCGCGATTGCGATCGCCCAACAGATCCCTAGTCGTAGTAGGGTCTATGAAGCCGCCCAATCCCAGATCCAAAAATGGCAGCAGCAGCGATAAGAATAGCTATAGGTTAACCTTGGGTACCCAGTGAACAGCAGCTTAAAGAGCAGACCAATCCTACATTCTCTATGATGAATCCCCATTGTCTTGGGTAAACTAAATGAAGACCTCTAACAGCTTGTGCTAGAGTGGGCGTACCTCACTTTACTGTTAGGGTGAGTGTGCCTCACAAAACCAACTGGGTTAGGCTTATGACGATTTCGAAAGATGGATTAGTTTTAGGAACAACAGCCCTAATGGGCACAACCATTGTTGTCATTGGTGCTAATCTTTGGCAGTCGAGTTGGGCTGTTTTCAAAGAAAGTCCTAAGGAGGTTGTGGATGAAGTTTGGCAAGTCATTAATCATGACTATGTCGATGGCACGTTCAATGGCACAGATTGGCGCAACGTTCGTAACCAGTATTTGAACCGCAACTATACCTCGAAAAAAGAAGCCTACAAAGCTGTTCAAGAAATGCTGGAGAAACTTGAGGATCCCTATACTCGCTTCATGGATCCTGAGGAATTTAAGAGTATGCAAATCGATACCTCGGGTGAATTAACGGGAGTAGGCATTCAGATTACCCAAGATGAAAAAACCAAAGACATTACCGTTATTTCCCCCATTGAAGGCAGTCCTGCTGCTGAAGCTGGACTTTTGCCTAAGGATGTGATTGTTAGTGTTGATGGCAAAAGCACCAAGGGTATGGACATCAATGGTGTCGTCAGCTTAATTCGAGGCCCTGTAAACACTAAGGTGACCCTAACGGTGTTGCGGGGACAAAAGAAACTGAACTTTACGGTAT
>JAAUOM010000114.1 GCA_012034865.1 Acaryochloris sp. CRU_2_0 | reverse complement strand
CAGTTGGCGGTGACACAGCGGTTCAAAAACCTTGCAGAAATCATCCACAGAGCAAAAGAGTTCTTCTAGACTGAGCATAGGACTGACCTGTTGCGTTGGGTTTAGCTGACTTTCAGCCTACAGGTTGGTCCTTTCCTTATCCAGAACTCACGTTAGAATAGATAGCAGAGTAAACTAAAGTCCAGGTAAATACTGATGTCTCAGACAATTCTGAGCCAAATGCTTGATAAACTCCAGTTTCTTGAACCAGTGGAGTTACAACAGCTTAACCATGCTGTTCAAGATCGCCTCACCAATAAAGAAGAGGCAGCTAAATCAGGTACTCTTCATCAAGCATTGATTGATTCTGGATTAGTGCGACACACCAAAAAAATACTCCCCAAGCAATAGTGCGGGGACTCATCCAAGTTCAGGGTGACCCAATCTCTCAAACAATTGTTGAGGAACGTCGCTAGATGGCAGTTCACTTCCTAGATAGCAGCGCCTTGGTAAAACGATGCATTAGTGAAATTGGATCAGCTTGGGTTTCAGGGTTATTTGATCCTGCATTGGGTCATGAAGTTTTTGTTGCAGCCGTTGCAGGAGTCGAAATAGTTGCTGCGGTAACGCGACGGTCACGAGGCGGAAGTATCAGTACTAATGATGCAACAACAGTGTGCAATCAATTGAGGAGTGATTTACAGACAGAGTATCAAATCCTTGAAATTACGGAAAAAATTATTAATTCTGGGATGACATTGGCTGAAACTCATAGTCTACGTGGCTATGATGCAATTCAGCTAGCAGCAGGTTGTGCAGTAAATGTGGTTTGCCTCGCCAACAACTTACCTCCTATAATCTTTGTGTCCGCAGATAATGAGTTAAATACGGCAGCTTCAGGTGAGGGTTTAGTTGTTGAAAACCCAAACAATCATCCCTAGCGTAGCCCAACAAGGGCTTGCAGCGGATGGCCTCAACACTCTTGTGGTGAATCGAAGATCCTTGCCACTCCTGAAGCCTGGGTCGATATCTTTCTTATCGCCATCTTTGCGTCGGCCAACGCCTACCACGACTACTAGAATTTGATCTAAGTGGATTTTATAGACAATTCGTATAGCGTTGACCCATTGCCCGAATGCTGTAATAACCCTTGATGTTGCGAGTTCAACCATTGCGAAGTACATTGAATCTCAAGGACAAGGCTGACTGCGTAATCTTGATGATGTTTTTGCACTCGATTTTAATGCTTTTCTTGGCTGTCACGTTTAGGTTCGTGTGAAAGCATTTCTGTCTCACTCAGGATTTACGATCTGGAGCCGTCGCTTGTTGGCGGCTATCTTTCTAGGAGGCCAAGTTGTGGTTCATCTGCTCAGGGGTAAGATTCATCGTCGCAATACCCTGGAGCAGATGGCGATTGTGGGGCCGGAATCCCTGTTAGTGGCCTTGTTGACCGCGACTTTTGTGGGGATGGTTTTTACGATTCAAGTGGCGCGTGAGTTTATTACCTTTGGCTTGGTTCAAGCGGTGGGTGGGGTTTTAGCCTTGGCCCTGACACGGGAACTTGCCCCGGTGTTGACGGCTGTGATTATCACTGGGCGGGTTTGTTCGGCTTTTGCCGCTGAAATTGGGACGATGCGGGTCACAGAGCAAATTGATGCCTTGCAAATGCTGGATACTGACCCCGTCGATTATTGGTGGTGCCTCGTTTACTGGCTTGCGCGTTGATGCTGCCGATTCTAACCCTGATTTCTTTGGTGGCAGGGGTGACTGGCGGTATGGTGGTGGCTTCGGTTCTGTATGACATTCCCTATAGCGTCTTTTTGGACTCGGTGCAAAGTTTTTTGGATATTTGGGATATTTGGAATTCCATGATTAAGGCTGTGATTTTTGGCGGTATTATTGCAATTGTTGGATCAAGCTGGGGTTTGACGACCGCTGGGGGAGCTAAGGGCGTGGGACAGTCCACTACGGCGGCGGTGGTTACGGCTCTGTTGTCTGTGTTTATGACTAACTTTTTCCTCTCGTGGCTGATGTTCCAAGGAATGGGAGGCACTGCCTTGCAAAACTTGTGAAGCAGAACCCCTTAAATGGTAAACAGTTTGCTCACAATAGAAAGATGCAATAGCGCCATGGCTGTTTCTCAAGTCTCTAAACTAGACTCTACGGTGGTCTTAACACCTCGCTACTGGGTGCCCTTAGGGGTTGCGATCTCCGGCATTCTCCTCACCCGTATTAACCTTTGGGTGGGTCTTCCCTTCTTGGTTTTAGGAAGTTTTCTAGGATTTCAGGCTGCCACCGTGCAAATTCGGTTGACAGCCACCACGTTTGAACTCTACCGAGGGGAGCAACAACTCCGCCAGTTTCCCTATGCAGAGTGGCAAGATTGGCTCATTCTTTTGCCCCCTGTGCCTATTCTGTTTTATTTCAAAGAAGCCAAGAGCATTCACTTCATGCCCATGCTTTTTGATGCCCGAATGCTGAGGAGTGGTTTACAAGAACGTTGCCCCCGAGTGTTATCCAATCAAACAAGGTAAAAGGCAAAAGTAAAAAGGTAAAAACGACAGGTTGCCTCCTTGTGTCAACCAAGATCTTCGCCAGCAAATGACTCGATGCATTTCTTTTATTGATTCAATTGGACGCTTTCAACGTGACTGATTCTTCTGGTATTGCCACCACCAATAACTCCCCTGCCCTCGAACAACTGCAAAAGGAGACCCAAGCCCTGCGGGCGGAAATTGCCGAACTCAGAGGCACCAAGGCCAAGCTATTGGAGCAGCAACTCGCCGCTACCCAAACGGCCTTAGAACGGTTTGCCAATGATCATCTCAAGACCTTAGAAGAACGCAAGCAGAGTTTGCAAATTGCCGTGGATCAACTAGAACGCCGCCAGGAGCGAGTCCAAGCGGAAATGCGGCAAAGTTTTGCGGGGGTCTCTCAAGAGTTAGCCATCCGTATTCACGGGTTTCATGATTATTTGGTCACAAGTTTGCAAGATTTGGTGATCGCGGCGGAAAAGCTAGAGCTGGCTCCTAAACAAAGTGCTGTACCTGAACCTCCAGTTCCAGTTCCAACTCCTACCCCGCCTCCAGCTCAATCATCGGCACTGGCATCCCCGCAACGTCCCCCGCGATCGAGTTCCCCGCAGCCGAGATCGGGTCCCCAATTTGCAACCCAAGAATTTGAAGAGGAATCCCGGCAGATCCGTCGAATTCTTGAGCAATATCGCCAAAACCCCAACTACTATGGTTCGCCGTGGCAACTGCGTCGCACGTTTGAGCCGATTCATGCCGAACGAGTAGCCAGTTGGTTTTTTACCTTTAGTGGCCGGGGAGCCTTGCGAACTTTGAGTAGCCGTCTTCAGAATATTTTGGTAGCGGCAGCGACGATTTCGATTCTGCGTCAACTGTACGGTAGCAGCGTACGCACCTTGATTTTGGCCAATTCTCCAGAACGTCTCGGCGATTGGCGGCGCGGCCTGCAAGACTGTCTGGGGATTGACCGTTCCGATTTTGGACCCGAACGCGGTTTAATCTTATTTGAGTCCCCCGATGCCTTGGCTCAAAAAGCCGATCGCTTAGTCAAAGAGGATCAGTTGCCCTTCATTCTCATTGATGACGCTGAGGAACAAGTCAGCTTGACAATCCTGCAATTTCCGTTATGGTTAGCCTTTGCCCCAGAACCCCAATTACGGAAGGAACGTGCCACTTTTGACTGGTTCGAGTAGGGTAGGGCAATCCCTGAATCCTCCTGCCCACAAGTTCCAGGAAGATAGATACCCCTCTTTTGTCACTTTAGGCAGAGGAAAAGCTATCCTGTTTGCTGAGGTTTCTTACAAGGGGACAGTAAAATTGATTCATCCGGCTTGTAAGTGTCTCAAACCCTATTTTCAGCGATGGGATGGTAAAGACCTTTAGCCATGGCTTGAGCCAGTTGAAACAAATAAACGGTTGAATCATCAATCTCAAGTTGTTGAGCAGATTCTTCCACCCGCTTTGGTTATCCCACCAAGGATGCTGGGCAAATTGTTGGTGTACTAGCGGGCAGTTATCATTGAAGGCATCGGCAAACAAGCTCACCATCAAGAATGCACTCATCACCAGTTCCCACCACTTCTCAATTTGCTCGTAGTGAGTCATGCGGAAATCAGCCCATCCCAACGCATCTTTCGAGTGCTTAAGGCCATACTCAATCCAAGTTCTGAAGCCATAGCTATTGCCAATGTCTTCAAGTCTGATAGCAGGGGCTGCCACCATGACATAGGAGTTTGAGTTCTCTGGCAGAGTTTGTGGGTCAGTGGTTAATAGCCAATAGCGCTTTCGGTGTCGTTGACCATAGATGACCTCTTGCATAGCGCTATATTGGGTGAGAATCAGAGGTAAAAGATGTTCCCATCTAGTGATGAGCTGCAATCTATCAACCAAGGCTGAACATTGCTAAATATGGGTTGGGGTGTTTTATGCCCCTTTGGTTAAAATATATCCAACTGTCCGATTTTCAGGAGTAAAGGTTGTTTGGGCGATACGCTGGATATCTTCTGAGGTAATGGCTTCAATCTTTTCTAGTTCACTAAAGAGATTGCGCCAATCTCCTGTTTTTACGTCATACTCCGTCAACAGTTCTGCCATGCCACTGTTGGAGTCGAGGGATCGTAATAACGATGCCCGTGCTTGAGTTTTGAGTCGATCTAAATCTTGGTTATCCACCCGCTCTGTCTTTAAGCGCTGCAATTCAGCATTCAAGGAGGTGGCCACTTCCTTGACCGTGTGACCCGGTGCAGTGAGGGCATAAAACAACATCAGGTTCGGATATTTATCCCCAGGGAAACCATTGAAGCCCTCTGCACTTAACGCTATTTTTTGCGATTCAACCAGAGACTTGTACAGCCGCGAGGTGCGACCATCACTGAGCAGACTGGCAATCAGTTCATAGACCACATGGTCTGGATCGCTGATCGCAGGACGGTGATAGCCTTCCAAATACCAGGTTGGGACTGGAGTTCTAAGGTCACTGATTTGGTTTTTTTCTGGGGTGGTTCTATCTGAGTGACTGCGGGTGGCTGCGATCGCGCTGAGAATCGGCCAAAATAGACCTTAGCCAGCTTTTTAACTTCTTTGGGGTTCACATCCCCGACGATGGCGATCGTCAAATTGCTCGGTCCATAGTAAGTCCCAAAAAAATCTTGGACATTCTTGCGTGTCAGATTCCGTAAATCTTGTTCATAACCAATCACAGGTTGCAAATAGGGATGGACATCAAACGCCTCTCCCAAAAAGGCTTCCACCATTTTACCAATGGGAGAATTATCCGTTCGCAGTCGCCGTTCTTCCAGAATGACCTCCTTTTCTTTGTAAAATTCCCGGAAAACAGGTTCTAGAAAACGTTCCGACTCCAAAGACATCCATAGTTCCAGCTTATTCGCAGGCAAACTATAAAAATAGCGTGTTGCATCCGCTGAGGTAGTCGCATTCAAGCCAATACCGCCTTGTTGGCTAATGATTTGCCCCATCTCATTCTGTTGAACCAAGCTATCCGCCTTCTGGGAAACTGCCGCAAATTCCGCACTCAAAGACTGGATCGCTTTTTCATCTTTTTTGGCTCTTGCCGCTTGGATCTGGTCAAATAATTGGTCTTGCTGATCTAATAAGGGTTTCTCAGCCTGATAATCCGATGTTCCGATCCGACGAGTCCCCTTAAAGGCCAAATGTTCTAGATAATGAGCAACCCCAGTTTGTCCCAGCGGCTCATTCGCACCCCCCACATTGGCGTAGGTATGAAACGCAATCACAGGGGCTTGATGTCTTTCCAAGACAATAAACGTCAACCCATTGTTGAGGGTAAATGTGGTTACCTTCTGCTTCACCCGATCTAAATAGGGCTGAATGGACTGACTCTTTCAGGGGGCAGAGAATTTGGCGTCTCTGCCCCTACGGGTTGGCTGACGCCTATAAAGCTGGTAAATACTACCACCAATACAAGAATGATCGTTTTTAGTCTAGGCAACCGCATTCTCCTGATCGTGCTGTTTGCTGCAAAAGTTATTGGGTTTTCTCCAAAATAGGATTCATTCCATGACGTTCCATGAGTTGCATACTATCTTGAGCTTCTTGAATGGAGCCAAAAGAACCCACTTGAAGCACGGATCGCCCCTGATAAGAAGATCTAAACGCACCCGGCACTAAGTCTTTTATCTTAGCCCGTTGACGGGCGCTAGGGGTAGACACCACCACCCGATAGCGAGGCCCCAAGACAATCGATGAGTTAGGGGGGGGTGGCGGTAACCCAGCACTGAGATTATAGATGTCAGAACCATCATCCGCTCGACCCATGGGAATCCTAGAGCCAGGGACTGGTAATAATCCCACAGCTCTGGGAACTGTTCGCAAACTGAGGCGTTGACCACTCTCTTTAATCACTTTAGGCTTGAGACCATTGTCCTCCATGAGTTTGACCATTTGATCAACCTTGGCGTGGTTGTCAAATAATCCCACTTGCATGACTGAATCTCCCTCGTAGGAAGACCGAAAGGCATCAGGAACCAGGGATTTAATCTTTGATTGTTGTTTTGAATTTCGAGGTCGAACTACAATCCGATATAGAGTGCTAGAGGTGCGAGTAGTAGATTGAAATTGACGCCCTTCTTCTGCCTCTTCCTCTTCTGGGGAAGGTACCGGAATTTCCACAGGCCGACTTGCAGTAGAAGCGGGAGGTGCCGGCGCTAGGAGTGAAGGTTCCTTATCTTCTTCAATTACTTCCGGTCTCAGATCATTTTCCTGCATCAATGTAACGATCTCATTGACTTTAGACCGACTATTAAATCGTCCCACTTGCATCACCGATCGCCCTTGATAGGAAGATCGAAAAGCATCGGGTACCAAGGATTTGATTCTAGCCGTTTGCTCAAAGTCACGGGGTTGCACCACAACGCGATACAAAAAACCAGAAGGTGGGGCTACTTCCGAGTTGGGAACGGGAACAGGAATATCAACTGCCCTAGGCTCATCAGATGATGGAGTAATAGGTATTCGCTGGGATGGACGGATTTCCCTAGGCGGCGGCAAGCGGCGTGCTAGAGAAGCAGGGGGCTGAGCTTGATTGCTACTGAGATAAACATGGCCAAGGGTCTTGCCATTGTAGGTTCGCTTCGCAAACTGCCAACCTGGATTCAGGTGAATTTTGAGTAAGCCCGAATCCATACCACGGGTTCGGCCAATTTCCAGGGGTTGCCCAGCCTGTCTAGAATGAGGTAATCCTAGCAAAACCAAATCATTCCCTTGCTTTTTCACGTTTAGGCGATAGTCCAACCCTAGATCTTTACCAGCCTGACGAATAGAATAGCCATTGCTATCGGTACTGCGGCCACAGATCCCCGTAAAATCAAAATTGACCAATAACGGCTTTATTTCCGTAGGACTAGTCCCCTGTTCTTGCCAACAGGGTTTTCGACTGGAAATTTGCTCTAGAATAAGCAAATTGTAATACCCACCCTCACGGGGAACAGCAACCGCAATAAACTTATTCTGGGGAACAGCCGTTTGTCCAAAGGTTGCCGCAATTAAGGTTGGGTGAACCTGCTGACTTGCTACATCTGGTTGCCTAGGTATCCCTGTAGCAAGGGCTGGTAAAGAGGTGGTCAAAGGGATAGCTGCAATGGTATAGGTTGTCAGCTTATGAAGAGATAAGTGATGCATGGGGTTGTCTCCAGCGCCCTTTTAATGACGAAGAATACTCTCAGGAATATCCCAAACCAGCTTAGAGTTTTATGAAACCCTAATTTACCCATTGGGTTGCTCAAAATTAACGCAAACATCTAGATTTACAACGGATTGTTTTGATCAAGGTCATCAATCAGATCCTCCGTAGTAAGGCTCAACCTATTGCTAACTCTGCATACAGTATCAGAAGCCGTTCCAGAAAAATAGTCCCAAAATCGGTTTTATCTTCCTGCAACCATTGGAACCAGAATAGTTTGGGAAAGATCGGTTGGATAGCTGCAAGGCGATGCCGCCAAAAAAGAATCAACTCTACGGTGGAGTATTATGTGGAGGATAAATAACACTCATGGAGGCGATAGGAGTTACCCAGCTAATGAAGTGAGTAGCGAAAAGCTTAAAAGCCTTAGCTCTACCGTAGGGAAACGTCGGGTAGGCAAAACACTAGGATATGTCACGATCTTGTAATTGTGTATCACTCTCTTGAATTGAGGTAGTACCTGGATCAAAGTCTTGTGGAAACTCCTCCTCTTGGATCCAGGTCTGTCTTGGATCTTGCAATTGGGTAATGCTGGGATCTTGCAATTGCGTGGTACTGGGGTCTTGAAGTTGGGTCGTGCCCGAATCCTGTAATTGTGTGGTATGGGGATCTTGAAGTTGAGTTGTGCCTGAATCAACGTCTTGAGGAAATGGTTCCTCCTGAATCCAGGTTTGTCCTGGATCTGGGATGGGTATAGCACCCGGATCTTGCCATTGCGTTTCGGGTTCTCGTAGGGATGGAAGCGTATCCTGTAGTTCGGTTTTGGGATTTTGAATGCGGGTTTGTGCTTCTAGTTCTTTGGAGGTGATGTCAACCCGTTCTGAAATTTGGGATTCATCCTCTATAGGTGTTGAGGTTGGATGAGGTAAGTTGGCTGCTAGTCCGGTAGCTGTGACACCTAGGGTGGTTGCCCCCAAAGCAATATCACTGGAGGAAAGTGGGCTTTCTTCTTCAGGAAATGGTGGGCTTTCGGTTCCTTCAGGGATAGGAGCCACTACTGGACTAGCCGGGGACTCTTGAAGTTGGGTGGTCGTTGTTTGTAGCCTTGTGGATCCAATTTTTTCTGCATAGTTGGGGGCAGGGCGAGGTGGGGCTTGGGGTTGCTGACGCTTCTTGGATAAAGCTGCCAGAATTCCCACTGCACCCCCACCTAAAACTAGGGACAACAACCCTATGGGTAACCAACCTAAACCGTTGTTACCGTTTTGTGTCTCTCCTTGAGTATTCGTTCCAGGTTCTGTTGGGTTACTCGTTGCTGTTGAGGAGTTTGGCAGAGGGGTGGAGATAGAAGGATCATCCGTAGGTTTTGGATCAGTTGATGAAGTAGGATTGCCAGAATCTTGGTCACTGGCTAAGGGAGGTTGAGTCTTAGCTTGTGCGATCGCTTGTTCTCCCTCTTCAGAAGCCGCAAAGTCTAAAAAAGCTTGAGTAGCGGCATTGGGTGTCCCTTGATGAACATAGGTAAACGGTTGTGAAAAAGGATATCGGGGATCATCCGGTAAGGTTTTGTACATTGAAACTGGACGTATCCCTTCAGCATTCAGGATCTGGCTGGCTAAGGCATAACTGATACCATCCGTACCTAGTTCTGCGACCAGTGCCTCTACATTGTCTTTGTCTAATTGAATGGTATTCTCGCTCGCATTAAACGTCGCTTGCTTAAATAAATCGTAGGTTTGCAAGGTGCTTTGTAAATTATTGGCAAGCGGACGATGAATCACACGGATGGAACCCGGTTTTCCCCCCAGTTCTGACCAATCTGTAATTTCCCCTTGAAATATTTTGACTACTTGATCGATCGTTAACTCTTGAGCCAAGGGATTGTCTTTGCCAACCACAATCGCAATTTTTTCGCGGGTAATCGGCGTTTGGATCATGCCTTGGGCTTTTTCTTCAGGCGTCAACAGGCGACTGATTGCGGCTAAGTCGGCCTCTTTATTTTGTAGGGATTCTAGAGTCGAGTCCGGGCTTTGGGATCGAATTTGAATCGTTATATCGGGGGATTGACCTTCATACCCTGATTTGAGCACCTGATTAATGGGTGCCATACGGGTGAGGTTATCAATCTTCAAGGTTTTAGGAGCGGGGGAGGATTGAGTTTGAGCGTTGGCCAACTGCACCTTCGTCAAGAACACAGGTGAACTTAACCCCAAGGTGACTAACATTGCGAAGGTAGACATTGAAGTAGATTTTACGGGTAACATGTGCTCAACCTCCTGCACCATGATATAGACACTATGAATTCCTGGACTTATCTCGTTGCTTATGGGTGATCATGAACTGTTTTTAATTTCTTCACCACAATTTGTTGGCTAGCTTTATGATCACAACTCTATGCATATTCTTTGGAAATGACCAAAATTTTTAAGATTTTCTCAAGTGAGTGGGAACCTGTGTTATTTGCTATTGGTTATTGTCTGGGGTGAGGAAGTAATTTACCCTTAGACTACCGAAAATGGATTTAATTCACAGTTATAAATGTCCACAATCTATCTAGACTGTGTAGAGTAAGAAAAGAGCAGGTGTAGGTGGTTGCGGACTTGCGGTTGCAGGTCTGAGGAAAGTCCGGGCTCTCGAAAGACCAAACTTGCTGGGTAATACCCAGTGCGGGTGACCGTGAGGAGAGTGCCACAGAAACATACCGCCGATGGAGGATTTAGCTGTTTAATCCCAGCTAAATGCTAACAGGTAAGGGTGCAAAGGTGTGGTAAGAGCACACCAGCAACGTCGAGAGGCGTTGGCTCGGTAAACCCCAGTGGAGAGCAAGGCAAAGAGGGCAAAGGTTGGTCTTTTCCCTGTCCTCGTTTGATGCGCCGCTAGAGGCGTCTGGTAACAGGCGTCCCAGATAGATAACTACCCTCTTTCTATAAATCAAGCTGAGCAGTGTATTACTCTCGTTTGCAGAAGGAGAACAGAACCCGGCTTACGGCCTGCTCTTTTTTTGTATCAGTTGCTAGTACTGCTACGCGGAAGTAAGAAGGCAAAAACCTTGAAACAATATCTTTAAAATTGGGGATTTTAAAAGGGTTGCGGCATTTATGCTGCAATGTACTAGGGTTAAACCATTTGTAAATTCATGGGTTTTAGTGTCTGAGATTAAGATGTCTGGTTGCCTGCCGCAACGACAGCGCCAATTGGAAAAGTTGATCCTGAGACTGGGGTTGTCCACAACGACTCCTATCCGTTGGGATTTATTAGATTTAGCGCTTACGCATCCCTCTGCCTCTGCCCAGGCCAATTATGAACAACTGGAGTTTGCAGGAGATGCAGTGGTGCGGTTATTGGCCAGTATCTTGTTGTGGGAAGCCGATCATCATGGCTCCGTGGGTGAGTGGTCGGCTGTGCGTTCGGTATTGGTGAGCGATCGCAACTTAGCCACCCTCGCTGCCAGTTACGGCCTAGAGCGCTTCCTGCTCTTGGGGTCGAGTGCCCTCAAAGATACCAAAGGTCAAGACTCCCGGTTAGCCGATGCCTTGGAAGCCCTGGTTGGGGCTCTCTATTTCAGTACGGGGGATCTGTCCTTGGTTCAACCTTGGTTACAGCCCCAGTTACACAAACAAGCAGAACGGGTACGCACCGACCCCACCTATCAAAACTATAAAGCTGCACTTCAGGAATGGACGCAAGCAGCCTATCAACAACGCCCAGACTATCGGGTACAAGAGAACGAACCCCCCGACCCTGCATCTGGAGAAGAACGGTTTACGGCTGAAGTTTGGCTACAGGGGCACTTATTAGGTACGGGCAAAGGTCGCTCTATCAAAGCGGCGGAGAAAGCGGCTGCCCAGGCTGCCTTTATCCACCTGCAATCTGCTGCACCCATGGATATCCGACCAGACAATGCCAGCGGTCCATGTCCGTAATTCGGTAGGATAAACAAAGAGTATTGACTCAATTAACACGGCTTGAGCTGAGTTCTTGACGAGGAGCATAGAATGGGTATCGATCTGATTGTTCTCCAGAATAAGCTGGATAATCTTTCCTTCGCAGTCTTATTGGTGACCATGCTGATTTACTGGGGAGGTGCCGCCTTTCCTAAGATTCCACTGTTGCAAACCCTAGGCACGGCAGGCATGGCCATTGCCAATCTTTCTATGGCTTGTTTGTTAGGCGCTCGCTGGATAGAAGGGGGCTATTTCCCCATTAGTAATCTCTACGAGTCTTTATTTTTCTTGGCCTGGGGGGTCACCACAATCCACTTGTTGGCAGAGGGACTCAGCCGCAGTCGATTGGTCGGTGCTGCCACGGCTCCGGTCGCCATGAGCATTACTGCCTTTGCCGCTTTGTCTTTACCCAAAGAGATGCAGGTGTCTGCTCCGTTGGTGCCTGCCCTCAAATCCAATTGGCTGATGATGCATGTCAGCATTATGATGCTCAGTTATTCGGCCTTATTAGTGGGGTCGTTATTGGCGATCGCATTTCTCCTGATCACTTGGGGTCAGCCCGTCGAACTCAAGGGTAGCTCCATTGGCACCGGGGGATTTCGCAAACGTGAGACCTTGGCCTCTACCTCTGCTCAAGCCAGCTCTGACTGTATTAGGGAAGAGAGTCTAACAATCGGTGTCGCTTCAGCCTCAGCCACATCAACAGCAGTCCTCACCCCTGTAGACTCCTCACAACCCCCTGTGCTCTCTTTGCATCGTCTTAGTTTGGCTGAATCTCTCGATAATCTCAGTTATCGCATGATTGGTCTGGGCTTCCCCTTACTGACCGTTGGTATTATTGCTGGGGCAGTGTGGGCCAATGAAGCTTGGGGGGCACCCTGGAGCTGGGATCCCAAAGAAACTTGGGCGTTGATTACCTGGTTAGTTTTTGCCGCTTATCTGCATGCGCGGATTACGCGGGGTTGGCAAGGACGACGTCCGGCCTATTTAGCCACAGGGGGCTTTTTTGTGGTGTGGATATGCTATTTAGGGGTGAATTTATTGGGGAAAGGATTACACTCTTATGGTTGGTTTTTCTAAGTTCGACTTTATCCATTCCTGAAATCCTTTAATGGGCTTGGCTCTGAAGCATAATTTACACAGACTTCTGTAATAGGTAGGACTCATTAGTCACTGTTTGAGTAACCTCAAGGAAATTGGAAAGAATCGGGTAAAATTGACTTTGTCGCCAGAAAACGGCTATTTTGACAACGGATACTGGTTCAGCGATTTCTTTGTATACTACTCCTTTTCTTTGGAGGTTTTGAGCATTAGCAGGAAGCAAAGAAACGCCGATGCCACCCGCAACTAAGCCTAGAATAGTCAGCATAAAAGTAGCTTCTTGAATTACATTTGGAGTGATATTCAGTAGATCGAAAACCTCATAAACATTCGGCAAATAAATCTTCTTCTTGGGTGGGAACAGTTTCTCAACGCTCTGAGAGATAAACTCCAACAGGGTTTTGAGCGGGAATAAGTTTTGATATATTTTCTTTCCTCCTCGGCAAGTGATACTGACAA
>JAAUOM010000242.1 GCA_012034865.1 Acaryochloris sp. CRU_2_0 | reverse complement strand
GCTGAGGCAGTCAGTGGCAATGCCTATCGCGTGGAGTTGGAAGGTACACTGTTCAAAAAATTCATGGCCGAGCTTATTGGAAAAGAGCCGATGTGGGTTTTTCTAATAATGCTACAACCAGCTTTGTGCCGGGGCAGACTCGCTATGGCGCTGAAGTGAAAGCAGACATTACCGATAAAACTAAACTGAGAGCCAGCTATGATCATGAGGATAATTTTGGGGTTGCCCCTCGCCCTCTAGATGCTTTTGGGGAGCTGATTCAGCCGGGATTCACGCCTTTGCTAGGGAACCCAGTCAACAACTCCTTAACCACCATTACGGCAGGAATTCAGCAGCAAATTGGTAAGGCAGATGTTGCAGTGGATTATGTGCACCGCGATCGCACCGATCGCCTCACTAATCGACAATTCTCCTCGGATCAACTCCGCAGTAGCTTAATCGTGCCCTTGACCAAAACCTTAAAGATACGCGCCCAAAATGACCTCACCTTATCTTCTGAGACCGATCCCATTTATCCCAGCCGCACCTCGGTGGGCTTAGATTGGCAAGTGCATCCCAGTGTGGTGGTGAGTCTCAACAATACCTATCTCAATGGCGGCCAGTTTAAGGATGATTTGATCACCAGTTTAGATATCACGGGTCAACATACCTTTTCCACGGATACAACTCTCAGAGGCCAACTCTCCATGTTCGACGATTTAGGAATGGCGGGTTACTTTGGCATTGAGCAAGGGATTACTCTAGCCCCAGGGTTACGGGCAGATTTTTCCTATGAGCATGTCTTTAGTTCCTCCCTCAAGCAAACTGCTGCCAGTCAACAGTTTGCCCAACCCTATGCTTTGGGTTCCGGGGCTTCGGCCTTGGGGTTGACCTCTGGAGACAGTTTCAGTGTGGGTTTGGCTTATACCGACAATCCCGATTTCCAAGCCAGTGCCCGCTTTGAATATAGCGACACACCGCAAGGCTCTAACATGGTTGTGACAGCCAATGCCTTGGGGCGGATCACCCGTGACTGGACAGTGTTGATGCGCTACAACCAAGCCAGTGCCTCTAACCCAGGCTTAGCGGGATTAGGCACCAGCCGCGATGTGAAAGTTGGGGTAGCCTATCGTAATCCGGAAAGCGATAAACTCAATGCCCTCTTGCGCTATGAGTATCGCCAGAATCCAGCCACAGTTCCCGACACTATTATCTTAGGGAGTGGGACAGGGTCTGAGGATCATCTGTTGTTGGCTGAAGCTATCTATGCTCCTAACTGGCGGTGGGAATTGTATGGCAAATTTGGTCTTCGCCATAGCAAAACCCATTTGGCACAAGATCTGGTGGGCACCAGCACCATTTCTCTGACCCAACTCCGGGCTACCTATCGCCTCGATTACCACTGGGATCTCAGTGGTGAGGTGCGCTGGATTCGCCAGGGAAGTGCTGGGTTTAATGAAGTGGGGGCTTCGGCTGAAGTAGGGTATTATCTGAATCCCAATTTACGCTTGGCAGCAGGGTATGCCTTCGGGGATGTCAGCGATCGCGATCTCGGCAATGCTCGCTCCGCCAGTGGGCCTTACTTTGGTCTTACCCTCAAACTGGATAACAACTTGTTCAAGGATTTTGGGTTCCAAAAGACCCCTGAACAACAAAAACAAAAACCCACCACTGTTGCCACCCAGACCGAGAAAACCCCAGCAACAGCAGCGGATCTGTCTCTTAAGCTGTCTCCAGTGCAAGCCACTTATTCCCCAGTTGCACCCATTTCTAGTTCCTCTCAACCCGGTCAGGTTTCACAAGGGTAATCTCGGGGTTAAAAACAGACAGCATTGTCGATCTCAT
Organism: Acaryochloris sp. CRU_2_0; assembly: GCA_012034865.1. GTDB lineage: Bacteria > Cyanobacteriota > Cyanobacteriia > Thermosynechococcales > Thermosynechococcaceae > Acaryochloris. The sequence continues at coordinate 1,672 of JAAUOM010000242.1, read as the reverse complement.
TCCTCAAATATCCTATCTATTCATTAGATGCAATTGAACCAGCGAGTTAGCTATGCATTCCCCTAGACTCCTTCAGCCTCCTGCAAAATGGCTCCGCCTCTCAAGGGGAACCATCCTTGCTGGCACCTCTCTTACCACTCTTCTCCTGGGATACAGTTTACTGAGTCGTTGTCAGGGTGGCTGTCAATTCATGGATCCAGCCGCAGCAGCACCAACGGCAGTACCGACCTATCCCTTGCTGCGCGTGGTCGTCAACAGTCCGGTAGATGGAGACATTCAAGCGGATGATGCTTTAACTTTGAGGGAAGCGATCGCCCTCACCAACGGCACCCTCAAGCAAAAAGACCTCAGTGCCGCTGAACAAGCCCAAGTTAGCTCAACTCAGGACCACAGCCGCATTGAGTTTGACTTGCCTGCCCAAGACACCACTATTCGCTTACAGTCAGTCTTACCCACCCTGGCCAGTCCTAACTTAGTGGTCGATGGCACCAGCCAACCCGGTTATGCGATCTCTAAAGACCAACAGGATATCTCTGTTCCCATCGTTGCCCTCACCCCGGCCCCCAAAGTCGAAGTCTTTCGCGGGCTCACCATTGCTGCTAGTGGCGTCCAGGTTCAAGGACTGAGTCTCTACGGGTTTACCTCTACGTCTAAAACCATCGGCACTACCCCCTCCGCAGATATTTTCATCGCCCATCCCTTGCTACCAGCCCAGCGCCTAGAGCAAAATAACCCCGCGATCCATTATCCCAACCAAGACCCCCATCTTCCCCAAGGAGTCGTCATTACCGCCAACTGGTTAGGCTTAGCACCAAAGCATTCACCCCCCCCGACGGCAATGCCAAACACCCCTCGTTCCTCTTTTGGAGTCTCGATTTACAACGCTATTGGTACTCGCATTCTCAACAACCGGATTGCCCATCACCAGGGCAGTGCCGTGATCACCAGTGTGCGGGCTGAGCGGACGGAAATTGCCCATAACCTCATTGAAAATAATGGCCTTGCGGGGATGGCCGATGGGATCCACTTAGAGGGGCGCATTGAAGGAACCCGGATTCGCGCTAACCAGATCACGAACAACGGTGGCAGTGGCATCTTTCTGTTTAGGACAGCAGGAGCCACCCGAATTCAGGACAACCAGATCACCCGTAATGGTCGTCGCTTGCCCCAAGCCGCTATTTACCTGATGGGCAATGACCACCAAGTTCTCAATAACACCATTGCCGATCAACCGGGTCCCGGTGTGGTGATCGCGGCCTATCCCACCAGTATTCGCAACCTGATCCAGGATAATCGCTTTGCTAACTTGGCAGGTCTGAGCATCGATCTCGTAGGCCGCCATAACCGTTTTCTGGATCGCTTTGCCCGTCTAGACACGAACCGGGTTGATTTGACCGCGCCCTCTCAAACGGGGGTGCAAGATTACCAAAGGGGGGATGGTCCCAATCCTCAGCGGAATTCTAAAAACCGCCAGCGGGATACGGCCAATCGCGGCATTAATACGCCTCAGTTTCTTAGTTCTGAGTTTTTTCTGTTTGACCAGCAAGTGACCTTGGATGGCACGGCGGATCCAGGGGTGACCGTCATGATCTATAAAGTCAAGGAGCAGCAACAGCAACGGGGACCCTTGAGTGAACCGTTGACGGCAACGGTCAGCAATCAAAAAGGCCAG